>JBDHIK010000049.1:0-20992 GCA_039587475.1 Gemmatimonadota bacterium | reverse complement strand
GGACGCACCGAAGATCCCCGGTCCGGGCATCGCGGTGGAGCTGCCGACGGCCTCGCTGCTCGACGACGGTCCCGCCGCGCTCGAGTCCCTGGACGCCGTCGCGACCGCGGTGTCGTCGTGCACGCGGTGCGCCCTGGCGGAAGGGCGCAGTCACGCGGTGCCCGGAGAAGGGAACCCTGAGGCGCGACTGATGCTGATCGGGGAGGGCCCCGGGGCGAAGGAAGACGCCACAGGTCGCCCGTTCGTCGGTGCCGCAGGGGAGTTGCTGAACACCATCCTCAAGGCTATACATATCCCGCGCGAGAGCGTGTTCATCGCGAACATCGTGAAGTGCCGGCCTCCGCAGAATCGGAAGCCCTTGCCGGACGAAGTGGCAGCCTGCCTTCCGTATCTTCAACGTCAAGTCGCCCTGATCCGGCCGAAGGTCATCATGGCCCTCGGTGGGACCGCCGCGGAGAGTCTCCTCGGCGTGCGCAAGAGTCTGGGGCAGTTGCGGGAACAGGTGCACACCTACGGAGGGATCCCCCTCGTGGTGACGTATCATCCCGCCGCGCTCCTGCGGAACCCGAACTGGAAGAAGCCGACCTGGGATGACGTCCGTATCGCCCGACAGCTCCTCGACCGCTGATCCCTACGTAGGACGAGCCGCTCCCTGGAACAACGAGGCCGAGCAGGCCGTGCTCGGCGCCATGGTCCTCGATCAGGACGCCGCGCTCAGGGCGTCCGAGTTGCTCGAAGACTGGATGTTCTATCGCGAGGGCCACCGGCGGCTGTTCCGGACCATGCTGGCCATGACGGAGCAGCACACCGTCATCGACCACGTCACCCTCCGGGACGAACTGCTGCGCCGTGGCGAACTGGATGAAGCCGGAGGCGTCGAGTACATCGCGGAACTGGTCGATGCCGTCCCGACGGCGGCCAACCTCGAGTTCCACGCCAAGATCATCCGCGACAAGGCCATCCTGCGGCGGCTCATCGAGACCTCCACTGCCGTCATCTCCGAGGCCTACGAAGGCAGAGCCACCGCAGGGGATCTCCTCGACCGCGCCGAGTCGCGCATCTTTCAGATCTCGCAGGAACGGGGCGACGAGGGCTTCACGCGCATCAAAGAGATGCTGTGGCCCACCATGGAGCGCATCGAGACGCTCCACAAGGCCCAGAAAACGGTTACCGGTGTCGCCAGCGGCTTCGCAGATTTGGATGAAATGACCGCGGGGTTCCAGCCAGGGGAGATGGTCATCGTGGCCGCCCGTCCTTCCATGGGGAAGACGGCGTTCTGCCTCAACGTCGCGACCCATGCCGCCGCCGAAGAGGGCACCGGCATCGCCATCTTCTCGCTGGAAATGTCCAAGGCCTCGCTGGTGCAGCGGATGCTCTGTGCCGAAGCGCTGGTCGACAGTCAGAAGGTGCGGCGGGGCAACCTGCGGGACTCGGATTTCACCCAGTTGGCTCGTGCCGCTGGGATCTTGCAGAACTGCCCCATCTGGATCGACGACACGCCGGGCCTCACCCTGCTGGAGATGCGCTCCAAGGCACGCCGGCTCCGCGCCGAGTCAGAAGTCGGGCTGGTCATCGTCGACTACCTGCAGCTGATGCGCAGCCCGGAACGAGTGGAGAACCGTGTCCAGGAGATCTCGGAGATCTCACGGTCCCTCAAGGCGCTGTCCAAGGAACTCGACGTCCCGGTCATGGCGCTGTCCCAGTTGTCACGCGCGTCGGAACAGCGTGGGGGCGACCGACGGCCCATCCTGTCAGATCTCAGAGACTCAGGGGCCATTGAACAGGATGCCGACGTCGTGCTCTTCATTCACCGCCCGGAGATGTACGAGGGGCCCGTCGACAAGGACGGCAACAGTCTCGAGGGGAAGGCCGAGGTTATCGTGGGGAAGCACCGCAACGGCCCTACCGGTACCATCGACCTCTTCTTCCAGAAGTCATGTACCCGATTCCTCGACCATACCGACCGCCAGGACCCGAGTGACGTCGACTAAGGTCCGCACCAGGTACCGGTGTGGCGAGTGCGGGCACGACCACCCCAAATGGGTCGGGCGCTGTGAGGGGTGCGGGGAGTGGAACGCCGTGGCCGAGGTGAGCCTTCCCGCCAGCAGACCGAGCGGCGGAACGCGTCGCGTGCCGGCGTCGTCCGCCGCGCTGTTGTCGGCGGGAAGCGACGAGCCCGTCGAACGGTGGCGCACCGGGATTGACGAATTCGATTTGGTGCTTGGCGGCGGCCTGGTCCCGGGGTCGATGGTCCTCATCGGCGGAGAGCCTGGCATCGGCAAGTCCACCCTCCTGTTGCAGGTGGCTCCTGTTGCAGGTGGCGACACGCCTGGAAGCGCGTGACCGGCGGGTCCTCTACGAGACGGGCGAGGAGTCTGCGGCTCAGTTGCGACTGAGCGCCGCGCGTCTCGAAGAAGAGGCCGGCGCGGTCCATGTCGTCGCCGACACACAGGTGGAGACGATCATGGGCGCCGCCCGGGAGATTCGTGCCGAAATCGTCGTCATCGATTCGATCCAGACCGTCGGTGCCGACGGGGTAGAAAGCAGTCCGGGAAGCGTGTCGCAGGTACGGGAATCGGCGGCGACCTTGATGCGCTTCGCCAAGGAAGAGAACGTGACCGTCGTGGTCGTCGGGCATGTCACCAAAGGGGGCGGTATCGCCGGTCCCAAGACGTTGGAGCACATCGTCGACACCGTCTTGTACTTCGAAGGCGAAGGCAGCCTTGACCACCGCCTGCTGCGTGCCACCAAGAATCGTTTCGGGTCGGTCGACGAGTTGGGCGTGTTCGCCATGACCGGGCAGGGACTGGTGCCGGTGCCGGACCCCTCCGCGGTGTTTCTTGCCGCGCGGGCCGAAGGCACCAGCGGCACCGCGGTCACGGCTCTCATGGAAGGGACCCGCCCCATGCTGGTCGAAGTCCAGGCGCTCACCGCTCCGGCCGGTTACGGCACGCCGCAGCGAGTCGTCACCGGGCTCGACCCCAAGCGCCTTGCCGTGCTGCTCGCCGTTCTGGACCGCCGGGCCGGCATCGGGCTCGGGTCGCATGACGTCTTCGTCCAGATCAGTGCCGGCGTCAGGGTGTCCGAGCCGGCAGCCGATCTGGCCGTCATCGCGGCCCTCATCTCGAGTCTCCGGCAGGTGCCGACACCGGCCGATGGCTTGTTTCTGGGCGAGGTGGGTCTTGGTGGGGAAATCCGTCCGGTGAGCGGCAGCGACCGGCGGTTGGCAGAAGCGGCACAGCACGGTTTCCGCCGATGCTTCACCTCGGCCCGCGCGACGTCCGGCCTCCCGGCAATGACGACCGTCGGATTGGAGCGCATCGACCAGCTGGAGCCGGCCATCAATGCGTGACGTCGGTGTGGTGATCGTGGCCGCCGGGGCTGGACATCGCTTCGGAGGGGATGTGCCCAAGCAGTTTCGCGATCTTCTGGGCGTGCCCTTGTTGTTGCGGGCCCTTCGACCCTTCGCACAGCATCCGGACGTGGTGCACGTCACCATCGTCCTGGCGCCGGAAGATGCGGCCGCGCCCCCGGAGTGGCTCCGGCCCCACGTCGGTGATCGACTCTCCCTCGTCGCCGGTGGGACGGAACGGAGCGATTCCGTTTCGGCCGGTCTCGCGGCACTTCCTCCGGCCTGTGAGTTGGTGCTGGTGCACGATGGCGCCCGCCCCTTTCCCGAGCGCGATGTGATCGATCGCATCATAGCGCTGGCCCGTGCCGGTACCGCGGCGGTGGCCGCGGTACCGGTCCGCGACACGTTGAAGCGCGCCATCCCCGGGACCGACCCGCCGCTCGTGGCCGGCACGGTTCCACGTGAAAACCTGTGGCGTGCCCAGACGCCCCAGGGATTTCCACGATCGGTTCTGACCGAGGCCCACCGCCGTGCCCTGGAGCATGGCCAGTTGGCGACGGACGACGCGGCGCTTGCGGAGGCCATCGGTGTTCCCGTGGCATTGGTCCCCGACACTCCGCGTAATCTGAAGGTCACGGTGCCCGAGGATCTCCTGCTGGCTGAGGCGCTGGTGACCAAGGCAGGTGGCGCGTGATCTTGCCGTTTCGCACCGACGCCGAAGCTGATGCCTCGATCCCCACCGTCATCGATCACTTGAGCCGCGGCGGACTCATCGGGTACCCGACCGAGACCGTGTACGGGCTCGGGTCGCGGGCAGTAGAAGAAGATCTCACCTCCCTGGCTGCCCTGAAGGGACGGCCGTCCCGGAAACCGTTTCTGCTGCTCGTCTCGAGTCGTCCGATGGCCGAGGCGTGCGGACTGGTGTTCAGTCCGTCGGCCAAGGCGCTTGCCGACGAGTGCTGGCCCGGCCCCTTGACTCTGGTGCTGCGCGGAGGTGAGGGTCGTCTGCCGGAAGGGCTCCGGGGACCGGAAGGCGGCATCGCCGTCCGGATGACCTCACACGATCGCATCCGGCGACTGATTTCGGTCATGGGTGCGCCGATTACCTCGACGTCTGCCAACAGGCCGGGGGGGCGACCGGCCCCCGGCGTGGAGGGACTCGAGGAGTTGTTCCGAGACGCGACCGAGGACGGCAGTCTGCTGCTCCTGGACGGTGGCGTGCTGGGAGACGTGCCTCCATCGACGCTGGTGGACTGCACCATCGTCCCGCCCCGGATCATCCGGGAAGGGGCCATCCCACGGGCTGAGCTACGTGCCCGCGTGGGGCGGTGGGCCCCCTGATGAGTCAGCCCACCATCCTCCTCGTGTGCACCGGGAATACCTGCCGCAGTCCCATGGCGGAAGAGTTACTCCGCTCCAAGCTCGAGGACACCGATCTACCAGCCGAGGTGGACTCGGCCGGCACCGGCGCCTGGGATGGAGCTCCCGTTTCCGAGGGAGCCTACCTGGTCAGTCTCGAACACGGGCTGGATTTGTCAAATCACCGGGCCACGCTGCTGACGAGGGAGCTGGTGGCGGACGCGGCGCTGATTCTGACCATGTCCCGTCATCACCGCAGTCGCGTGGAGGAACTGGGTGGCGGCGGCAAGGTCTACCTGCTGGGCGAGTACGGTGGCCTGGCCGGAGCCGAGGCCGAGGTCAGCGATCCGTTCGGCGCAGACATCGATGCCTATCGGGACACCTTCGCGCAGCTGGATGGACTGCTCGATCGGGCTATGCCCCGAGTGGAACAGGCGCTTGCCGGCGATTGACGGCCGGACCAGGGTTTTTGCCATTCTCGGCTCCCCCGTGTCCCATTCGCTATCGCCGGCCATGCAGACGGCCGCCTTCGCGGTCATGGGCATCAACGCGGTCTACGTCCCCATGCCGTGTGCCACGGCCCAGCTCCAGTCTCTCATCCAATCACTGACCGAAGCCGGAGGCGGCGGCAACGTGACCCTCCCCCACAAGGCGGCGGCGGCACAGGCGGTAGACGTACCCAGCGACCTGGTCGTGCAACTCGGGGCATGCAACACATTCTGTGGTGATGAGAGCGGGTCCCTGGGATTCAATACCGACGTGACGGGCATCGAAGGTGCGCTCGCTGAAATCGATGCCCCCGCTTCTACCTGGTTGGTGGTCGGCACCGGCGGGTCGGCCCGCGCCGTCGTCGAGGCAGCCCGCCGCGCCGGCGCCAGCCTGGCGGTACGATCACGGTCAGTGGTCAAGGCCGCCCGTTTCCTTGAGATGATCGCCTCGCGGGGCGTGGCCGGGGCGGAGCAGGATGAGGCCGAGGTCATTATCAATGCCACACCGCTGGGTCGGCTGGAGAACGATCCGGCACCCGTCGAACTCCAAGACGTGCCCGGCGCCAAGGCCGTGCTGGATCTGGTCTACGCCAGGGGGCGCACATCGTGGATCCGCCGGTGCCGCCAGGCCGGATTACAGGCCGAAGACGGCCGCGCCATGCTCGTCGCCCAGGGGGCCGCAGCGTTCCAGCACTGGTTCCCCGGGCTCGACGCCCCTCGCGATGTCATGCGCGGGGTGGTGGAACAGGCTCTCAGGGCCTGACGCCCGATGCCGACCGGCTCCCCGGGTGTCGCTGGGCCAACAGGCTCCTCCGCCGGCTCTGCCCAGAAGCCGGGCGCGACCCTGGCAGGGACCATCCTGGGCGGCCTCAGGGCCATGGAACGCGCTCTCCTCCCTGCGGGATGTCTGTCGTGCGGCGCCGAACTGGGCGGCCAACGCGGCGAACCGCTCATCTGTGATCTTTGTCGCAGCCGCTGGCCCCCCGTGCCTGACCCGGTGTGTCCGCGCTGCGGCGAGCCGAGGTCTCAGCACGACCCTGAGTGTCGCATCTGTCGCACGCTTCCAGCAGCGCTGGACCGGGTCAGGAGTGCCGTGATGCTGACCACCGGGCCCCGCCGTGTGGTCCACCTCTGTAAATTTGAGGGCTGGCGCAGGCTGGGCGAGTCGATGGCCCGGGCCATGCAGGGGTCTGCGCTATTGACGCGCCCGCTATTGTTGGTACCGATTCCCCTCGGCGTCCGGAGGATGCGGTCGCGCGGGTACAACCAGGCGGCGGAACTGGCTCAGGCCCTGGCACGGTCCGGCGGGTTCCCATTGGGCCTGGACGTATTGCGCCGTAGCAGAGAGACCGGTGCCCAGTCGGACCTGCCGCCCGAGTCCCGTGCCGCCAATGTCCGGGGCGCATTTCAGGCCCGCGGGGTGGCTGGGCGGCGGGTATTGTTGGTGGACGATGTCTTCACGACCGGGGCAACCCTGGGCGCTGCGGCCGAGGCGCTGGTGGCCGCCGGTGCGCAGTCTGTTCAAGCAGTGACGTTTGCCAGGGCGCTGGGCCCCTTGGGGGCGGCCTGAAGCATCCCTGAGCAGGTACCAATCGCATCAATCATGGAGTCTGGAATGACCATTCGCGTTGGCATCAACGGGTTCGGACGGATCGGCCGCAACGTACTCCGCGCCGCGACCGCCATGGGGACCACCGACATCGAGTTCGTTGCGGTGAACGACCTGACGGACTCGAAGACCCTGGCCCACCTGCTGACTTACGATTCCGTGCACGGCCGCTTCGCCGGCGTGACGTCCGAGGGGGACTCGCTCAGGGTCAACGGGGCGTCGCTGAAAGTGCTGTCGGAACGCGACCCGGCCAAGTTGCCCTGGGGCGACCTCGGGGTCGACGTGGTGCTCGAATCGACCGGATTGTTCACGAAGCGGGACGCGGCGGCCAACCACCTCGCAGCCGGCGCCAAGAAAGTCATCATCTCCGCTCCGGCCAAGAACGAAGACATCACGATCGTGATGGGGGTCAATCATACGGACTACGATCCGGCGGCCCACGACATCATCTCCAACGCCAGTTGCACCACCAACTGTCTGGTCCCCATGGTGAAGGTGATCCTGGATTCCTTCGGGTTCGAGAGGGGGTTCATGACGACCATCCACTCGTACACCAACGACCAGCGCATCCTGGATCTGCCGCACTCGGACCTCCGGCGGGCAAGGGCCGCGGCGCTGAGCATCATCCCGACGTCGACCGGAGCGGCCCGCGCCACGGCGTTGGTGCTTCCGGAGCTCAAGGGCAAGATCGACGGCGTCGCTCTGCGGGTACCCACCCCTGACGTATCGGTCGTGGATCTGACGTGCAACGTCACCACCGCCACGGACGTGGAGTCGGTGAACGCGGCCTTTGCCGCTGCCGCCACCGGGGCGCTGAAGGGCGTGCTCGCGGTGAGTGACGAGCCGTTGGTGTCGGTGGACTACATCGGGAACGTGCAATCGAGCACCATCGACCTGGCACAGACCAACGTCCTCGAGGGGACGTTGGTGCATGTGTCCTCCTGGTACGACAACGAGATGGGGTACTCGGCGCGTTGCGTCGACCTGATGCGGCACGTCGGCTCGCAGTTGTGAAACGATCGCTCGACCAGCTCGACGGAGCGCACCTCGAAGGTCAACGCGTCCTGGTGCGCGTCGACTTCAACGTTCCGCTGCACGAAGGGGCGGTGGCCGACGCCACGCGGATCCGGGCCGCACTGCCCACCATCGCCCATCTCCGGACGCACGGGGCCCGTGTCATCCTGTTGTCCCACCTCGGGCGTCCCGAGGGACGCCCCAATGCCGAGCTGTCGCTCGCTCCGGTACGACTGGAACTGGAACGCCTGATCGGGGCCCCGGTGACGTTCATCGACGACCCGGCGTCCACTGCGGGTGCGGATGCATCCCGGCACTTGCCACGCGGCGGAGTCGCGCTGGCGGAGAACACCCGCTTCTATCCGGGCGAAGAACGCAACGACCCGGAGTTGAGCGATGCGTGGGCACGTCTCGGCGACGTCTACGTCAACGATGCGTTCGGCAGCGCCCATCGGGCCCACGCCAGTACCGAAGGGGTGGCCCATCGCGTCAAACCCGCCGTGAGCGGGTTCCTGATGCAGAAGGAACTGGCGTTTCTGGGAGAGGCCCTGGCCGATCCCAAGCGGCCATTCGTCGCGGTCATGGGAGGCGCCAAGATCTCCGGCAAGATCGACCTCATCGAAGCCCTGCTGCCTCGAGCCGATGCCATCCTCATCGGCGGTGCCATGGCATCGACCTTCTTCAAGGCCATGGGGCTCGAGATCGGGTCCTCACTGGTCGAGCCGGACCGGGTGGACATGGCGCGCGACCTCCTGGCCAGTGCGGGGTCTACGCTGGTGCTACCCGATGGCGCCGTGGTGGCCCAACGTCTCAGCGGCGACGCCGAGACGCGCAGTGTCACGCGGGACGCCATCCCGGAAGGATGGTCCATGTTCGATATCGACGCCGCGACAGAAGAGCACTTCGGCCGCCATGTCCGGGATGCGGGCACCGTCGTCTGGAACGGCCCGATGGGTGTGTTCGAGACACCCCCGTTCGATCATGGGACCCTGGCGCTGGCACAGGCAATGGCCGATGCCACCCGGCGCGGTGCGGTGACCATCGTCGGTGGCGGAGATTCCGCCGCGGCGGTCGCGGCCGCCGGCCTGAGTGACGAGATGACCCACGTATCCACGGGCGGAGGCGCTTCCCTGGAGTTTCTCGAGGGCAGGGAACTTCCGGGCGTGGCCGCCCTCGACGACCTTCCATCGGACTGACGGTATGGCAACACTGTTCGCGGCGAACTGGAAGATGCACCTGGGACCTGCGGAAGCGGTGGCGTTCGCACGGCAGTTCCAGGCACTGACCTCTCCCGAGGCGGGGAGGGACGTCTGGTTCTTTCCTCCCGCCGTCACCCTGGCGGCCTTGGCCGATGCGCTGGCCGAGCGAACCGATGTCGTGGTCGGAGCGCAGGACGTGCACTGGGAGGCCAAAGGTGCCTTTACCGGCGCGCTCTCGATTCCTCTGGTGCGTGAAGCGGGCGCGCGCGCCGCACTGGTCGGTCACTCCGAACGGCGTCATGTGTTCGGGGAGACGGACGAGGAGACGGGTCGCAAGGTGGCGGCACTCGTCGAGGCTGGACTGACACCGGTCCTGTGCGTCGGCGAGTTGCTGGAACAACGCGAGCGCGGAGAGACGGAAAGCGTCGTCGCGCGCCAACTCGCCGCGGGGCACGACGGGCTCGACGCTGCGGCCCTGGCCAGAACGGTCATCGCATACGAACCGGTCTGGGCCATCGGCACCGGACGGACGGCGACACCGGAAGATGCCGCCGCCGTCCACGCCTTCATCCGGTCCCAGGTCGTAGCCGCCGGGGGCCCGGAGGACATCCGCATCCTCTACGGGGGGAGCGTGAAGCCCGGCAACGTCCTGACCCTGCTGGCGCAGGATGGCGTGGACGGCGTTCTGGTCGGCGGCGCCAGCCTGACCCCGGACAGCTGGTCCGAGATCGTCGGGGTCGGCGGATCAGGGGTGAGTTGACCGGTGCGGCGCCCATCATTAGCCTTCGGGGCTGATCCGAGGAGAGAACGGGAAGATGTACGGTTTCATTCTGACACTGTTGATCGTGGACGCCGTGGTACTCGGCATCGTCGTGCTGCTCCAGGCCGGGCAGGGCGGTGGGCTTGCCGCGCTCGGAGGCTCGGGCGGTACCGAGTCCTTCTTCGGCGGTCGCCACGCGGTTACCTGGCTTACCAAGACGTCCTGGTACGCCGGGGGAGCGTTTCTGGTGCTGTCGTTGATCCTGTCGTTCATGTCGGCCTCCAACTCCGTGGGCAGTACGGGAGTGCAGGAGTTGCTGCGGGCGCCTGCCGCTCCGGTACAGACGGCGCCACTCCCGCTGGAGACGGAACCGGTTGCGCCTGCCGTACCGGCGCCCGGCGAGGGAGCCGACGGAGCCGGAGCCGGAGCCGCGGACTCGGGACAGTAGCCGTGCCGGGACGGCTGTCACGCGGGGTGGCCGTATGACCGGTCACCCCGCGTTCGTGCTTCTTGAGGACGGGACCTGCTTTCACGGGTCCTGTCCGCATCCCGTCGATCCATCCTTCGGCGAAGTCGTCTTTACCACCAATCTGACCGGCTACCAGGAAACCTTCACCGATCCCAGCTACCTGGGCCAGATCGTCGTCATGACGACCCCCATGATCGGCAACTACGGGATCAACGAAGAAGATCAGGAGTCGGCCCATCCGCAGGTCAGGGGCGTCGTCGTGCGGGAACTGGCCCGGCGCCACTCCAATTGGCGTGCCAGTGGCGGACTCCACGACTGGCTCAACCAGCACGGCGTCCCGCTGCTGGAAGGCATCGACACTCGACGACTCACCAGACACATCCGGTCGGCCGGGGCCATGCGAGGAGTGATCGGATCCGGGACGGAGCCGTCGCCCGAGCTCGTCCGGGAGTTGGCGGCCTCTCCCTCCATGGAAGGCTGTGACCTGGCCAGCGAGGCGACGACGGCCGAGCCGTACCGTGCCGGGGAGTCGGGGCCCCATGTGGTCGCGTACGATTTCGGCATGAAGCGGAACATCGTCACGATGCTGGTGCGGGCCGGCTGCCGGGTAACGGTGGTCCCCTCGTCCTTTACGGCCGAGCAGGTGAGGGCACTGGAGCCCGACGGCTTGTTCCTCTCAAACGGTCCTGGCGATCCCGCGGCCGTGGCCTACGTCATTCCCCACATTCGTGAGCTGGTCGAGGGCGGCATCCCCGGTTTCGGGATATGTTTGGGTCATCAGCTGCTCGCCATTGCGCTCGGCGCCCAGACCAGAAAGCTGCCATACGGACATCGCGGCGGGAACCACCCGGTCAAGGACCTGGCCTCGGGCAGGGTACTCATCACGACACAGAATCACGGCTTTGCGGTCGACGGCAGCGACGGTGTCATTAACGGCGCGCCGGACTTGGAGTTAACCCACGTCAACCTCAACGACGGCACGGTTGAGGGCCTGCGCCACGCGAAACTGCCGGTTTTCGCGGTTCAGTATCACCCTGAAGCCGCGCCCGGGCCGCACGACGCCTACCCGCACTTCGGCGATTTCATGAAACTGCTGGGGGACCGGAACGGGGCCGGTTGAGCCAACGCCTTGACACACAAGCACTAAGCTCGTATCGTCACCCCCAAGATGCCCGGCTGGGCGACCGTCCGTCTGTGACCCTCGTGGGGGATGCATGACTAAGGCTGATCTCGTCGAACAAGTCACCGCCTCGATTGCCCGTACTGCCGGGCCGATGATCTCGAAGAAGGACTGCGCCCGCGTGGTGGACGCTTTCCTCGACGCGGTCAAGGTGGCGCTTCGCGACCAGAAGAACATCGAAATCCGTGGGTTCGGCACCTTCAAGATCCGGAGGCGCAAGACCCGGATGGCGCGTAATCCCCGAACCGGCGAACCGGTGGAAGTGGCGGCCCGTCCGGTGCCGGTGTTCAAGCCATCAAAGGAGTTACGTGGTCTGGTGGCTGACGCCGAGGCGCAGGCGCCGCCGGAACCCCCGAGCGGAGGCGGTACCCCGCCATCGTTCGGTACGCTCTGAGCCGCGACACGGAGGGCCGCCGATTGGTGGCCCTTTCCCGTACTTGCCCGGCCCCGAGGCTGACTCCAGGAATCCGCTAGATTCCCCCATGGCCATGAACCACCCCCAAGGCTCCCTGCGAGTCCGCGTGCTCCTGTTCGCTCGCTACGCCGAAGTCGTTGGTACCGCTGAGCATGAGGTGACGGTCCCGGCGCCGGCGACGGTGGCGGATGTCGTCACGGCGCTTCGGAGTGATGTACCGGCTGCCAGAATTCTTCCAGAACGTCCCCTGTGTGCACGGAACGCGTCTCAGGCCTTGCCGGAGGACGCGGTCGAGCCTGGTGACGAGATCGCCCTGCTCCCGCCGCTGTCTGGTGGCTGAGTCGATGCCGTTCCTGACGAGCGACCCGCTCGACCTCGAGGCCATGGTCGCCTCGGTCGCCGATCCCGCCCGGGGCGCCCTGGCCAGCTTCGTCGGGACCGTCCGCGATCATCACGAAGGCCGGGTCGTGACGGCGTTGAGCTACTCGGCGTACGGGCCCATGGCCGAACGAGTGTGTCACGAGATCCTCGAGGAGGCCGAGGCCCAATGGCCGGTCCGTGTGGCGCTGCGCCACCGGTTGGGAGACGTCGCCATCGGTGAAGCGGCCGTCGTCGTCGTCGCTGCCGGTGCCCACCGGGACGAGGCATTCGCGGCCTGCCGGTTCGTCATCGAAGCCACCAAGCGCCGTGTCCCCATCTGGAAACGCGAACGCTATGTGGACGGCACGGAGGCCTGGGTCGATCCCACAGCGCCGGGCGGCCTCGTGCCGGCCAAGCATCCTGCAGCAAGCCGGGCCCGATCGTGAACGGCCCCCTCGATCAACTGGGACGGCCGGTTCGACGATTGAGGATATCGGTCACCGATCGATGCAACATGCGGTGCCGCTACTGCATGCCGGAAGATGACTACGTCTGGCTGCCGCGCAGCTCCATCCTCAGTTTCGAAGAGACGGCGCGCCTGACACGACAGTTCGTCTCCCTGGGAGTCACCCGGCTCCGACTCACGGGCGGCGAGCCGCTTCTCCGACACGATCTCGCGTCGTTGGTCACGCTCTTGCGCGGCATCGCGGGGGTGGAGGACGTGGCGCTCACCACCAACGCGACACTTCTGACACGGCACGCGGCGGCACTGGCGTCGGCCGGGGTGGATCGCTTGACGGTGTCTCTGGACACGCTTCGCGCCGAGCGCCTGTCGCGGTTCGCCAAGACGGACCTGTGGCACCAGGTGGTCGAGGGCCTGGACGAGGCGGCCCGGGTCGGGTTCCGGGGCACCAAGATCAACGCCGTCGTGATACGGGGTTTCAACGACGACGAGATGGAAGACCTCATCGAGTTCGGTCGCGAGCGGGACATTCAAATCAGATTCATCGAATACATGGATGTCGGCGGCGCCACCCAGTGGAGCATGGACCAGGTCGTATCGAGGACGGAGATGCTGGCTCGTCTCGAGGCGCGCTACGGCTCCCTGCAGGCCGTGCCGGGCGACCCGACCGCGCCCGCCGAGGAGTTCGCGTTGCCGGACGGGACGACGTTCGGTATCATCGCGTCCACGACACGGCCGTTCTGCCGTTCCTGTGATCGCAGCCGGCTGACCGCGGACGGGGTGTGGTATACCTGTCTCTACGCCGACGCAGGCGTGGACCTCCGTACCCTCCTCAGGGACGGAACCGATGACGAGGGTCTGCGCGCACGGATCCGTGACGTCTGGTCAGCGCGGCGCGACCGTGGGGCGGAGGAACGTGTTGCCATTCAGGATCGTCGGGTGCTGCTCCCGGTCGAAGGTTTGCGGGCCGACCCTCGGCGTGAAATGCACACCCGCGGCGGCTAACCCCCAGCACACCGGAGAGGACGAGTGACCCTCCACATTGCCCTCATCGAACCGCAGATTCCCCCCAACACGGGGAACATCGCCCGCCTCGCGGCTGCGACGGACACCTCCCTGCACATCGTGGGCCCCCCCGGGTTCTCGTTGGAGGATCGCGACCTGCGGCGTGCCGGCCTGGACTACTGGGACGACGTCGATGTGTGGGTGCATCCGCTCTGGCGCGAGTTTCGCGACGCGATGAGCCGCGAGCGCTGCCTCTATTTCTCCGCCAACGCCACGCAATCCTTCTGGGACGCACCCTACGCGGCCAACAGCTGTCTGGTGTTCGGCAACGAGACCCAAGGCATGCCTGAACGCATTCTCGAGAAGCATCCCGAGCGGTGCTATACCATCCCGATGACGGGTCCGGTGCGCAACCTCAACCTGGCCACGGCCGTCGGCATCGTCCTGTACGAAGCGCTTCGCCAGGTGCGCCAGACCGGGTCCTGACGCCGCCCCGGCTGATTGCCGCCCCCCTCCCATCCGGCTAGATTCCCGCCACGCCAGTGGCGTTAGCCGCTGGTCCCTCTTGGAACACACAACCAACTCCGACCGGTTCCGAGGCACAGTCATGTTCGACAAGATCGCGGTAGTGGGGGCGGGACACGTGGGTGCGACCACGGCCCAGCGGGTGGCTGAAAAGGATCTGGCGCGCGCAGTGGTCCTGATCGATATCGTCGAAGGCGTTCCCCAGGGGAAGGCCCTCGATCAATGGCAATCGGGGCCCATCGAGGGCTTCGACACGCGCGTCATCGGGAGCCAGGGCTATACGGAGGCCGCCGGGGCGGAGCTGTTCATCGTGACGGCCGGGATCGCTCGCAAGCCCGGCATGAGCCGAGACGACCTGGTGAAGACCAACGCGGGCATCGTCCGGTCGGTGGCGGAGCAGATCCGGGAAGTCGCCCCTCAGGCCATCGTCATCATCGTGTCCAACCCGTTGGACGTCATGTGTGCGGTCGCTCGGGAAGCCACCGGCTTCCCACGCGAGCGGGTGCTCGGCATGGCCGGCGTGCTGGACACGGCGCGCTACCGGACATTCCTGGCCGAGGCGCTCGACGTGTCCGTGGAGGACATTCAGGCCATGGTGCTGGGCGGACATGGCGATACCATGGTGCCGCTGATTTCGTACACGACGGTGTCGGGCATCCCGGTCACGCAGCTCCTGGACGCGGAGACCCTCGACGGCATCGTGCAACGGACCCGGCAGGGCGGCGCCGAGATCGTCAAGCACCTCAAGACCGGATCCGCCTACTACGCCCCCAGTGCGGCCGCGGTCCAGATGGCCGAGGCGATCGTCAAGGACAAGCGCCGTGTGCTGCCGTGTGCGGCGTGGCTGACCGGCGAGTACGGCCTGGAGGACGTGTTCTGCGGCGTGCCCTGCAAGTTGGGTCGTGGCGGGCTTCAGGCCATCATCGAAGTGGAACTCACCGACGACGAACGCGCCGCGCTCCACGCCTCTGCCGAGGCGGTGCGCGGCACCATGGCCACCGTGTAGCGCGGGGCCCGTCAGTGAACGCTCTGGGGCGGTTCTACGGAACGTCGATCGGCAAGAAGATCGTCATGGCGGTCACCGGGGTCGTGTGGATCGG
The DNA here is from genome assembly GCA_039587475.1 of Gemmatimonadota bacterium. Classification (GTDB taxonomy): domain Bacteria; phylum Gemmatimonadota; class Gemmatimonadetes; order Gemmatimonadales; family GWC2-71-9; genus N074bin45. The sequence goes on along the minus strand of JBDHIK010000049.1, from coordinate 5,694 downwards.
ATACGTCACGATCCACATGGCGGGCAACATGCTCGCCCACGTCGGGCCCGAGGCCATCAACGCGTACGCGGCCACCCTCAAGTCGATCGCCCCGCTCCTCTGGGGCACCCGGATCGCGCTGCTCGTGTCGATCGTGTTGCACGTTCATGCGGCCTTCACCCTCAAGCGCCTGGACCGGCTGGCCCGGCCGGTCGGATACGACCGGCAGCGCTTCCAGGCTTCGACCCTGGCCTCCCGGGTGATGGGGTGGGGCGGGGTGCTGTTGCTGGTCTTCCTGATTTACCATTTGCTCGATCTCACCCTCGGCGTGCTCAACCCGACCTTCAGTCACACGGACGTCTACGGCAATCTGCAGGCGTCACTCACCGTGGCGTGGGTGGCCGTCTTCTATGTGATCGCTACGGTGGCACTGGCCGGGCACCTGTACCACGGCGTCTGGAGCCTGTTCCAGACCATGGGGGTGATCCATCCACGCTACGAGCGGTTGCGGCGCGTGGTCGCCACCGTCATCGCCATCCTGGTCCCGGTGGGATTTGCGACGGTGCCGACGGCCATTCTGTTTGGCTGGATGCGGTAAGGGAGCGCACACTCTGATGGAACTCAACGCCAAGGTCCCCGACGGTCCACTCGCGGAAAAATGGCAGCGGTACCGCTTCGACATGAAGCTGGTCAACCCGGCCAACAAGAGAAAACACCGCGTCATCGTCGTGGGCTCCGGCCTGGCCGGTGCGTCTGCCGCCGCCACCATGGCCGAGCTGGGATACCGGGTCCAGTGCCTGTGCTTTCAAGATTCCTCCCGGCGGGCGCACAGCATTGCCGCTCAGGGTGGCATCAACGCCGCCAAGAACTATCAGAACGACGGGGACAGCATCTACCGGTTGTTCTATGACACGATCAAGGGCGGTGACTTCCGGTCGCGTGAGGCCAATACCTATCGCCTGGCCGAGATCAGCACCCAGATCATCGATCAGTGCGTGGCCCAGGGCGTGCCATTCGCTCGGGAGTACGGAGGGTTGCTGGACAACCGGTCGTTCGGCGGGGCGCAGGTGTCCCGGACCTTCTACGCCCGGGGCCAGACGGGGCAGCAACTGCTGTTGGGCGCCTACCAGGCCCTGGCGCGGCAAGTGGGACTCGGGGCCGTGGAGATGCGACCCCGGACCGAGATGCTGGACATCATCGTGGTCGATGGCCGGGCCCGCGGCGTGGTAGCCCGCGATCTCGTGACCGGGAAGATCGAATCCCACCTGGCCGACGCCGTGGTGCTGGCGACCGGCGGCTACGCGAACGTGTTCTACCTTTCCACCAATGCCATGGGGTGCAACGTCACGGCCACGTGGCGCGCCTACAAGCGCGGAGCCGCATTCGCCAATCCGTGCTATACCCAGATCCATCCGACCTGCATTCCGGTGGAAGGGGAGTTCCAGTCCAAACTCACCCTGATGAGTGAGTCACTCCGGAACGACGGCCGGGTGTGGGTCCCCAAGACGCCCGGCGACAAGCGGGCGCCCCAGGACATCCCGGAAGCGGACCGCGACTACTATCTCGAGCGGAAGTATCCCAGCTTCGGCAACCTGGCCCCGCGGGACATCTCGAGCCGGGCCGCCAAGGAGGCGACCGATGAGGGGCGGGGCGTGGGGAAGACCGGCCTGGGGGTGTACCTCGACTTTGCCGATGCCATCCAGCGGCTGGGGGCCTCGACCATCGAGGAGCGGTATGGCAACCTCTTCGAGATGTACAACCGCATCACGGCGGAGGACCCGTATCAGGTACCGATGCGGATCTACCCGGCGCCGCATTACACCATGGGTGGACTGTGGGTCGACTACAACCTGATGAGCACCCTGCCGGGATTGCATGTCATCGGCGAAGCGAATTATTCCGACCATGGCGCCAACCGGTTGGGCGCCAGTGCGCTCATGCAGGGGCTGGCCGACGGGTACTTCATCATTCCGGCCACCATCGGAGACTATCTCGCGGGCGCCGAGTTGGCGCCGGTGCCCGAAGACCATCCCGCGGTGCGCGCCGCGGAGGCCTCGGTGCGGGACAAGACGCAACGGCTCCTGGACGTCAACGGATCGCGTCACGTCGATTCCTTCCATCGCGAACTGGGACGGATCGTCTGGGAGAAGTGTGGCATGGCGCGCAACGAGCAAGGACTGCAGGAAGCGTTGCAGCGTATCCCCGAGATCCGGGCCGAGTTCTGGCGCGACGTCCGCGTGCTGGGATCGGCGGACACCTTCAACCAGTCGCTGGAGAAAGCCGGGCGCGTGGCCGACTTCCTCGAGTTTGCCGAACTCATGTGTCGCGATGCGCTCATTCGTCGCGAGTCGTGCGGTGGCCATTTCCGTGAGGAATTCCAGACGGCCGAGGGCGAGGCGGTCCGGAATGATGCCGAGTTCGCCCACGTGGCGGCCTGGGAATACCGTGGAGACGATGCCGAGCCGGTACGCCATGTCGAGCCGCTGTCGTTCGAGAACGTTCATCTGGCCGTGCGGAGCTACAAGTGAACCTCACGCTGAGGGTCTGGCGCCAGGATGGGCCGGAGGCCGCGGGAAGATTCGAGACCGTCCCGGCGCCGGACATGAGCCCGGATATGTCCTTCCTGGAGATGCTCGACGTCACCAACGAACGGTTGAACGACGACGGGAAGGAGCCGATCGCCTTCGATTCTGATTGCCGCGAAGGCATCTGCGGAGCGTGCAGCCTGGTCATCAACGGGCAGCCCCACGGGCCCATGCGAGGCACGACGGTGTGCCAGCTGCACATGCGAAGCTTTCGGGACGGTGACGTCATCGTCATCGAGCCGTGGCGAGCCACCTCGTTCCCCGTCCTCAAGGACCTGGTCGTCGACCGGTCCGCCCTCGACCGGATCGTCGAGGCGGGCGGGTTCATCGGGGTGGCCACCGGCGGGGTGCCGGACGCCAACACCATTCCCATTCCCAAGGATGTGGCGGAGACGGCCATGGATGCCGCAGCCTGTATCGGCTGTGGGGCCTGCGTCGCCGCCTGTCCCAACGCCTCGGCCATGCTGTTCACGGCGGCGAAGGTCACCCATCTGGGTGTGCTGCCGCAGGGACAGCCGGAGCGCTACCGGAGAGCCCTGAGCATGGTCGATCGGATGGACCTCGAAGGCTTTGGCGGCTGTACCAACTACGGTGAGTGCCACGCTGCCTGCCCCAAGGAGATCCCGCTGGAGACGATCGCCAGACTCAACCGGGATTTCCTGGTGGGGTCGGTCGCGGGGCGCACCGAGTGACGGGTGGCGGCGGGCGCCGGCTGGGCGTGCCTGCGGCGATCGGCGCACTGCTCCTCGCGATAGGATCGACGCCGGGCGCGGCGCAGACCCGATACCCGGGTTACACCGAGGCCGGGACCGAGCGCCAGGAGGGGCTCGAGGCGCTCTTGCGATCGGCCCCGGACACGGCGGTCGCCCTCCGTCACATGCGGGCCATGTCTCTCAGCCCCCATGTCGCGGGCACGGCGGCTCAGGTCGCCACGGCCGACTACGTCCTGCGACAGATGGCGGGGTACGGCCTCGATACCGCGCGCGTCAGCTATCGCGTCTTTCTCCCCATCCAGGACTCCGCCCGTCTGGAAATCCTGACCCCGGAACGTATCGCGCTCGATCCGACTGAACCGGCTCTGGCAGAGGACCGGGCCACGCAGGGGTCGGTGTGGGTCGCCATGAACGGCTACAGCGGAGTGGGGGACGTCCAAGGACCGGTGGTGTTCGCCAACTACGGCTTGCCGGACGACTACCAGCGTCTCGATTCGCTGGGGGTTTCGGTCGGCGGCGCGGTCGTCCTGGCGCGCTACGGCAAGAGCTTCCGCGGCATCAAGGCCCGCGAGGCCGAGGCGCGGGGGGCCATCGGGCTCATCCTCTATTCCGATCCGCAGGATGACGGGTATTTCCGTGGTGATGTCTACCCGGACGGTCCCATGCGGCCGCCCCAGGCGGTGCAGCGGGGCAGCCTGTACAACGGCCGCGGCGACCCGTCGACCCCGGGATGGCCGTCGCTCGACGGCGCGCGACGGCTGCCGGTCGATTCCATGGCCATTCCGACCATCCCGGTGCTCCCCATCGGCTACGCCAACGCCTCCACGATCCTGGAGCGGCTGGACGGCCTGTCGGTACCGCAGGCGTGGCAGGGAGGGTTGCCGTTCCGCTACCACCTGGGTGCCGGAGCGGTGACGGTGCGGCTGGCGGTCTGGGCCGAACGCGGGGACAAGGCCTACAAAACCGTCGCCAACACCATGGGGATCATCCGCGGATCGACGTGGCCCGACGAGCTGGTCATTGCCGGGGGCCACCGCGACGCCTGGGGACCCGGGGCGGTCGACAACGTCAGCGGCATCGTCAGTCTGCTCGGGGCAGCTCAGGCGTGGGGCGAGGCCCTCAGGAGCGGGTACCGACCGGAACGCACGGTGGTGCTGGCAACGTGGGACGCCGAGGAGTGGGGGCTGGTGGGCTCGGTGGAATGGGTCGAGGCCATGAGCGAGGAGTTGCGGCGCAATGCCGTGGTGTATCTCAACCAGGACGTTGCCGTCGCGGGACGGAACTTCAACGCGGCGGGCTCCGCCTCGCTTCATCCCTTCGTGCGTGACCTGGCCGCGACGGTCCGGCAGCCGGCGGATACCCTCTCGGTGTACCAGGCCTGGCGCCTCCGCACGGCTTCGGATTCCGCCGATGCCGAACCCCGTCTCGGGAACCTGGGTGGCGGGAGTGATTTCGCCGGCTTCTACAACCACCTCGGTATCCCGTCCTTCGGCTTCGGCTTTGGTGGTCCCTACGGCGTCTACCACTCTGCCTACGACTCCTACGACTACATGACCCGGTTCAGTGACCCGGGGGCGCTGAGTCATGCCGCCGCCGCCAGACTCGCCGCGGTCATGACGGCGCGCATGGCGAACGCCGCCGTGGTGCCGTTCGACTACGAGGCCTTCGGGCGCCACCTCGCAGACCTGGTGGACCCGGTGTCGAAGAAGGCAGTCGAGCAGGGTTGGGACGCTGCCCAGTTGGACCCGATCGAGCGGGCAGCCCGGGGGCTGGAGATGGCCGGGGCACGATTCAACACCCGCCGGGACGCCGTGCTGCGCGGAGCGCCCGAGCCGGATCTGCTGGCCGGAGTCAACGCCGAACTGCGGCTCGTGGAACAGGCCCTGGCCCGACCGGAGGGACTCGAGGGCCGGCCCTGGATGCGGAATCTGGTGTTCGCCGCGGACCGCGACAACGGCTATGCGACTATCCCGCTACCGTCGGTGTCGGAGGCCATTCGCGCCGAGGATCGCGAGCGGATGCAGGAGGAGGTGGCGGACCTGGTGGCACGGATTCGTCGAGCCACCGCGGCGCTGGAACGTGCGGCCGCCGCCTTGGGGACCGAGGCGGGCTAGAGGCGCGGCAGCGTCACACCCCGCTGCGCCTGATATTTCCCCTTCTTGTCGGCGTAGCTGGTTTGACAGATGTCATCCGGATCGGCTTCGAAGAACAGGACCTGGCAGATGCCCTCGTTGGCGTAGATCTTGGCCGGCAGCGGCGTCGTGTTGGAGATCTCCAGGGTGACGTGTCCCTCCCATTCGGGTTCGAACGGGGTCACGTTGGTGATGATCCCGCAGCGGGCGTACGTCGACTTCCCCACGCAAATCGTCAGGACGTTGCGGGGAATCCGGAAGTACTCCACCGAGCGCGCCAGGGCA
>JBDHIK010000182.1:0-5901 GCA_039587475.1 Gemmatimonadota bacterium | reverse complement strand
TCCCCGGCGGGCCGCCGAACCCCTTGACCCAGGCCGAGGCGAAGCCCGTCTCCGTCAGGCTCAACACCTGGTCGACTGCGCCGGGATGGGCCGACGGACTCTCGACCCACCACTGCTCCAGGCCCCAGCGCCGGCCCTCCTCCGTAGGATGGCTGGCGTAGCTGTCGGAATCCCAGGCCTCCAGGTCCACGCCCAGAAAGGTGCCGGCCCGCGCCCGCTCGACCCCGACGATCTGGCCGGTCGAGTCACGGCTGAACAACTGCGGTGGATACCCCAGCCACACCAGCTTGCCACCGGCCTCGAGATAACGTCGAAACAGGGTGGATTCCGGCAGTCCTTCCGTCACGGCCTCCGGCACGGCGTCCATGCCGAACACGATCACGCTGGGGGCGCCATCATCGATGCGGGCGCGCATGAACGCCGTCAGCCCGGCACCGTCGAGCCGTTCGTATCCGTACCGTTCGAAGTACTCGGTCGCCTGGCGATGAGGCTCGGCACTGCCCCACAGCGCCCGGGTCATCAGCGAATCGTCAAAGTAGACGGCGGCGCGCGCCGGACCTCCCGGTCTGTCCTCCAGGGCGTAGAGCGATCCGTCGTCCGACCCGATGTACAGGCGACCGTCGGCCACCACCGGAGTGGAGTAGACGCCGCCGCCGGTGCGGTAACGCCAGCGACGTTCTCCGCTACCCACGTCGAACGCATGGATCCAGCCGTCCCCGGAACCGAGGTAGACGATACCACCAGCCAGCGTGGGCGAAGAGAAGATCAGCCCGCCCGTGGTCACCAGCCAACGCTCTGTCCCGGTGGCAGGGTCGAGGGCCCGCAGGTTGGTCGAGGAGGACCGGCCGCTCACGACCACGTCGCCGGAGACCGCCGGAGAGTTCATGACCCAGGAACTACCATCTTCCAGGGACCAGAGGAGCCGGCCGGTCGAGCCATCGAGGGCATAGAGCGACGCGTCGCGCGACCCGAAATAGACGTTGCCGCCGTGGACCGCGGCCGACCCGATGATCTGCGTGCGATCGAATCCGAACTCGGCGGCCTCGAAGGCTGCGCCGGCTGTTCGGTAGGTCCAGCGCGGCGTGCCCGTGGCAAGGTCCAGTGCGTAGAACAGGCCGTTGCCGCTTCCAATGAAGACCTGGCCCAGCCCTCCCCCCACGGCCGGGGTGGCCCGGATGCGGCGATCCGTCTCATGGCGCCAGACCAGCTCCCCGGTCGCCAGGCGCAGTGCCCTGACCGTCCCGTCACCACTGCCGGTGATGACCCAGAGATCACCGGCCGGTCCGGGAGTGATCACGGGCGACGCGGTAATGTAATCCCAGCCCTCGTGACCCCATGGTAGCGGGAGATCGTCGCCGGTGGGCAGGTGCCAGACCGGCGCACCGGTCGCCTGGTCAAGCGCCCAGATGGTGTTGTTCCGGTCCAGGAACACCACCAGGCCGCCGGCCACCGCCGCGGAGGAGCTGATGGACGCGCCCCCCTCGGCGCCGAAGCGCCAGCGTTCCGACCCGTCCTCGGCGTTCACGGCGTACATGTTGCCGTCGGAGCTGCCGAAGAACAGCACGCCATCCGCCAGCGCCGGAGTCGAGCGGACCGTTCCCCCGGTGGAGAAGCGCCAGGCCATTCTGGGAGCCGACGCCGGTCCCCTGGTCTGCGCCACCCCCGAGTGGGCGGGACCGCCCCGGAACATTGGACTTTCGGCCGCTCCCGGTGGTGCCTGACTGGCAAGGATCGAGGGCAGCGCCACCACGGCCAACACGGATGCGAGCATGCAGTCTCCCTGAACGTGAGGTGATGTCGGGTAACCAGTCCCTTCCGACGAGAACCCGGTCACCTGGGAATGGACCCCTGAATCGGTGAGACGGATAGGGCCGCCACCACGAGCCTCTGTGCGCCGAAACCAAACCGAAGGCCGATCTGCCTCCACGGGACGACACCGAACCGCCCGTCGCGCCGTAGGCACTGAAGAAGGTGGCCCGCCGGGCGGCAGGGGACCGAGGACTCGTACCTGGAGCGGAGATGAGCGTCGACGTATCACATCCATCCGGAGGCCTGTCCCGGTACCGGCGCCTGGTTCTCATGGTGATCCTGGCCGGAACTCCGACCCAGGTGTCCCTGGCCCAGTCACGCGATACCGTGCTGACGCTCTCAAGCGAGGTGTTCGCCAACACCCGGAGTCTCCGGGTGCTGCTGCCACCTGGCTATCACGACCCGGCCAACGCCGGGAAGCATTACCCGGTGTTCTACTTCACCGACGGCGTGGCGGCGTGGCACGGCTGGGGGGTGCCCGAGGTGGCTGACTCCCTGTGGCGCGAGGGCGTCATCCCCGAGTACCTGTTCGTCGGCATCGACAACGGGGGCAGCACCATCGAGACCACGGCGCCGGCCCGGGACCGTGCCAGCGAATACCTCCCCTACTCCGATCCCACCTGGACCAACTCCCCACCAGAGCCGCGTGGGGATCGCTTCCCCACCTTTCTGTTCACGGAGGTCATGCCCTTGGTGGCGGAGCGGTTCCGGGTCGATCCCGACCCGAAGGCCACCGGGTTGGCGGGTGACTCCTATGCAGGGGCCGCGACCCTCTATACCGGGATGCGGCACGCCGACCGCCTGGGCCTGCTGCTCATCGAGAGCCCGTCACTCCACATCGGGGACAGGCGCCTGTTGGCTGACGCCGCGTCGACCACCAACTGGCCCGGTGTCGTCTATCTGGGAGTCGGCACCGCGGAGGGTGACACCCCGGCCATTCGACAGGACATGGTGCGGAGCGTCAGACGATTGGAAGAGACCGTGCGCCTGCAGGCGCCAGAGACCCGGGTCGGCTTGCTGGTCGTGGAAGGCGGCACCCACTGGTACACCGCGTGGCGGGCCCGGTTGCCGCGCGCGCTGGCGTTTCTCCTGGCGGCGCGTCCCCTGGAGCCCGGCGGGTAGCGCCCGGGCATCACACCGGGGTGGCTTGGTCCTCCGTGGTCTCCTCCGCCACCACCGACCGCTTGCTCAACAATCGCTCGGCGAAGTCGAGCCGCTCGTGCAGTTCCTCGAAGCGCCGGTCCTGCTCGCCCAGCTGGTCGTGCAGCCGGTCGACTTCGTCCTGCAGCTGCAGAACGGCATCGTTGGAGCCGTGGGCCTTGCCGCGCAGTCGATCCACCACGGCCCGTCCCAGGGGCGTGTAGGAGAACACCAGGGCGGAGATGGGCCCGATTACGAAGATGATCCCGAAGATGGGAATGAGTTCGTCCATGCCGGCTGCCTCCTCAGGGTAAGGCGATCACATACGGCGCCATCGGGCCGGGGGTTTCGCCACGGCAGCCTGGCTCATCACTCGAGCCAGGCCTAGCGTCTCCGTGTGCACGACGAGGTCCACCCCGGGTCGTCACCACCCGAGTGCCAGTCGAAGCCTTCGCGCGAGATGTTGTAGAAGGTAAGGCCCGGACCCGAAGTGCGCCCACCATTGCGCATGATGAGGGCATCCCCCTCCTGACGCCCCTGCCACACTCCGGATTGATAGCCGGGCATACGGAAGAACGTCACCTGCCACTGGTCGGTATCAGGATCGTAGATCCGGATGTTGGACGTGTAGAATCTGGGGGTCCAGTACTCGTCCTGGATGCCCATGCCGTTGAGGAAGTACCTGGCGTTCCATATCGCCCGGAACCGTACCCGGCTGCCGTCCCGCTGGCGAAGCTCGTCGACGCAATCGAACTCGCCGATCATGAAGGCGAACTGCTGCAACTCCGCCGGCGCCTCAGGATGAGGCCTGCCGAACGGGAACGCCGGACTGGGTGCGTGGGCCGTATTGGGTTCCGGACCGGTGTCGTCCCGCACCGCCTGGGCCGGCACCGCTGAGACGCCCGCAAAGGCGACCAAAGGGAGGATCATGGCGACGGCATGGCGCATCCTGACTCCTCGAAGGGGGTGTGACCCCTACGGTGGTCGTGGTCCTGGGATTCCGCAATCCCCGCAGGCCGCCATTGGCACCGCCTCCAGGTCGGTCGTCCCTCCCCCATTCCCCCCGGCACGTCCCCTGCCATATTGCAGCAGGACTCCCGATGCCCATGACTTCCTCGACCCGCCGCTGGCTCCTGCAGCTCGCGGTCGCCGCCCTGGTGACCGTCGTGTTCACGTCGCAGGTCTATGTCTGGGTCAATCTGTGGCCCATGACGGTGAGCTGGTGGTCCGCCCTGCTCTGGTCGATACCGCAATTGCTGATCTGGGGCCTGTCGATACCGCTGGTCCTGAAGCTGGCCCGACGTCTGCCACTGGAAGGACTGCGCCGCCCGGGTCGCTTCGTGCTGCACCTGGCATTGAGCGTGGCCTACGCCTTCGGTGTGCTCGTGGTGCTCGATCTGTCCGATGCCATCCTGCGCTGGAGCTACCTCATCGGCGCCCCCGGATCACTGGTGGCCGACCTCGACAAGACCATCATCTATCTCCACATGGGCATGGCGGTCTACTGGGTGGTGCTGGCCGCCGACCACGCCCGCCACTACTATGGGGAAGTGCGGGCCCGCGAACTTCAGGCCACCCGGCTCGAGGGCCAGCTGGCCCGCGCCGAACTCAACGCGCTCCGCATGCAGCTGCAACCGCACTTCCTGTTCAATACCATGAACGCCATCACCGTCCTCATGCGGAGCGACCCCGCCCAGGCCGAGCACATGGTGCACCGGCTGAGTGACTTCCTTCGCGTGACGCTGGACGGCGACGGATCGCAGGAAGTGCCCCTGGAGGAAGAGCTGGCCTACTTGAGGAGTTACCTGGCCATCGAAGAGGCTCGCTTCGGCGACCGGCTCACCGTCCACTTCGACGTCGCCGACGACGCGACGGCGGGACTGGTCCCGGGCCTCATCCTCCAACCCCTGGTGGAGAACGCCGTGCGCTATGGGATCGCGGCCCGTGCCGCGCCCGGCACCGTGGGCATCAGAGTCAGGCGCGAAGGACCGCACCTCGACCTGATGGTGTGGGACGATGGGCCCGGCATCACCAGCGAGGCCCCCGACGAGGGCGTGGGACTCTCGAACACCCGCCAACGCCTGACCACCCTGTATGGGGCAGGTCACACGCTGACCGTGGCCAACCGCCCCGAGGGCGGCCTGGCCGTGGCCATGCGCCTGCCCTGGCGCACCACCACCAGCGAGACGCCATGACGATCCGTGCCTTGATCGTGGACGACGAGGCCCTGGCCCGCCAGGGGATCCGGCAGTTTCTGGCCCGGCATCCTGACATCGACATCGTGGGCGAGGCCGAGAACGGCCAGGCGGCCCTCGAGTTGATCGAGGCCACGTCGCCCGATCTGGTCTTTCTCGACATCCAGATGCCGGAGATGAACGGCTTCGAAGTGCTGGGGCAGCTCGGCGCCGACCGGCTCCCCGCCGTGGTGTTCATCACGGCGCACGATCAGTTCGCCCTGGAGGCGTTCGAGGCCCACGCGCTGGACTACCTGTTGAAACCGGTGGAACAATCACGCTTCGAAGAGGCGCTCGAGCGCGTACGCGCACAATTGCAGTATCGTGACGGCGACGAGGACGACGCCGCTCGCGGCCTGGCGGCGCTGAGGCAGGAACTTCGATCGGCCACACCGGTGTACCAGGACCGTCTGCTCGTGAAGTCCGCCGGCAAAATCACCTTCCTCAAGACCGGCGACATCGACTGGATCGAGGCCACGGGCAACTACGCCCGGCTGCACACCCGGACCGCCGGGCGCCACGTGATCCGCTCGTCCATGGCCCGGCTGGAAGAGCGGCTGGATCCGTCGCACTTCCTTCGGATCCACCGCTCCACCATCGTCAATCTCGACCGCATCAAGGAAATCCAGCCGTGGTTCAAGGGCGAGTCGGTGGTGCTCATGCACGACGGCACCACCCTGTCCCTGTCCCGCAAGTATCGCGAACGGCTGCTCGACAC
>JBDHIK010000181.1:0-4098 GCA_039587475.1 Gemmatimonadota bacterium | reverse complement strand
CATCGAATCGCACCCGGGGGAAGATCCATGACGAAGAGAGACGGCTCCATCGACACCCAGCTCATCCACGCCGGCGAGATTCGCCCCGGTATCGAGGGCGCGGTGGCACTGCCCATATTCCAGTCCGCCAACTTCGAGTCCGTGGAGGGCGAGGAGTACCACGACATCAAGTACATGCGGCTCAGCAACTCGCCCAATCATACGGTGCTGGCGGCCAAGCTGGCGGCGCTCGAAAACGCCGAGGCCGCGGTGGTCACCACCAGCGGCATGGCCGCGATCACCACGATCTTCCACTCCCTGCTCTCGGCCGGCGACCACGTGATCTTCCAGGACTGCCTGTACGGGGGCACGTACGACTACGCGCGGCGGGAGTTCGCCCGGCACGGTCTGACGTGTGACTTCGTGGCAGGCGACCGACCCGACACCTGGGCGGACGCGCTGCGACCCGAGACCCGGATGATCTACGTCGAGTCGATCACCAACCCGCTGGTGCAGGTGGCGGACCTCGAGGCTGTGGTGGCATTCGCCCGGGCACACGAACTGATCTCGGTGATCGACAACACGTTCGCCAGCCCGGTCAACTTCCGCCCGGCTGAAATCGGCTTCGATCTCTCCCTGCACAGCGGCACCAAGTACCTGAACGGGCACTCGGACATCGTCTGCGGGGCCGTGATCGGGCAGGCCGACGTCGTCGCCCGGGTCAAGAAGATGATGAACTACCTGGGCGGCTCGCTGGACGCCCACGCCTGTTTCCTTCTCCACAGGGGACTCAAGACCCTGGCCGTGCGGGTGCGGCAGCAGAACGAGAGCGCCCTGACACTGGCCCGGGTGCTCGAAGCGAACCCGGCGGTGACACGCGTCAACTACCCCGGCCTGCCCTCCAACTCGGGACACGAGCGAGCGGCGAAGCTATTCGATGGATTCGGTGGGATGCTGAGTTTCGAGCTCGCCGGAGGAGCGGAAGCGGCGAAGTCGTTCGCTGATGCGGTCACCATTCCAATCGTGGCGCCGAGCCTGGGCGGGGTCGAGACGTTGATCACGCTGCCGGCCCTGACGTCCCATGCCGGGCTCACACCTGCGGAAAGGGCCGAAGTGGGCGTGGCGGACGGTCTGATCAGGGTGTCGGTGGGTATCGAGGGCACGGACGACCTGATGGCTGATTTCGGGGCGGCGCTGGCTGCGTTCCAGACCTGATGGACCGTACATTTCGCCAGTCCCGCGGGCGGCGCGGGACCTTTCCTCACATGCGGGAGGCTCCGATGCGACTCTGCGTTCGAACCACGGCCCTCACGATCGGAATCATGTGGGCCTTCATCTTCTTCGCCATCGCCGGCGCCCAGCAGGTGTGGCCGACGTACGGCGTGACCTTCCTCGAGTTGATGGACGGCCTTTATCCGGGCTATGCGCCCGGCGGCTTCGGCTCGGTGATCATGGGCAGCCTGTACGCGCTCGTGGACGGAGCGATCGGCGGGGCCGTGTTCGCGTGGCTGTACAACCGGATGCTGGGGACCCGGGACGCATGAGGCTCTCCGGCTGAGTTCAGGCGGAGCCGAACACGCGGGGGCCAGCGTCGCTGCCGGCCCCCGGTAGCCGAGTCGTTGGCGGTGCTCAGGCGCTGGCGGCGTCATCGATGGCGTCGGCCACGTCACGCGCGGCCCCACCGATGGCCAGCAGTTGGAAACCGCTCATGAGCAGGCGGATACCGACCAGCACGCCTATCGCCCAGGCACCCGCAAAAGGCATCTGCCGCCACATCATGATGCCCAGCAGCAGCGACACGATGCCGCCTGCCATCAGCCAGCCCCAACCCGGCTCCGGCTTCAGTCGCAGGGCGTAGATCACTTCGACGATACCGGCAACCGCGAAGTACATGGCCAGGAAGACGCCCATGGTCACCAGCGCCACGCCCGGCTCCGCCATCATGTAGACTCCCGTGACCAGCGAGAGGGCGCCGACCATCCCGTAGGCGAACGACCCCGCGCGGAACGCGAGCAAGAGCAGTGAGACGCCGCCAAAGGCCAGCAGCAGTCCCACCATGGTCGCCAGTGCGATCCCGGCCGCCAGGGGAGAGAAGAGCGACACGACCCCCGCGACCACCAGGAATATCCCGACCCACCTGGCCGTTCTGGCGTTGCTCCTGATGCCGTCGACGAAACTCATAGGACGTCTCCTTGCTGAGTGTGCGCTTCGCTCCCGGTTGGCCATGTGCTCAGTCTGCACCGAGATTGAACCCGGACAGGAGCCAGTTTACGGAACGCCTGGTGCTTGCCGCCACCCGTGCAACCGCCAATCGTGTCTCCTCATTCCGCGACCGACGACCCGACCACCTGAGGCCGAAACCGGAGGGTGATCTGGATTCTTCCAAGAAGGCAGGGGGGAAGGCGGGCCAGGCGTGGCGCATGCTCGCCCTGCTCTCCGTCGCCGAACTGCTCGGCATGTCCGTGTGGTTTGCGGCCAGCGCGGTCGCTCCGCATTTGAGGACGGCCTGGGCGCTGTCGGTGGCGGAGGCTGGCTGGTTGACGGCTTCCGTGCAGTTGGGGTTCGTCGCGGGTACGCTCGCAGCCGCCGTCCTCAACCTGGCCGATGTCATTCCCAGTCGTCGCTACTTCGCCGTCTCCGCCTTGCTTGCTGGAGCTTCCAATGCGGCCCTGTTGGCGGCCGGGGGCTACACGGCAGCTCTCGCCTCGCGCTTTGCCACCGGGTTCTTCCTGGCCGGAGTGTATCCGCCTGCCATGAAGATGGCTGCGACCTGGTTTCGCTCGAACCGGGGACTGGCGATCGGCACGGTCGTCGGAGCTCTGACTGTAGGAAAGGCCTTCCCCTACCTGGTGGATGCGATCGGCGGGACCAGCGTGGGCTTCGTGGTGTGGAGCACGACGGCCTGTGCGGTCCTGGCCGCCACGCTCATCGCGACCGGTTACGGCGACGGTCCGTATGCCTTCGAGCGAAGGCCCTTCAGCTGGGGCCTCGTGGGAACCGTGTTCCGGGACAGGAAATGGCGCCTCGCGACCGGCGGGTACCTGGGACACATGTGGGAGCTGTACGCGTTCTGGACCTGGATCGCGGCGTTTCTGGCGGCCAGCGGTGCCGCGCACGCCGGAGTCGGGTGGTCCGGCGAGTACCCGAATTCGGTCAAGCTGATCGCATTCGCGGCGATCGCCACCGGCGGGCCTGCCTGCGTGTGGGGAGGTCGCGTGGCCGACCGGATCGGGCGCGAGAAGATGACCATCGGGGCCCTGTCCGCCTCCGGTGCCTGCGCCCTGCTGTCAGGTCTCCTGTTCGGATCCAGCCCCCTGCTGCTCGTGCCGCTGGCCGTCGTGTGGGGCTATTTCGTCGTCGCCGACTCGGCGCAGTTCAGTGCCCTGGTGACGGAGGTCTCGCCGTCGCATGCCGTGGGCACGGCCCTGACCATCCAGGTGGCCGCGGGCTTCCTGCTGACGATGGTGACGATCCAGCTGGTGCCGGCGATCGTCGAGATCGCCGGCTGGCGCTGGGCCTTCCCGATTCTTGCGGCGGGACCCGCGTTCGGGATCGCCGCCATGCGGCGGCTGATGCGGATCCGTCGGCCGAGCGCGGCTCACGGGGCGTGATCCAACCCGGTCGGTCCGGGTACCTTCTCCTCGGAGGGGCATCATGAGGATCTTCGGCCAGCACGAGGAGAACACGCTCCGTCAGCTGCGGGACGTAGCCGAGCGCGCCGAGCACGCCGCCCTGATGGCCGACGGCCACCTGGGCTACGTCATGCCGATCGGCGGCGTGGCTGCGTACCGGGACGAGGTCTCGGTGGTCGGCGTCGGATTCGACATCGCGTGCGGGAACGCGGCCATCCGGACCGACCTTCTGTTGGCCGATTTCGGCCCCGAAGGTCGCGAGCGCCGGGTCAGCCTCGGCGCGATCGCCGACGAGATCAACGATGTCATCAGCTTCGGACTCGGCCGCACCAACAAGGCCGACGACGCCCCCGTGGATCACCCCCTGTTCGATGACCCCGCCTGGGACGCGGTGCCCACCGGCAAGCGACACGACCTCCGGAAGAAGGCCCGCGCCCAGCTCGGGACGGTGGGCAGCGGCAACCATTACATCGACATCTTCGCGGAC
>JBDHIK010000180.1:0-4620 GCA_039587475.1 Gemmatimonadota bacterium | reverse complement strand
CCGGGCCGACGGCAACGGGGCCGCGGCGGCGGCGGCGGCCGGCCTCGAGGGTGACGTGGCGGCGCCGGAGCCCGATGCACCGGCCGTCGAGGACCAGACCAAGGAGATCGAGACCGCCCCCGCCCCGGGACCGCCGCTGGAGCCGGGGCCCGACGGCGACTTCGACCTGTGGTCGCCCGGCTGCCTCCTGAACCGCGAACTCACCTGGCTCAACTTCAACGCCAGGGTGCTGCAGCAGGCCCGCGATCCCGACACGCCGCTGCTCGAGCGCGTCAAGTTCCTCGCCATCGTCGGGTCCAACCTCGACGAATTCTTCATGAAGCGGATCGGCGGCCTCAAGCAGCTGGTCGGCGCCGGCGTGATGGACCCGTCGGTCGACGGGCTGCGACCCGATCAGCAGATCACCGCCTGCTACCAGGCGGTGCGGGCCATGGAAGACGTGCGCCGGGCCACCTTCGACGACCTGCTCGAGGCCCTGGAGGAGGAGGACATCCGTCTGGTCACCTGCGACCAGCTGGCCGACGACGAGGTGGCCGCGCTGCGCGACCGCTTTTTCACGACCATCTACCCGCTGCTGACACCCCAGGCCACCGACCCGGCGCACCCGTTCCCCTTCATTTCCAACTTGTCGGTCAACCTGCTGGTCACGCTGCGCTACCCCGGCGATCCGCACGAGGCACTGGCCCGGGTGAAGGTGCCGGTGGGACCCGACGTGCCCCGGTTCTTCAAGCTCGAGGGCCGCAACACCTTCGTGCCTCTGGAAGAGGTCATGCGGGCCAACCTCGACCTGCTGTTCCCGGGGATGGACATCGAGCAGTGCGAGTACTTCCGCGTGACCCGCAACGCCAACACCGACCTGGAAGAGGAAGAGGCCGACGACCTGCTGGAACTGATCGAGTCGGGGCTCCGTATGCGGCGCTTTGCGCCGGTGGTGCGGCTCCAGGTGTCGGCCGGGATGTCGAGCGTGCACCGCGGCATGCTGGCGGCCGAGCTGGGACTGGACGAGGAGGCCGACGTCTTCGAGGTCGAGGGCTTCCCCCTCGGCATGCGGGATCTGATGGAGCTGACGCGGCTGGACCTCCCGGCCCTGAAGGACACGCCCCACCATCCGGTGGACCATCCCAAGCTGATCGGTGAGGGGTCGATCTTCCATCGGATACGCGAGCTGGGCACCACGCTGCTGCACCTGCCGTACGAGTCGTTCGCCACGTCGGTGGAGCGGCTGCTGCGCGAGGCCAGTCGCGACCCCAAGGTCCGTGCCATCAAGATGACCCTGTACCGCACGTCCGACGACTCCAAGGCCATCCGCTACCTGATCGACGCGGCCCGGAACGGCAAGCAGGTAGCCGTGGTCATGGAGCTCAAGGCCCGCTTCGACGAGGCCGCCAACATCCGCTGGGCCACCCGCATGGGCGAGATGGGCATCCACGTCACCTACGGCGTGGTAGGACTCAAGACCCACTGCAAGGCCATTCTGGTGGTGCGGCAGGACTACAACGGCATCAAGCGCTACGCCCACATCGGCACGGGCAACTACCACGCCGACACGGCGCGGCTCTATTCCGACCTCGGCATCCTGACGTCCGACGAGGACATCGGCGAGGACCTGACCGAGCTGTTCAATTATCTCACCACCGGTTACAAGCCCAACCGGCGCTACCAGAAGCTGTTGCCGTCGCCCAAGCTGTTCAAGAAGGGTCTGTTGGAGAGAATCGAGCGCGAAGTGGAACACCACCGGACCAACGGCGACGGGTTGTTGCAGTTCAAGATGAACGCCCTGGAGGACGCCGACGTGACGCGGGCCCTGTACCGGGCCTCGCAGGCCGGCGTCCACGTCGACCTGCTGGTGCGGGACACCTGCCGGCTCCGGCCCGGCATCCCGGGCCTGTCCGACAACGTGCGGGTGGTGAGCATCGTGGGCCGCTTCCTGGAGCACGCCCGGATGTACTACTTCCACAACGGCGGCGACGAGGAGTACTACATCGGGTCGGCCGACTGCATGAGCCGCAACCTGATGAGCCGGGTGGAGATCATGGCGCCGGTGGAGCCGGAAGAGTTGCAGGCCGAGCTGCGCTTCTTCATCGACACCCAGCTCAACGACCAGCGCCTGGCCTGGGACATGCAGCCCGACGGCAGCTACCGGAAACGCCGCGGCAAGAAGAAGGCGCGCGGCAGCCACCAGCAGTTCATCGAGTGGGCCGAGGCGCGCCACCGCGAGGCCACGCGCCTCAAGCGGCGCAAGCCGCGCGGTCTGGGCCCCGGGCGGGCCGGTGACCCGGACGACCTGCTGACCAAGTGACGGCGGCCCCGGATGGCGCGGGTGCGTTGCCGGGTCCTCAGCCCTCCTAGGGGATCTCTCCGACCAACCAGCGCAGGGTGTTCAGCAAGAACTGCCGGTTCTGCCCGGCCGCCGGCGCGTTCATGCCCATCGGCACCCCTCCCCCGCACGTCTGTTCACTGAGCATCGCCGCCTCGCCAATGAACACCGCCCGCCCCGACCCGGTTTCCAGAGCGGCGCCCTGACTCCAGCCCTGCACGCCAACCTGTGGCGTGCCGGCGTGAAAGGCCCAGGCCGTGTCGGGGTAGAGGGAGATGGCGTCGGCGCCGAAGACGAGCAGTGAGGCGGCAGGCCCGGCCTGAAACGCCTGCCCAGTGAACGTCCCCACCGAATCCACCCGTTCGGTTGCGTTGCGCCCGTCGGTGATGGCATGGGGGGCGAGCGAGCCGTCGCTCCGGCGGAAGATCTGGATCTGGTTGGCGGCCAGGCACGACTGGGGCTGGGCCAGTTGCGTGGTGTCGAAGGCGAACCCGTTGCTGAACTGCACGCCGAACTCCTGCGCCAGCGGAAGGGCGGCGCCGGGAAAGGGCATGTGGTCCGCAATGAGGAGGAGGGCCCCTCCGCCACGGACCCAATCGCCGATGACGGTCGCCTCACCGGCGGTGAAGGCGGGATCCGTGGGGAGGAACCAGTCCACGGGGTTGACCTCGGATTGGTGCAGGGCGTTGGGGACGACCAGCACGGATCCCTCAGCCAACTCCACGCTGCTGGCCGGCAGGGCCAGGCCCCGAACGAAGAACCCACCCGATCGCGCCACGCGCGCGAAGGCCGCGTAGCTGGTGTTGATGTTGTGGCTATTGAAGTGATACTCATCCACCAGGACGACCGTCAGACAGGTCACCGGGACGGATGCCTCGGCGGTCTGGTCGTTGGCCACCTGCACCTGGAGCGCCTGCGACGGCACGTCGCAGTTCTCCCGCCGCCCGTCGACCTGCAACATCCCCGGCCCGCTCGGGACAGGGTCGAAGAGCAGCGTATCCTGCAGCGCGGCCGGCTGGGTGCCGACACCCACGACGGCGATCTGGTAGCCGTCGGTATCCAGGTCGTCTCCCGACGTGCTCACGAGTACCCGCAGCGTCCCCGCGCCGCACACGACCGTGAAGTCGACCGTGGCCTCCACGCCGGCAGTCACCGACACCGCCCGTGGAACGGCGCCCTGGGTTGCACAGTTGGAGGCGAGGCCCGCCAGCGCCACCTGATACTGCCCGGGAGCCACGTCGGGGAAGCGCACCTCGCCGGATGCCGGCAGCGCCTCGGTGTGGCCGGCGGCGGTCACGGCATAGCCGTCCTGGTCGGGCAGTCGTCCGGTGGTGGAGGCGCGCACCAGGAGGGACCCGGTGGCGGGAGGGTTGGGACCCGGGGAGGCAGGGGCGGCCCCGCCGTCGCCGCATGCGGCAGCGGCAGCACTGCTCATGAGGAGGGGGGCAAGAGCCCGAGAGAAACTCGGGGGCCCTCGAGAGATTGCCGACCTCACCGAAAGTGCACCCATGGGCGCCACAGCCTGTTGGACCCGGATTCTCCAGCCTACCGGCCGGGACTCGGTTGGGCAAGGCCAGGGTCGTGGCCCCCGGATGCGTTGCCGCGCCGCGCGGCCGGTCCTAGTTTACCCGTCGGGCGTGGTGGCAGAGTGGTTCTTTGCGGGTACCGTGAGTTCGAATCTCACCCACGCCGTTCCCCCGCAACAACAGACGATTCTTCCCTGGACCAGTTGGCCAACGGTCAGGGAAGCATTGGACGCATCGAGCAATCGCCCGGAGGTGGTGGGAGCGCGCCGGCGAAACACTCCAGGCCCATCCACCCGTACGATATTGAAAACGGGAGCTTCGATGAACGGGATGACCCGAGCCCTACGGCGGGCTCGAACCGCCTTGATGCTGATTCCGCTGGCGTGGCCGGCCCCGGGGAGACCCGAGCGCCGCCTGGTTGGCGCTCCTCCCCGAGGGGGAACTGAAACGGCGCTTCATCCTCGATTGCACGGGGTGCCACCAGTTCGACGAGGCGATCGCCCTGGTGGACGGCCGTCCCCGGACCGAAGCCGAATGGGCCGACGCCATCCGGCGCATGCTGGGATACGCCGGGGCCAACACGGCGTTCCCGGTGATCGGCGCCGGCCGAAACGCCGAGGCGACGGCCTCCTGGCTGGTACGGAACCTTCAGGACCGCCGGCCGGCCCCGGGCCGGTTCCCGGGCACCATGTCGGTCGTGGAGGACAGGGTCCGGGAGTACCGGCTCCCGGTGGGCCAGGATCTGCCGCACGACATCGCCATCGACGCCTCCGGCAC
>JBDHIK010000179.1:0-4142 GCA_039587475.1 Gemmatimonadota bacterium | reverse complement strand
GTCCGCCTATCCCGCCAATTGCCGTCGCACCCGAACCAGCACCCGGGAGTAATCAGCCCGCGACTGCGGCGTCAGGCGGTAGCGGCCGAACCGGGCCAGGTCCTCGAAGAACAGATCCAAGCGCAGGGTCGTGTAGGACCAGGCGATGTAACGACCCTCGGCGTCGGTGCGGTTGTCGTACACCTCATCCGGGGGGCCGAGGGTGATGAACACTTCGCCCCGGTCGGTGCGCCAGCCCGGCGACCCCTCGTTACGGAATGCCCGGTTGGCTGCCTGTACGCGCGCGAAGTAGCTGTCGAGCGCCTCGTTCTCCGGCGTGGCCTTGTTGGGGTCGGTTTCGAGCCAGAAGTCTCGCCACACCTGAGCGCGAGTCCCCTCCGAGGCGTTCCGCAGGCTGTCGACCCAGGCATCGTGACCGAAATAGCGGAGCAGACTCACCATTTCGTCGTAGTTGGTGAGCACCCATCCCTGGGAAAACGAGACGAGTGCCGTGGTGGCCCGTTCGTTTGCCCCCGCTCCCACTGCGAGGGTGATCTCCCCGAGCGGCTGGCTGTCCGGAGCCAGGCGAATGATATGGCTCTCGACCGGGTGGACGCCCTGGAACAACAGCGAGTCCTGATACACCACCTTGCCGAATTCGTCTCGCACCGCGAACGGCACCATGGTGGGTTCGGCGTAGCCGTAGCCCTCGATGTAGGCCAACAGCGTGTCCCCGCCGTACGAGACGGAGCCGCGAGGATTGAGCAGGACCGACAACGGCTGGCGCGGGGAATCGCGGCCGGTGACCTGGTAGACGATCATCGGGTCCGTGGTCGTGCCGGGTGCGAAACCCGGGACCTGGTAAGTGGCCTCGGCTCGGCTTTGCGATGGGGAGGCCCGATCGCTGACCCCGACCGTCACGGTATAGCGGCCCGGTATCAGGTGGAAACTCTGCTGGAACAGGACGCTTTCGTCATTGCGCAGTGTCTCCTGAAACGTCGGCACCCGGATCGACTCTTCCCGAGCCAGTCGAATCGGGGGGTCTCCCTCCTGTTGCAGCCGGATCTCGACCCGGTACCGGGCGACGAAACTGTCGCCTTCCCGCTGAAACGTCAGAGAGCGGTTTTCCAGGGACAGGCCGATCACCGCAATGACGGAATCGGCCGGACCATCGGCGAAGGCGACGTGGCCGATGAAAGGAAGGGGTTCGGGCGCGGTGAGACGCCCCATCTGCAGGAAAGCGTTGCTCGGGTTGAAGACATCCGTGAGGGACTCTTCGGCAGAGACCTCGGGTTCTTCGGTGCCCACACGCTTCCACTGGCTGCCACACCCGCCGACGAACGCCAGCAGCAATGCCGTCGCCACCAAACGACTAATCACCGTGCCCCCACGAGCCTCCGAGAATCGGTATCTTCCACTCGGTCGAAAGGTTACCTCGGGGGCCGCAACAGCGTCAACCCGAGTCCTCAAATGCGCTTGCTGGTCCAGCGGCGAGAGAGTAGTTTGGTCGCTCATCATGACTAAAGAAAACCTCGTTGGTCGGACCATCGCCGGATATACCCTGAGCGAGTACATCGGTGAGGGCGGTACGGCGACCGTTTACAAGGCCGAACACCCCGAATCGGGCACGGCGGCGGTCAAGGTGCTTCGTCCCCGACTCAGCAAAGACCCGGTCGCGGTCAAGCGGTTCCTGCGGGAGGCGGAGTACGGCAGACGGGTCAGCCACCCCAACGTCGTCCAGACTTATGAGTTTGGGGAAACCGACGACAACATGTCTTACCTCGCCCTCGAATGGGCGTCCGGGGAGCCGCTGGCCACCTTCGCCTCCCGGTCTGGGCCCCTGGCGCCCCAACTGGTCGCCAAGATCGTCCAACAACTGGGTGACGGGCTCACCGAGGCCCACAAGGCCGGGGTGATCCACCGCGACCTGAAGCCGGCCAACATCATGTACGACCCCGCCACGCAGAAGGCCATGCTGCTGGATTTCGGCATCGCCCGGGACGCTGATGCCCAGCCCGAGGACCGGCTCACCCGTGCCGGCTTCTTTGTGGGGACGCTTCAGTACGTGGCTCCTGAGACACTCAGTGGCGAATTGGTTGGTGAGCAGGCCGACGTATACAGCCTCGCGACCATTACCTACTACCTCCTGACGGGTAACCTGCCGTTTCCCGGGAGGACGCCCCGGGAGCTGTTCCAGCTCCTGCTGTCCCAGGACCCCACCCCCCTCAACGCCTCGGTCAAGGGCCTGCGCTTCTCGCCGGACCTCGAATTGGCCGTCATGTCAGGGCTTCAGCGAGACCTCAAGGACCGCTGCAAGACCGTCTCGGAGTTTACCGATGCCTTCTGCTCGGCGGCTGAGAACGAGGAACAACCCAAGCAGGGCCTGCTGAACAAACTGTTCGGGCGGTGAGCGACCTCGAGGCCCTCCACCGGCTGCTGCATGAGCGCTCGCTCCGGACGGGCGACTTCCAGTTGGCGTCAGGCCAGCGATCCAGCTACTACATCGACGCCAGACCCACCACCATGTCCGCTTTGGGACAGGCAATCATCGGTCGCCTGGGCCTGAAGGCGATTCGCGAGGCCGGCTGGAGCCCAGGGGCTCTTGGGGGCCTTACCATGGGTGCCGACCCGGTGGCGTACGCCGTGGCCCGGGCCAGCGTCGACCAGCCGCCTGTCATCGACGCTTTCAGTGTTCGAAAGACGGCCAAGGGCCATGGGACCCAGCGCCGCATCGAGGGCAACTTCACCGTCGGCGCTCCAGTGGTGGTGGTGGAGGACGTCATTACCTCTGGCGGCTCAGCCGCCGAGGCCATCTCCGCGGTTGTCGAACAGGGTGCGGAGGTGCTGGGGGTCCTGTGCCTGGTGGACCGGCTTCAGGGCGGCAGAGAGAGCCTGGAGTCCAACGGTCATTGCGTAGTATCCATTACTACTATTAAAGAACTGGGTCTGTAGCTCCCATTGTTGACCGGTGCCTCATCCCGCGCCCACGGGTGAGGCGGTGTTGTCCCGGCCACGTTGCGACGTCTCCTGCCCAGACCCCCTAGCGTCCGGTTCCTCCCATGGGGCGGAACCCCGGCCAGATGTTCTCGTAGGGCTGAATCATGAGGGTGACGAACCGGTCGAGCGCAGCACCAAAGGGGAAGCGACGTCGGAACTCGGTTGCGGTGATGCCGAGCATGGACCGCAAGTGGCGCCCAAAACTCTGGGGTGAAGAATACTCCAGCCGGTACGCCACATCGGCCACCGACAGACCGGCGGATTCGAAAAGGAGAGCCGCGTGCAGCAATCGGATGCCGGCCAGATAGCTCTTGGGCGAGGGAAGGCCGGCGCGACCGAACCGCGACATCAGCGTGCTGGGCCTGAGGTCGAGTTCGCGGGCCAGTCGCCTGACCGACACCACCTCTGGTGCCAGGCGGATCAGGGCCTCGAAGAACAGCCGGTTGTCAGGGGTCGTGGCACCGATGGCGTCGATTACCGGTCCCTGGATGCGGGCTACAGTGCGACTGGCCGGGGGCCCCACTATCTGACGCAGGCGCTGCCAGCCGGAGGGAGTGGTGACGTCGACCACCTGCTGCACGCCGGTGGCGCCCAAATGAAGCAGGGTCCGGCTGGCGGACTCCTCGTGTTGGGACACCAGCGCCACCGTGGGGATGCCGGGAAAGTCCCGTACCAGGTAGCCTACCGCTCGGAGGTCTCGTTCCCGACACCGGTGCACCGACACCAGGAAGGCGTCGACGCCCCGTTCACGGACGATCTTGATGGCCTCGGGCACCGATTCGCGGTGCAGCACCCTGAAGCAGCCGTCTCCGGCGGCGTCGACCCTGGAGCGTTCCCGAGGCATGAGAACGGTAGCAACGGTGGGGGCCTGTTTGGATGGTTGACGGATACGGTATGGCACGACATGGTCCTGTTCGGGTGCCGCCCTATGTAGCCTGAAGGTCTCAAACAGGACTCAACGGATGTTTGGGGCGTATTCTTGGGCACTTGGGACGGACCACGCAACGAATTGGGGGGTTCTCGGCATCTAATAGGGAACCCCCACCGAGCGGCCGGACGGAACCCCCGGGGCTGGGGCAGGCGTTGCGGGAGTATGGCTCTGAGCCGCGTGCGGCAGATCGGAGTGGTACCGTGGAGGCTTTCAATCCTGCGTTGAGCGAACGACT
>JBDHIK010000178.1:0-6229 GCA_039587475.1 Gemmatimonadota bacterium | reverse complement strand
CGGCGGGCCGTTCCAACTGAGCCACCGCGGTCAGACGATCCACCCGGAGCCTGGTCCCCAACAGCCAGTCGGCCACCTGACTGGCCTTGCGAGATCCCAGGCGACGGCGCCACCCCGACGGAAGCAGCTGGAGTACCATGCGCCAGGGCAACGCCAGCGACCGAGCCGCGTGCCGAGCGGCTCGCCGGCCGGCGTCCGCATAGACCATGGAAGCGTCGGGCCGACGGCCCACCAAATCGAAGACTGCCAGGACCTCTCGGGACTCTACCACCGCCTTGCGCCTTGCCAGGCGGAGATAACGGCTGATCTGTGCCGACACGGTGGCGTTGAGCCCCAGCCGCTTGGCGATGACCTCTTCGCTCAACTCGTCGAGGCCGTCTTCGACGGGCCTGTCGAGATTGCGCATGGCCTCCAGGAGGCTGAGCGGCAGGATAGCAGACGTGGGTCCGAGTGACATCGTCATGAGGGAGTTGAAGTTAGCTCACCATGCCGGGGCGAAGGAAGCCCAGGGGCCTGAGATCACCTGTGGGCAACGGCTCACTCACTTCCCGGTCGAGCGAGTGTTCTCTCACTTCTCCTCACTATTTTGGATCATCGAGATTCCCCAGGGTCATCATTTGGACGATGCGATGTAGCAAGCGAACGCTCACCTCCAACTCCGACATCAATGGAACTCGCCGTCTCCCCCGGCATCGCCCTGGCCACCGCGGCCGGCATCGCCTTGCTCGCCACTCTGCTTGGGACCCTGACGCACAGGGGAGGCCTGGCCGCCACAGCCATCGGAGCCGTGGTGCTGATGGGCACCGGGTGGCCCGGAGGCCTGATGCTCGTCACTTTCTTTCTGACGAGCACCGGCATATCCAGGCTCTCCCCTGGGCCGGAACCGGTTCCGGACCTGGTCGAAGACACCAGGCGCACAGCACGCCAGGTATTGGCGAACGGTGGAGCAGCCGGCCTGAGCGCCTGTATCGCAGCCTGGCATCCCGTGCTGGGGATGTGGATGCTGACCGCGGGGGTGGCGGCTGCCGCCGCGGATACCTGGGCCACCGAAGTCGGTCAACGCCGCGGGACCTCGCCCCGGAACCTCATCACCGGGGAGACGGTTGCTCCGGGGACGAGTGGTGGAGTCACCGTGGCAGGTACCATGGCGGGCGTCCTGGGCGCGGGCACGATCGCTGCAGTGGCCTCGGTGGTGAGTGGCATGCCGGTCCTGCCGCTGCTGTTGACCGGCACGCTGGTGGGTACATTCGGCATGCTGACCGATTCGGTGCTCGGGGCCGCCTGGCAGGCGTCCTTCCTGTGCCGGGCCTGCTCGGCCAGGTGCGAGAGCGCCCGGCACCGATGCGGGGCCAGGGCCGAATTACAGAAGGGAGTCCGGTGGCTCGACAACGACTGGGTCAACGCCTTGAGCACCACGCTGGCTACCGCCGCCGGCGCGCTGGCCTATTGGTTGGTTGCGTCCTGCTGCTAGCGGCCGCATGCGGTGGAGACACCAAGTCTCCCACCGGCCTCGGAGGGGGCCCGGTCGGTCCTCCGGGAATCGGCGGGGGCGGGGGCGGGGGGGAGACGGGCAGCGATCTTCTGATCGGCCAGTGGCGTAACAGTCTCCTGATCCTGGTCGGCGCCGATGTCCAGCGCATCGAGACGACCTGGAAGTTCGACCCCGACGCCCGCTGCTCGAGGACCGTGGAGACGTTTTCCGTACTCGAGGACCGGATCCGGTTCAGTGTCCGGGACTGCTCGTACCAGGCCGGCGTGAGGGAGATCGCCGTGCTGTATGACGATGCCCAGCAACCGGTGATGTTCGATTATTCCTTTCCTGAGTTCACCGAAGACCGGCTGGTCATCGGCCAGTTCGAATTCCTCCGCTTGTTCTGACCTTGCCCAATAGACACGACCTCACCGTGGACGCGCTCGTCGTAGGGGCCGGTCCTGCGGGGAGCGCCACAGCCTTCCGGCTGGCACGGGGTGGCCTCCGGGTTCTCATCGCGGACCGGGCCGCCTTTCCTCGAGACAAGCCGTGCGCGGAATACCTGAGCCCGGCAACCGTGGCCCTCGTCGAAGCCATGCTCTGGCCCCTCAGGAATGGACGCCCCTGACGGGCACCACGGTGACCGGGGCCCACGGTGCCAACCTCACGGGACTGTTTGCGGAAGCGAGAAGCGGCCACAACTTCGGGGTCGGCAGGGCGATCCCTCGGCGGCGCCTGGACGAGGCGCTTCTGAACGCAGCAGGCGACGCCGGGGCCGAGATCCATCAGCGAACCAGACTGGTACGCCTGCTCCACGACGACCACGTGGTGCGTGGTGCGATCCTTCGAGGCCCAGACGGGCAGCCTTTCGCGGTCTCGGCGAGGATCACGGTGGGGGCCGACGGCCTGCAGTCCAGGGTGGCCCAGGCCTTCGGCGGGAGACGACACGGCCGGTTGCGGCGCTGGGCCCTGGTGGCGCATATGTCCGGTGTGGCCGGACTCGACGACCGCGCTGAGCTCCACCTGGCGCAGGATGCCTATGTCGGCATCAATCCACTCCCCGGCGGGCTGGCGAATATCGCCATGGTCATGGGACCATCCCGTGCGGCACACCTGGCCGGAGGTCTCGAGAGTCGCTTCCATGACACGCTGCGAGACCTCTTTCCCCGGGTGCAGTCCAGATTCGGAGCCGCGACCTTCGAGGGTCCGGTTCGCGCCGTGGGTCCCTTCGACGTGCGGTCCCGGCGGCCGATCGTACCCGGTGGGATACTGGTGGGAGATGCCGCGGACTTCTTCGACCCCTTCACGGGCGAAGGGATCCACGCCGCCCTGACGGGAGCGCGCTTGGCCACCGGCTCCATCCTGGCCGCCGTGCGTCACCAGGGGCTGGACCAGGAGCGGCCGCTTCCGGCGCTCACCGACTATCTTCGAGCGCGCAGAAGGGCCTTCTGGGGCAAGTGGGTCATCGAACGGATGATCGGCTACGGCATGCAGGCTCCAGCGTTGTTTGACCGGGCGGTCGGTCGCATCGGCCGGCGGCCGGCGATGGCCCATACCATGATCGGCGTCACCGGCCACCTGGTGCCCCCGACCCGAGTCTTGAACCCGTTGTTTCTGGCCAGGACGGTATTGTGACGTTTTCGGCGATCGATCCGGACAGATTCCGGGAGTTGATGGGGAGGTTCGCCACCGGCGTCACGGTGGTTACCACGACCGCGCCGGACGGCCGGCCCGTCGGCATGACGGCCAACAGCCTGACCTCGGTCTCGCTCGACCCGCCGCTGGTTTCCCTGTGCGTCAGCCACCGCGCAGACATGCATGGAGCGCTGAGCCAAGCCGGGGGATTCGTGGTCAATGTCCTGGCGCAGAGTCAGGAGAATCTGTCCCGGCGCTTTGCGGAATCCGGCGAGGATCGGTTCCAGGGCATCGAACACCGACCCGGCGCCAACGGCCATCCCGTCCTGGGAGGCTCCCTGGCGTACATCGAGTGCCACCTCTTCGGCACCTTTCCCGCCGGCGACCATACCGTGTTCCTTGGCCAGGTCGCCGGCGGCGACACGTCAGACGGTCTCCCCTTGCTGTATTATCGCGGCGGCTACGCATCGCTCGACGACCGGTGACGGCAACCACCCCCCTTCTCAATGAAGGGACGGAGCTTCTCGACCGACCCGATGCCGACGCCGGGCTGGTGCGGACCAACCTCAAAGACCTCGTCCTGGCCAACCGCTGGTTGGGTGGACACCGGGCACTCGCTGTGGCGCTCGGAGACCTGCTGGGCAACACCCCGCCGGGAACACGGCTCACCCTGCTCGACGTTGGTACTGGTGCCGGGGACCTTCCCGCCTACTGTCGCAGGTGGGCGGCCCGCCGGGGAATAGAGATTCGCCCGGTGGGACTGGAGCGAGTTCCGGCGGCTGCCGCGGTGGCAGCAGCCACCGGCCTGGCAACGTTCGTTGCCAGCGCCGAAGCGATTCCGATGCGACCCGGATCGGTGGACGTCGTCCTGCTGAGCCAGGTGGTCCACCATTTCCATCCCGAGTTCGCGGTGGAGGTGCTCTCGGCTTGTGACGCGTTGGCACGCTACGGCGTCGTTGTGGTGGATCTGGCACGCTCCCGGATCGCCACGGCGGCGTTCCGCCTCGCGGCACCGGCCCTTGGCTTCGCCGCAGTGACCGTCGCGGATGGCTTGACCTCGATCGACCGCGGTCTGAGTGTGTCCGCGTTGAGCACCCTCCTGGCCAGAGCCGGGATCGAGGGACGCGTGAGAGCGGTAGCGCCCTACCGGGTCGTAGCGACCTGGCACACAGGGCCGAAAGGCGGCAACCGAAGCACATGAAAACCGTCGATTCTCTTCGTATGCGTGCCCCAGCCGGCCGCGTGTTCACCGTGGCCACGGCAGTGGAACGGTGGCCCGACATCCTGTCTCACTATCGTTGGGTCACGCGTCACGCGCCTGAAGGCGACGCGGACGTGGTCGAGATGGCAGCCTGGCGCCCGTTCGGCGCGCTGAAGTACCCGACCTGGTGGAAATCGTACATGTGGATCGACGA
The DNA here is from genome assembly GCA_039587475.1 of Gemmatimonadota bacterium. GTDB lineage: Bacteria > Gemmatimonadota > Gemmatimonadetes > Gemmatimonadales > GWC2-71-9 > N074bin45. The sequence continues at coordinate 1,708 of JBDHIK010000178.1, read as the reverse complement.
ACCGGGACTGCGGGTGCGCTACCGTCATGTGCAGGGCATCACCCGAGGCATGGAAGTGGAGTGGCGCCTCGAGCCCGATGGCGACGCCACCGAGGTTTCCATCGTGCATGAGTGGTCGGGGCCGGCCTGGCCTCTGATCCGCCGCCCGGCGGCCGACTGGGTGATTGGGCCGGTCTTCGTCTCCGGGATCGCATCCCGCACTCTGGACGGCATCCGTCGTCACGTCGAGTCACATGCCTAGCGCCAACGGCAATGGCGCCGGGGCGCCGCGCCGGGTCGTGATCAGCGGTGTGGGCGCCATCACGCCCATCGGCATCGGCATCGACGACTTCTGGCAGGGCTTGCGTGCCGGTGCTTCGGCCGTCGGGCCGGTCGAACGATTCGATCCCTCGCCCTTCAAGTGTCACATATCGGCCGAGGTCAAGGACTTCCATCCCGGAGACTTTCTCGAGGCTCGACGGGTACGGCGCCTCGACCGCTTCTCCCAGTTCGCGGTGGCCGCCACGCGGTTGGCGTTGACGGACGCCGCCCTCGAGCCGGCCAAGGAAGACCGCGACCGCACCGGCGCCATGATCGGCACAGCCCTCGGCGGCATCGCCTCGGCCGAGGAGGAACACGCCCGCTACGTGGAGGGCGGGGCCATGGCGGTGAACCCTGCCCTGGCTCTCATGGTTTTCGCCGGCGCCGCCAGCTGCAACATCGCCATCGAGTTCGGCCTGACCGGCCCCAACGCCACCAACGGCATGAGTTGCGCTTCAGGCACCATGGCGATCGGCGATGCCTTCCACGCCATCCGCCGGGGCGCCGCCGACGTCATGATCGCCGGCGGGGCCGAGGCGCCATTGGCACCCCTGAGTTTCGGGGCGTTCTCCATCATTCGCGCCATGTCGACCAGGAACGACGACCCCGCGACCGCCAGCCGGCCTTTCGATGTCGCGCGCGACGGCTTCGTGATGGGTGAGGGCGCAGCGGTGCTGATCCTCGAGGAGCGCTCCCGGGCCCTGGCTCGGGGCGCCCCGATCTACGCAGAAGTGCTCGGCTACGGCACGACCAACGACGCCTATCACATGACGGCGCCACGACCGGACGGCAGCCAGGCGGCCCGGTCGATGCGGATGGCCCTCGAGGACGCCGGTCTCCAACCTGCGGACGTGAGCCATGTGAACGCCCACGGGTCCTCGACCCCGCTCAACGATGCCACCGAGATCTCGGCGGTGAAGCAGGTGCTGGGGGATCATGCCTACCGGGTGTCGTTGAGCGGCACCAAGGGCTACTACGGCCACGCCCTGGGGGCCAGCGGCGCCATCGAAGCGGCCATTTGCGCCCTGTCCATGAACCGTGACTGGCTGCCACCCACGGTGAACCTCTCCGTACCGGATCCGGCCTGTGATCTGGACATGGTGACCGGCACGGGGCGCCCGGGACGTGCCGAGGTCGCGCTCAGCAACTCCTTTGGGTTCGGAGGCATCAACGCGGCGCTGGTCCTCCGGCGCGCCGCGTCCTAGGGGTTCCACCGGCCCCGGCCTCAGCATAGATTCGCGCCCACGCAGGTCCGATCGAGCCACTCGAACCGAAAGCAATGGTCATGTCGACTCTCCCTCGCCGCCTCGTGGCGGAAGCCCTCGGCACGTTCGCCCTGGTATTCATCGGCGCCGGCGCCGTCGTGGTCAACAGTTTCCCCAACGCTGGCTACGGCATGCTCGGCATC
>JBDHIK010000177.1:0-4177 GCA_039587475.1 Gemmatimonadota bacterium | reverse complement strand
GACTCGCCGTGCGAAACCGTGGCGTACCAGTACGTGCCGTCGGGACTCGCCGCCAGGCCGTGGGGCTCGTCGATCTCCGTCGGGCGCGGGTCCAGCGGGATGGAGTCGATCACCCGGCCTGTGCCCGCCTCAACCACCCAGACCCGATCGGGGAGGATCGACGTCGTGAGAATCACCCCGGCGTCTTCGGAGCCTCCGGCACACCCCCACAGGGAAACCGCTGCTCCGATTGCCCCGATGGACCGGCGAGCTGTCATGGCATGCCTCACGGAGTGGTGACGATCCTCACCCAGGGCGCGAATCGGCCGAAGCCCGAGCGATCATATGATTGGGGACGCTGGGGACCCGGGAACCTTGACAGGAGGAGCCATGCCAAGCAACTTGCTATACGACAAGCAAGTAGACCCAATGGGCCGAAACGACAGTACCGAGCGCGAACGCAACGGCACCCGGACCCGCCAGGTGGTTCTCGACGCCGCCGAGCGGCTTTTTGCCGCGAGAGGGTTCGAGGGGACCTCACTCAACGACGTCGGCGCCGAGGCCGGCGTCTCCCGGGGCACACCGGGCTATTTCTTCGGATCCAAGGCCGACCTCTATCAAGCCGTGATCGAGCGCTGTTTCGAGCGTGTGCGCAGCGCCATTCGAAGCGGCAAGGCCCGCGCGTTGGCGAGTGGCGAGCAGCCTGAAGTCGTCCTCGCCGGAGCGGTGTCGGACTATTTCGATTTCATCAACAGCCATCCGGACTTCGTCCGCCTCATGGAGTGGGAGGCCTTGAGCGACCGGCGCAGCGCCGGCGACACGGTGTCGCACCTCGAGGTGGTTCGGGAAGCGCTCGAGGCCATGTGCACGGAACTCGAGATCGCTGCCACCGGCTCCAGGGACATCGCGCAGTTGTTGCTCAGCATCCTGTCCGTCTGTTGGTTTCCCCTGGTACATCGGCCGGTGGTCTCGGCCCTGGGGTTGAACCCGGACGGTGCCGGCTACCTTGAGAGCCGCAAACGACATGTCATCGACCTGATCGTCCGTGGAGCTCGCGAGCAACTCGCGGGACCCGGCGTGACGACCCTCCCTGCCCTACCCCACACCCAGGACTCATCCCATGTCTGACGTCGCCACGCCCGCCCGCCCAGCCGGGCCGGCACAGACCGCATTGGCCACCGAGCAGGAAGCGCGGGACGTCGCCGAGGCTGCACGTGAAAAGGACTGGCAGTCACCCAGCTTCGTTCGTGAGCTGTTCGACGGGCGCTTCCGCCTCGACCTGGTCCATCCCTATCCGGCCCAGCCACCCGAGGAGGTTGCCAAGGCGCAGCCGTTCATCGACCGCCTGGAGCGGTTCATGCGCGAGGAGGTGGACAGTGACCGCATCGACGCCGAGGGCAAGATTCCGCCCGAAGTCGTTCAGGGGTTGCGTGACATTGGGGCCTTCGGGATCAAGATCCCTGAGGAATACGGCGGGTTGGGCCTGAGCCAGACGAGTTACACCCATGCCATCGGGATGGTGACCAGCCAGGACGGCAGTGTGACGGCGCTGCTGTCCGCGGCCCAGTCCATTGGCGTTCCCACCCCGGTCAAGCTGTTCGGCACCCCGGAGCAAAAAGCCAAGTTCCTGCCCCGGTGCGCCGCGGGGGCCATCTCGGCCTTTGCCCTGACGGAGGAGAACGTCGGCTCGGATCCCGCTGCCATGAGCACGGTCGCCGAGTTGTCGGCGGACGGGACCCACTATGTCCTCAATGGCGAGAAGTTGTGGTGCACCAACGGGACGGTAGCGGAGCTCCTCGTCGTGATGGCGCGCACCGGCAAGCGGAGCATCTCGGCCTTCATCGTGGAGACCTCGTGGGAAGGCGTGGACAACGCCCAGCGGCTCGACTTCATGGGCCTCAAGGCCATCGAAAACGGCATCATTCGGTTCTCCAACGTCAAGGTTCCGGTCGAGAACCGTCTGTGGGACGAGGGGAAGGGCCTCAAGCTGGCGCTGGTCACGCTGAACACTGGGCGGCTGACGCTCCCCGCATCGTCGGTCGCAGGGGCCAAGCGCTGCCTCGAGATCGTGCGGCTCTGGGCCTCGACCAGAGTCCAGTGGGGCCAGCCGGTCGGCAAGCACGACGCCGTGGCGCAGATGATTGGCCGCATGACCGCAGACACCTTCGCCATGGAGGCGGTGTCGGATCTGGCCTCGCTGCTGGCGGACCGGGGAAGTCACGACATCCGCCTCGAGGCGGCCATGGCCAAGATGTGGAACACGGAAGTGGGGTGGCGGATCGTCGACGACACCCTCCAGGTGAAGGGTGGCCGGGGCTACGAAACGGCAGACAGTCTGCGCAGCCGGGGCGAACGTCCCGACCCCATCGAACGCATGATGCGCGACTTCCGCATCAACCTGATCTTCGAGGGCTCGAGTGAGATCATGCGGTTGTTCATCGCCCGTGAGGCCGTGGACACGCACATGAAGGTGGCGGGAGATCTCATCGACCCGAAGGTCCCGGCTGGCAAGAAACTCGGCGCCCTGGCCAGGGCCGGCCTGTTCTACGCCTGGTGGTACCCCAGTCTGTGGCTGGGTTGGGGCCGCTGGCCCCGTTACGCGGAGTTCGGACCGCTGGCCGGCCACATGCGCTTCGTCGACCGGGCCGCCCGGCGCCTGGCCAGGACTGTGTTCCACGCCATGATCCGCTTCGGCCCCAAGTTGGAGAAGCGCCAGGCCGTCCTGGGACGCCTGGTGGATATCGGTGCCGAGCTGCTCGCCATCACCGCGGCCTGTTCGCGGGCCCAGGCCATGGTAGCACGGGATCCGACCGACCGCAGCCCGATGGACCTGGCGGATGTCTTCAGCCGCCACGCCCGCCGCCGGGTGCGGACCGCGTTCCGGGCCGTGTGGAGCAATGAGGACACCCGAACGTACGCGCTGGCCCAGCGCCAGCTGGAAGGGGCATTCACGTGGCTGGAGGAGGGTATCGTCGAGGAGGCCTGACCGGCTGACATCGGCGCCCCATCACGATACCTTCCCCTCATGCCAGAAGCGGAAGGCCGGGCCATCCCGTTCGTGGGACCGGAAGCGATCGATGCCACCGTGCTCGAGACGTTCCCCTACGAGGGGCCTCGCCAGGAAATCGTCACCGAGACGGATGAGTTCAGCGCCGTGTGTCCCTACAGCGGACTCCCCGACTACGCGACACTGATCGTGAGCTACGTGCCAACCGAGCGCTGCGTCGAGTTGAAGAGCCTCAAGTATTACGTCATCAGCTACCGCAACGTGGGGATCTACCAGGAACACGCCACCGGGCGCATCGCCGAGGACCTGTTTACGCTCCTGGCCCCGGAGACGTTGTCGGTCACGACCGTGTACAACGTCCGCGGGGGCTTCGACACCCGGTGTACCGTGGAGCTGCCGGCCGCGACCTGAGTCCCGGCGGGGCCCATTCCGCAGAGCGGCCCCACCAGAGTATCTTGCGACAGAGCCACTCACCCTTCCAACATCAGGGTCCCGTCGTGTCCAAGGATTCCCTCTCCGTCGTCGATAATCGCACCGGCCGTTCCTACGAGATGCCCATCACGGACGGAACGGTCCGCGCCATGGATTTCCGCCAGATCAAGGTCACGGACGATGACTTTGGCCTGATGACCTACGACCCGGCCTACACCAACACGGCGTCGTGCCGGAGCGCCATTACCTTCATCGACGGCGAGCGGGGCATCCTGCGCTACCGCGGCTACCCGATCGAACAGCTGGCCGAGCAGTGCTCCTTCCTGGAGGTCGCCTACCTGCTGCAAGTGGGTGAACTCCCGACCCAGGACGAGCTCGACCACTGGACGCATGACGTCACGTACCACACCTACGTCCATACCAAGGTCCTGAAGTTCCTCGAAGGACTGTTGTACGACGCCCATCCGATGGGCATGCTGCTTGGCGCGGTGGGAGCCCTCTCGACGTTCTACCCGGACGCCAAGGACATCGCCAATCCGGCCAACCGCTACCTGCAGCGGGTCCGCCTGATGGCGAAAGTGCCGACCATCGCCGCGTTCGCCTTCCGCCACTCCCGCGGCCTGCCCTTCGTCTTCCCCGACAACGACCTGGACTACATCGGGAACTTCGTCAACATGACCTTCAGCATCGGGGGCAAGCACGAGCCCCGGCCGGTGCTGCAACGAGCGCTCCAAATTCTCCTCATCCTGCACGCCGACC
>JBDHIK010000176.1:0-4179 GCA_039587475.1 Gemmatimonadota bacterium | reverse complement strand
TGAGCATGCGGAACAGCTGGTCTGTGCGTGAATCGACACCGAAATCGCCCAGTTTCTTCAGGAATTCCTGCAGGTCCGCCGCGCTGCGCGAGTGAGTCGCCGCGGTGGTCAAGGCCTGCACCTTGAGGCTCTGCACCGGGGCGGCTGCCTCCTCGGAGTTCGCCGCCGTCGCACCAGGGGCTACCAGCCTGTCGAGAAGAGCGCTGAACCGCCGTAGACCCCGCTGCACGCCGGCATCCACCACCGCAGGAACTCCTGCGGCCTGGCCGGCCAGGGTCTGGGGCTGGGTCTGGCCGACCTGCATCTGGCCGACCTGGGCCTGGCCTGCCAGCGCCGGCCCGGCCTGCACAGGTCCTGCTGGGGCTTGAGCTGCCTGGGCCGCCTGCGCGGCCTGCGCGGGGGACCCGGCCTGACGGTAGACCTGCTCGATGCGGCCCGAGGCCAGCGAGGCGTCCGCCTCGCCCAGCCGCTGCAGGTTCTCTCTGAGCGCAGGCCGATCCACCTCCGGGCAGATGCTCAGGACGTAGTTCGCCACCTCCTCCAGGTAGACGCTCAGGCGGTCGGGCTCGATGAGGTCGAATTCCGACAGCAGGTGGATTTTCTTCATGGCGTGGTAGAGGAAATCGGAGACCACGAAGTCAGCGCCCTGGCGCGTGGACTGGTTTCCCACCCACCCCTGGATCTCGGCGGCCATCACCTGCGGAGGCTGCTGGAGCAGGAGCTGTACCGAATCCGTCACCATCAAGGGGGCCAGCTCATCGGAGAAGTATCGATGCAGCTCGTAGACGGCCTCCTGAAGCTCGGGATTCAGTTGCGATCCGCTCACGCTCGTGCCTTTCGTTCCGTGCGGACTTCCGTCCCGGTGTGCAGTAACTGCACACCTCACGCATGGGGGTGTCCTCCCATTCTTCTTCTAATGTGGGACTGGTGGACGGCGAGTCAAGCCGCACCGATCGGGTGGGGAGTTGAGGGGTGCTTCCGGCCGAAAGCCCGCCCGGAAGCACCCCGCGTCATGGCCCGACTCAGGGGCAGGGAGGGCGCACGAAGCGTGCGCTCTCGTTTCCTCCGGACTGTCCGAATCCTGCCGGGGCGGTCTCCTCTGCCGCGGTGGCCCGATGGGCGATGACGTAGAACACCATCTCCCCGGCGGTCATGGAGAACCCGGGGGCGACGGTGTTGATGGGCGTTCCCTGTGGAAGTCCCACGCCGAACGACGGGTTGACGCAGGCGGCGTTGTCGACGATGGGGATGGCGAGATCGCCGGCATCCATCCGGTAGAGCCCGAAGCCGTCGTAGCCGCCGGACTGCGACGGCCGCGAGAACGAGAAGGTCGTGCTGTCAGCGGGCTCGCAGATGGCCGGGTCGCCTGTGTCGCCGCTGCTGCATTCCACCGACGCGGAGACCTCCGCCACCAGATTGCTGGGATAGACCAGGACCCGGACGTCGGTCGTGTCCTCGCAGCCGGTGCCCTCGGGCTGGCTGGAGCAGCGTACGCGCAGCGCGTAGCGGGTCTCGGTTGTCGGAGTGTCCTCGAAGAGGCCATCAGTGGAGAGGCCACGCACCAGGGTGCCGGACCCCGGCGTCTGGCAGGGGGCGCCCAGGGTGTCGGTCTGGCACTGCGTGAACTCGTACAGCGGCAGTCCGCCGACGCACGGGCTGAGCGTGGACCCATAGCCGTCGAGGAGAACCGGATCGCCGGGGCCTGTGGTGGCCAGCGTTCCGGATGTCATGCCGTTGATGCGCGCCTGCGCTCCGGTGCAGAGTTGCGCCTCGCTCACCGGACACGTGTCGGTGCCCACCGAATCGATGAGCAGGTTCGGCCCGGCGGAGAGGACCACCGCTTGCGCGCTGGGGCAGGCGGCCCCGAGCGGCAGCACCTGGACGTCGTCCGCCACCGCCAGGGTCTCCGCCAGCAGGTTGTCGCCGCACCGGACCTCGCTTCCCGCCAGGACATCGTCCCCGCCGTCGGGGAACAGATGCACCTCCTCCTCCAGCAAGCCGTTCAATGCGATGTCGTCGATGAACCAGCCGGCGTCGTGTTCCTGGAGATCGAATGCGCCCGGTTGGCCCGGAGTCTCGTTGTAGGACAGGACGCTCGGTGAGTTTCCGAAGGCCACCGTGGAGACGAGCCAGCGCAACTGCACCCGGCGGCCGGCGTAGGACAGCAGGCTGGCCCTGGTCTTCACCCACACACCGGAGCCGGTGTTGCCGGTTTCCGTGAACCCGGGCCCGGTGGTGACGGCATAGCCGCAGTCGGGGTGCAGGTCCCCGTTTCCGTCGGAGCACAGCGGATCGGTTCCGGTGGACTCGCCCTGATTCGACCATACCGGCCGCGGGAAACACATCGTCTGGTCGGGGTCGCCGTCGCCCGGGCCGGCCGGCTCGAAGGCGTCATCCGTCGGGTCGAACTTGCACGCGCTGGTGAAGACGTTGGAGCGGATGTGGTCGTACGGGTTCAAGCTCGGCTCCAGCGTCCGCCAGGGCCCGAAGTCGTCCACCAGCGGGTTCGTGTCGTCATCCAGCCGGAGCTGTAACGTGGCGACATCGCCTGCCTCACCGGTACGGAAGTGGATGACGTTGTCGTCGGCCAACCGGACGATGTGCCACCATTCCGCGGTCATGGCGCCTTCCATCTCCAGATTGAGCGGTGGGCTCTGGAACGCCGTGAGCTGTCGGAACCCGTAGGAGGCGTTCGAAGCGTTGAGCGCGTCCAGGTGTCGGCCCATGTGCAGAGATCCCGCTCCTGAATGCGCCTTGCCGCCGTCCACCGCGTTGCCCGGCTCCGACGTGGCGTCGTGCAGGTGCCAGTCGTTGACCAGTGTGTTGACGCTGCAATCCGAAGGCGTGGGCGGCGTGTCGGAGCAGTTGGTCCCTGTCACCACGGGGATGACGTCCGTCATGAGATTGGCCCCGGTACGCCCCAGCGTATCCACCAGCCCGGGTGTCCCGGCGAGGCCCTCAAAATCCTCGAGCAATTCCCCGGTGCCACCCAGCAGGCCACCACCGCCTGGGTTGAGGAGGTCCAGGTCGAGGCGCAAGGAGATGGTCTGCGGGCTGCTCAGTCCACCGAGTTCGTCGGCGATCACGGCGATCTCGAACTCCAGGTCCCGGATGGCGTCCAGGCTGAGCGTATCGGCGTCCGGGGCCACGGTGAACCGGAACCGATCCGTCCCCGGATTGCTGCGCACCTCTTCCGGCGCCATATCGCCGAAGAACGCCGTGGGGTCCAGGATGCAGGCAACCGACGGGTCGATGGACGCGATGCTGGCCACGACGTTGGAGAGCCCCATGGGCACACCGCCGCCGTCCACGGCCAGGTTGCGCAGTGTGAGATCCAGCGTCAGCGTCTCGCCGGCATCGGCCACGGCGTCGCCGTCACCCTGGCCGCCGTCGGACAGCGACCATTCGACGATCTCGATGGCTCCAGGCACCAGGGCGCAGTCGGCGGCGACGAATGCCTGCACCAGGTCATCGGGCTGCCCGTCGTTGTCGTCGTCATCGGAGTCCGGATCGCAGGCATCGCCCAGCCCGTCTCCGTCGGTATCGGCCTGGGTGAAGTCGAAGGCCGTGGGGCAATTGTCCACGATGTCCTGCACCAGATCGAAGTCCCAGTCCTCGGAGGTCTCACAGGCATCGCCGATACCGTCGAGATCGGTATCGGCCTGATCCGGGTTGCATGCCGCAACGCAGTTGTCGTCCTGGTCCAGAATGCCGTCGCCGGCGGGCACCACCGGGGCGCATCCGGTGATGCTGCCGGGTGGAATCATCTGGAAGTCGTCTCCACTCGCCGTGGTGTCAGCGATGCCGTTGTCGCCGGCCCAGACAACTCGGTTTGTGACGCCGGCGGAGGCTCTCGTCTCCAGCACGTCATCCACCGCGGGCGTGGAGTTCACGACTCCGTTGACCCCGGCCGATACTGCCTCGCCGTAGAACGGCTCGCGGTCCAGCACGCCATCACAAGCGTCGCCGCGCCCGTCCTGGTCGGAGTCGGTGCCCAGCTGGTCATTGAAGATGGTCGGGCAGGTGTCCGCCCAGTTGTAGACCCGGTCGCCGTCCATATCACGGAACCCGAGGTCGAAATCGTAGTCGAGCTCGCACAGGTCGCCGATGCCGTCGTTATCGTCATCCGCCTGATCCGGGTTGTAGTAGTCGAGACAGTTGTCACAGGCGTCGCCGACG
>JBDHIK010000175.1:0-4235 GCA_039587475.1 Gemmatimonadota bacterium | reverse complement strand
CCTCCGGTGACAACACGTCATCCGCAGTCGGGGGGGGAGCAAGATTCTCAAGCGATGTGCCTGTCCATGAGCTCAATGCATGGGCTCTCGATGTGCCTGTCCATGGACTTTCCGTCCATGGACTTTCCATGGGCTCTCGATGTGCCTGTCCATGGGCTCCCTCGTCCATGGGCTCCCTCTCCATGGGCTCCCTCCCCATGGGCTCCCTACTACATGGGCTCCCTAGCCGGGCGTCAGAGCGCGTCGGCCGACGGGTAGAATCGAGACGTTCACTCGACCGGAATCCAGGACGGAGCCACGGTGGCACCGGAGAGACAACGCTCCTCCCGCTGGAAGAATGTGATCGATTCATGACTGCTGCCACCGGCTCGGACAAACCGCTCCAAAGAGCCAATCGCCGCCGTCTGGTGCTGCGACTAGCTTGCCTCCCGGTGTTCATCGCCCTGTTCATGTTCCTGCCTGCTGGCACGTGGGCATGGCCGAAAGGCTGGGTGTTCGTCCTCGTTCTGCTGGGCGTCATGTCAGCAGTATTCCCTGTTCTGCATCGTGTAAACCCAGAAGTCATCGTCGCCAGAAGTCGCTTCCACCAGGGAACGAAGATCTGGGACAAGATCCTGCTCAGCTTCTACTTTCCAGCAATGTCGGCCGTCATACTCGTGGCGGCTTTGGATGATGGCCGATTCCACTGGTTGCCGGTTCCTTGGTGGGTGTGCGGGGTCGGCTACGCTTTGCTTCTTGTTGGAATCGGACTCGTCACATGGGCCGAAAGCGTGAACAAGTTCTTTGAAGTCACCGTGAGGATTCAAACGGATCGGGGGCATTCCGTGATCGACACTGGCCCCTATGCCATCGCTCGACATCCCGGCTATGTCGGGGGGATTCTCCATGCAATCGGCATGGCACTCTCGTTGGGTTCCTTGTGGGCATTGATTCCTGCTGGTACTGCCTCAATGGTGCTGGTCGTGCGGACCCAGTGGGAAGACCAGACGTTGCAGGAAGAACTGGACGGGTACAAGGGATACACAATGAGGGTTCGGTACAAGCTGATTCCGGGCGTGTGGTAACGACAACAGAGCGCGCGCCGATATGACATCTCCTCCTCAAACTGTTCCAGTTCCAAAGTGGCACTTTGGTCTGGTGCGCTTGTACCCGTTCCTGGTCTACGCAAAGGGTGAGCTGAGCGGGTAGCTTTCGGTCTCTGTTTCGGGACCGAGCATGAAGCTGAAACGGTTCACGGACGAGCAGATCGCATTTGCACTTCGGCAGGCCGAGAGCGGCGTTGTGGCGAAGGAAGTCTGCAGGAAGCTGCAAGGAGCCATCAGGGAGCCATGGACAGGCACATCGTTTCTCCCCCTCGTGGCCCCTCGATGATCCGCTCGCTTCGCGAACGACGATTGAGGTGCCTGTCCATGGGGCCGCATCCCGCGCGGAGTCCTCCCTTACCGGTGCCGCTGTCGAGCAGGGGGCTGCGCCACCTGCACCCCAAAGGGCAAGAGGGAAAAAGGGAAACGGGTCACGGGTCCATGCAGACACGAAAACCGCCGTCGTAGTCCGTGCCACCCGACGCGTACCCGTCGCGATCCGCCGAGCGGCAGTACCACGGATTGAGGTCCCAGGAACCGCCACGCTGAACACGGCGAGGATCGCCCCCGGTCGTCCACGCGCGGCCATCCTCTGGCGCCCCTCGGTAACTGTCGTGCCACACGTCCTCGGACCACTCAGAGACGTTCCCGTACATGTCGTACAGGCCCCACGCATTCGGTCTCTTCTGACCAACCGGGTGCGTCGTCGACTTCGCGTTCTCGTCATACCACGCGTACACGCCCAGGTCAGCGTCGTCGTCGCCGAAGCAGAAGCGAGCCGGCGAGCCTGCCCGGCATGCGTACTCCCACTCCGCCTCGCCCGGCAAACGGGCCGTCACGCGCAGTTTGCCGGACAACCGCTTACAGAACGCGTCCGCATCATCCCAGCTCACTTGCTCCACCGGGAGCGTGTCACCCTTGAACCGGCTCGGATTCTCTCCCGTCACCGCCCGGTACTGCGCCTGCGTCACCTCAGTCTCGCCAAGCCAGAAGCCCTTGCCGAACTCCACCCAGTGTTGTGGGCCTTCGTCATCAGACCGCCCCTCTTCCGTAAGAGGCGAACCCATCGCAAAGCGCCCCGGCTCGATCCACACGAACCGCATCGAAACACCGTTGCCAAGATCGAGTAAGCGTTCTGGCCGCTTGCCAAGCGCCGCCCGAATCTCGCTGATCTCAACATCAAGGCGCGCCCGCTGCTCCTCCAGACCACGCAGTCGCTCTTCCATTTCCTCGGCCGTCTGCGCCGCCAGTCCCGACGTGAGCATCAGCAGGACACATGCGAACATCAGAATCTTCGTGAGCATCGTGGACCCCTTTCGGCAACCATCGTACTGCCAGCCTCCCCCGCTCACCCGGCAGGGGCTTCGACCCGGTGGGATCTGCGAGGGAGCCCATGGACAGGGAGCACCTCGGAGCCGATGGCTTCACTCCCTATGAAGGTGCCTGTCCATGGACTCTGTTATGGACTCTGTTCTCGAGCATCGTCATTGCCCGCACTGCGGGTACGACATCCACGGCCTGCCTCCGGATGAGGCCGACGGCACGACCCTCTGTCCGGAATGCGGCTGCGCGTGGCGGCTGGGCACCGACCTCGACGGCGCTCGAGGATCGCGTCATCCGCGCCTGATCCTGGCCCGCGGCCCGCGCCAGGAGCATTGATCATTGCCGGCCGGCGTCGCGGCTTTGGGGAAGGTCCGGCGCGATCGGAGCGGCAAGACGCTCGCGCCAGTTCTCCGCCTCGACTGCTTGGTCTTCGGGAACACGGCGCGTTATGCTCAGTCGACGTCGAAGCACCTGGAGCCATGCAATGCGGAACAGCCATCTGAGCGCCACCCTCGTTTCGCTCGTCGCCGTCGCCAATGCGGCGAACGATCCCGCTGTTGCCGCTGGTTCGTCCGTCGGGCTGATCGGAACGAGCGCTGATCCCGAGGTGTGGACGTCGACGGCCGGGACGCCGGCGCCGGGCTGGAACACGGAGCTCGACTTCGACGACTCGGGCTGGGGCCCTCCGGTTGAGCTGGAGACGTGGGGCGGCATCTCCTCCGAGTACGCCTCCGCCGTCTGGGACGAGAGTCCGGTCGCCTGCTCCCCCGCGGTGCAGTTCACCTGGCTGCGCGCGACGTTCGCGGTCGAGACGCTGCCGGCGACCGCCACCCTCTTCGCACATGCCGACGACGACTGCGACGTCTACCTGAACGGCGTGCTCGTCATCAGCGATCACAACTGCAGTGCCGGCCAGCCCAGCGGCATCGTCGACGTGACGCAGCTGCTCGTGCCGGGCGAGAACCTCCTCGCGATCGCCGCGGACGACTGCTTCGGCGGTTGCCACGGCGTGATCACGTGGATCGAAGCGGAGATCCCCCCGTGCCCGTTCGACCTCGACGGGAACGGCACGGTCTTCGTCGAGGACCTGCTCCTGCTGCTCGAGGAGTTCCGATCCTGTGACGAGTCGCCGGCCGACTTCGACGGCGACGGCTGCGTGTCGGCAGCCGACCTCGCGATGCTCGTCCGGAACTTCGGCCCCTGCCCGGAGGGCGGGTGCCCGTACGACGTGAACGGCGACGGCGCCGTCGACGAGGCCGATCTGCAGCAGGTGATCGACGCGACCGGACCATGCGCGGGCTGCCCCGAGGACGTCGACGGCAACGGATTCGTGAACGGCCAGGATGTGGCGGCGGTGGCGAGCCACTTCGGCCCGTGTCCGGGCGGCCAGCCCAAGGGCGAGGGCGCAGGCCAGGGGCCAGACCCCGGCGGCGCAGGGACGCCGGCGGCGCAGGTGCTCGTCGATCGCTTCACGGACGGTGACGTGCTGTTCAACGATGGCGTCGGTCCTCACTGGAACCCGGCCGACCAGTCGATCCCGGAACTTCCCCACCACGAGGTCGACGGCGAGGTCACGCTCTACTCGGGGAGCGGGGCGTGGAGCATCGGCGGTATCCGCACGCCGGAGGTGTTCTCGCCCGGAAACATGGCGACGGTCCGTATGCGCCGACTCGACCTGATCGTCGACGAGGGGGCGCGAGCGACCGCGGAAGCGGTGTCGCGGTCAAGGCGCTCGGCGGCCTGCTGGTCGCCGTCGACAACCCGGCCAATGCACACCCGAACCCGTACCAGAACGCGCTCGGGAACGTCGGAGCATCGGTGCTTCTCGAG
>JBDHIK010000048.1:0-23091 GCA_039587475.1 Gemmatimonadota bacterium | reverse complement strand
CGCCGTACGCCACCAGGTCCCCCTCGAGGCATTCGACGTAGACATTCTTGAGCGCCGGATGCGCCCCCGGCTCCAGAGGGCCCACGGCATGGACCCCACCGAGGAACCGGGGCGCCATGGTGAGTACCAGTTGATCGGCCACCCGGGCCTTCAGCGTGCTGGTGATGAGCCGGGCGCCACCCTCGATCATCACCGACGCCATGCCCAGGTCGTGCAAGTACCTGAGCAGGCCGGCAAGATCGACCAGGCCGTCCTCGGTGGCCGGCAACCGCACCACCGTCACGCCCGCGCCGGCAAGCCGGGCCTCGCGCTCGGGGCTGGCCCGGTCGGTCGTGGCGATGATGAGCGAGGCATCGTCGCGCTGGACCACCCTGGCCTCGAGCGGCGTGCGAAGCTCCGAGTCGACGACCACGGGTCGGGGATGGCTGCCCGGAACGAGGCGCGTGGTGAGTCGCGGATCGTCCACCAGGACCGTGCTGACCCCAACCAGGATGCCGTCATGGCGTTGCCGCAATCCATGGCACAGGATCTGGGTGGGACGGTTGCTGATCTGGGTCGAACGCCCGACCTCCGTGGTGATGCATCCGTCCAGACTCTGGGCATAGGTCAGCGTGACCGCCGGCCGGCCGGTACCGGCGAGCGGCGCAGCGCGCTCGAGCACGGCGGAGACTCGCGCCAGAATGCCGGCACCGTCGCCATCGGCTACGGGATCGAGAACGGAGTTGCGAGTCGGCAGCGCCATAGGAGGAAGTGCGGAACGAATTACAGCAGGTGATCGAGCTTTTCGCGCTTGACTGCCAGATAGCGGTCGCTGTGAATGTTGGACGGAATCCGGATGGGCACCCGTTCGGTCACGGGAATGCCGTGGTCTTCGAGGGCGGCGATCTTCCGGGGGTTGTTGGTCAGCAACCGGACCGACTGGATATCGAGGCCGTGGAGGATCCGCACGGCGATTTCGTAGCTTCTCGAGTCCTCGGGATACCCCAGCTCGAGGTTGGCCTCGACCGTATCGAGCCCCTGATCCTGCAGGGCGTAGGCGTCGATCTTGCTGAACAAGCCGATCCCGCGGCCCTCCTGTCGCAGGTAGATGATCATGCCGAGCCCCTCCGCTTCGAAGAACTCGAGTGAGGCGGCGAGTTGCTGATGGCAGTCGCATCGCAACGAGCCCAGCGATTCCCCGGTGGCGCACGACGAGTGAATGCGTACCGGGATGTCCGACCCGCCCATCGGGTCGCCCTTGTAGACGATCAGGTGCTCGTCCGCCGTCCCTGCGGGCCGGACCGCCTGCACCATGAACGTTCCATGGCTGGTTGGTAGCTTCGCAACCGTCGAAAGTTCCATTTCGCTCATCCCGGCCCGGGACTCGAGGACGTTGGCCCGCAGGTCCGACGCGCACAACGTCGTCCGTGGTGGCGTGTCTGTGAAGAAACCCTTAGGGTCGCCGAGCATGGCCCCCCAACGGTGCCCCGGCGAGGTCCCGGCCGGGTGTCCAATCATAAGCGAATCAGGCGCGTTTGGCTCGGGCGGATACCGGACATGCGCCGGTCGGAACATACCGTCCAGGGCCACGGCTCCCTATGTTACACCGGGCGCTCCACCGAAGTCCGCGCCTTCAGGCCGAGGGTGCTGGACCCCCATCAGGCGGCATTCCCGGAACCGGTCGGTACCATGCAATCAACGCGAGGCCATCGCTTGGCAACCCTCTTCCGACGCGTCGTGACCTAGCTCCGTGGCACGTTCGCATTCCTGGAGAACCGTCTCACGGGTCCTGACCTACCTCGCGGTAGTGCGTGGCCGGTTCACTCTTTCGCTGTTGCTCCTGCTCCTCGCCGCGAGCCTGACGGCGGCCAAGGCCTGGATCATCCAACCCACGGTCGACGCCTTCCTCGCCGGCCCGACGGACCGGAGCCAGCTCTGGCTGCTGGCGGGCGTGGTCTTCGCGATCTTCACGGCCCAGGCGTTGTTCAACTGGCTCTACCTCGTGGTCGCCCGGATGGCGGGCGCCGGCCTCGTGCAGGCCATCCGCCTGGATCTCTTTCATCATCTCCAGCACCAGGGCCTGCGCTTCTTCACCACACAGTCCCCGGGAGACCTGATTGCCCGGGTGGTGAACGACCTCATGGTCTTCGAGGCGTCGGCCGTCACCGCCATGCAGGGCCTCATTCGCAACGGCCTGACCATCGCTCTGTTGTTCGCCGTCATGATGCTGCAGGAGCCGATGTGGGGCCTGCTCATCTTCACCGTGATGGTGGTAGGAGGGTTGGGGCTGCGGGCCATCGGCGCCCGCATCGTGACGGTCGCCCGCGCCGTGCAGGAGAGCTTGTCCCGCATCACCAGCCAGCTGACCGAAATGACCGGTGGTATCGGGGTCATCCTCGGGTTCGGGGTGGAGCAGGGCTGGCAGGCGAAGTTCGAGCGGACGTGCCGGGAACAGTATGACCGGCAGGTGCGCTCGGCCCGTATTCGCGGCACCGCCACCGCCCTCGTCGAACTGATGACCGGGATCACCCTGGCCACCCTGCTGTTTCTGATGGGATCGGCGCTGTTGCGCCAGGAGCTGACGGCGGGTCAGATGTTGTCGTTCCTGGCGGTCATGTTCCTGATGCAGGCGCCGGCACAGCGCATGGCGCAATGCGTGGCCGGCCTGTCGGGCGGACTCGCGGCCGGGGCGCGTGCCTTCGAGCTTCTCGATCGCGAGCCTGACATCCCGGAACCGACGAACCCCCTTCCCCTGCCACCAACGGGCGGGGCCATCGAGTTTCGCGCCGTCTCGTTCGGCTATGACGACGCTCCGGTCATCGAGGATCTGTCCTTCAGGATCGAACCCGGGCAGATCGTGGCCATGGTGGGCGGCAGTGGCGCCGGCAAGTCCACCGTCACCCGACTCGCCAAACGGTTCTACGACCCCAGCGAGGGCCAGGTGCTGATCGACGGCGTCGACGTGAGACGCCTGGAGCGCCACAGCCTCCATCAAGCGGTGAGCTACGTGGCGCAGGACGAATTCCTGTTCGACGAGACGCTTGCCTTCAACATCGCCGTGGGCCGGCCTCAGGCCAGCGACGCCGACCTCGCCGAGGCCGTCCGACTCGCCGCCCTCGATGACGTCGCCGCCGAGTTCCCGGAAGGCCTCGGCACCCGGGTCGGGGTGCGTGGCGCGCGGCTGTCCGGCGGCCAGCGGCAGCGAGTGGCCATCGCCCGAGCCCTGCTTTCCCAGGCCCGCATCCTCATCCTGGACGAGGCCACCAGTGCGCTCGACACGGCCCTCGAGACCAGGATCCTGAACAATCTCGTTGGCGCGAGACACCGCCGTACCGTGTTGGCCATCACCCATCGGGCCGCGGTCGCTGGCATAGCGGACCGCGTCCTGGTCATGCGCGGCGGGCGCCTGGTCGAGAGCGGCCCCGGGGCCGAACTCGCCGGGGCCGGTGGGGAGTTCAGCCGACTGCAGCGGTCCGCCGACCCACCGGGTCCGGACCGCCCTCTCTAAGAGCGAACCGTGTCCCCTCCCTGCATTGCGGTCGTCGACCCGTACTCGTCCGGCGCCATGCTGGCCGAGGCGTTGCGGCACCGGCAGGCGCGCTGCGTCGCCATCCACAGTTCGCCGGGCATGCCGGACGACATGAAGAGCCATTTCGACCCCGGACTGTTCGCGGCCGTCATCGACCACCGCGGCGACATCGACGACACCGCGCGGGCCCTAGCCGGGGAGCAGCCCAGCCATGTGATCGCCGGGTTCGAATCCGGCGTGCTGCTGGCGGACCAGTTGAGCGACCGACTTTCCCTGCCGGCCAACGCCGCCGCCTCGAGTGAGGTCCGGCGCGACAAGTACCTCATGTGGGAGGCGGTCCGCCGCCGCGGCCTCCAGGCGGCCCATCATACCCGCTCCCCACACGTCGAGGACATCGTCCAGTGGAGCCGAACCAACGGTTGGCCCATCGTGGTGAAGCCGGCCAGCAGCGTCGCATCGGACATGGTGGCCTGCTGCAGCGACGAGGCGGCCGTCCGGCACGCGGCAGAGCGCGTGCTGTCTCAGCCCAACGTCCTGGGTGATGGCAATGACGCCGTGGTGGCGCAGCAATTCCTCGATGGCCCGGAGTACGTGGTCGACACGGTGAGCGTGGACGGGCGGCCCAAGGTGACCGCCTACTGGGAGTACAGTCGCGTGCGCCACCCGGACGGCCGGCTGGGGTATGACGCGATGACGCTCCTGCCGTATGAGGGCCCGCGACAGGCCGCCCTCCGGGCCTACGCCCTCGAGGTGCTCGAGGCGCTGGACATCAGCTTCGGGCCGGCCCACAGCGAACTGGTGTGGAGCAACGGAGCACCCCACCTGATCGAGGTCGGCGCCCGGCTCTCAGCCGGCGTCAACGCGATGTTGAGCGGCCTCTGTGGCGGCCTCTCGCAACTGGACGAAACGGTCGCTGCCATCCTGGATCCGCAATCGTTCCTGCGATCGCTGTCCCATCGGCCGACGCTGCGCCGACGCGCGGCCAACGTATTCCTCATCCCCGCGCGCCAGGGGCGCCTGAAACGGGTGCGACACCTGGACGCCATCGCCGCGTTGCCAACGGTCCACTCCTATCGTCTGCAGACGACACCGGGAGAGATCTTGAGGCCCGTCGCGGGCCGGGTGACATTGGTGGCAGACGACCTGAGCGCCATCCGGCGTGACATCGCCACCATCAGGAGACTCGAGCAATCCGGCCTGTTCGACGTCGAGACACGAGCGCCGCTAGACCCAAGGAGTTCTGGTGCCACCGATCACTGATGCGTCTCCCACCGGGGCGGTCCCCACCCTCCGGCATTATCCCGACCTGGTCGCGCACCGGGCAGACATCCTGGCAGTGTTGGAGCGTCACGCCACACCGCTCTTCGTCTGCGAGCGCGACAACCTCGCGGACCGCTATCGGGAGTTGGAGCGCTGTCTCGGCGGCGCCTGGCCCCAATCCCGCATCGCCTATTCCTTCAAGACCAACTACCACGTGGCCCGGCTCCCGCTGTTCCGTTCCCTGGGTGCCGCGGCGGAGGTGGTGTCCGGCCGAGAGTACCGGCTGGCCCGCGAGACAGGGTATCCGGGCCGGGACATCATCTTCAACGGGCCTCGGAAGAGCCCGCAGGAACTCGACACGGCCCTCGCCGAGGGTGCCCTCGTCAACGTCAACGATCGAGACGAACTCGACGCCATCGTGGCGTGGGCTGCAGCCGCGGACGAAGTCGTGGTGGAGATCGGCATGCGCCTCAGCGGTCCGGTCCCCAAGGGGGGCATCAGCCGGTTCGGATTTTCCATGGACAATGACGAGGCGACCGAGGCCCTACACGCCATCGCACGTTCGCCGCACGTCTCGTTGACGGCGCTCCACACGCACCTCTACGGGGACACCGACGATCCGGAGTTCTATCGTGACGCCGCAGGCCGGCTTGGCGCGTTCGCCCGGGAGCACATCCCCGACTACCAGAAGGCCCTGAAGGTCATCGATGTGGGGGGCGGCTTCCCGGCCCACACACCCAAGCCCAGGAGCCGAAGCGAATGGCGACCGCAGCCGATCGGCGTGTACGTCGAGGCCCTGGTGCAGGGCCTGCGGCCGTTCTTTCCGGAGACTGCGACGGGCCCCACCCTCGTAGTGGAACCGGGCCGCTACCTGACGGCCGACGGGGTGGTGCTGATCTCGCGCGTCCTTCACGTCAAGGCCCGGGACGGGGTGCAGCAGGTCAACGGCGACGGCACCATCTCGATGGTACCGCTCACCCATTACTGCCCCCAGGTCATCCAGGCCTTTTCCGGATCCTGGCAACCGCACGGCGGCACGATGGTTCCGTCAATCCTTTATGGGGCGACCTGCCGGGAGAACGACATCCTGTACCAGGGTGTGTTCCCGGTCGTCCATCCCGGGGACTACCTCGTGCACTATGCCGCAGGGGCCTACAATGCCAGCCTGAGTCCGGACTTCATTTTCGAGTCCCCGGACATGGTGTGCATCTAGCTGGGTGGATGGTGACGGGCGACAGCCCGTGGTGTTCCGGTCAGCAGATCACGCCGCGTTTCGCATCGGGTCCGTGACCGATGGGATGGGGACCGACCCGGCGCTCGTCGGCGGGCTCGGACGCAAGCTGATAGCGGGTGTCCGATGAGATCCGCATCCGTTTACGGCCGTCACACAAGCGGCGCGTAGAGGCTCCATCGGGCTTCAGGAACCGTTCGGGCGGCCGCTCCAGCGGGCCCGGAAACGCTCCCGTTCCTCTGCCGAATAGAAGTGCCTGGCGTACTTGGAGTCGTACAGGGTGTCCAGCAGCGAATCAGGGAGCCGGACGCGCCGGAGAAACTCGGCGTACAGCTCGGCGTGAGGCTTGTCGGCGGTCACGTTGCTCCGGACCAGCTCGAAGCGGTCCAGATCGAGGAACCGGGCGATGGCCTGTGCCTTGGCCCCGTCGTCCAACTCGGTGCGGAGCACAAGCACGCGCACCCGGCCCTCGGACACAACTGCATGGCCCCGATCCACCGGGAACGGTTGCCGATATACATCGACGCCGAGCGTGGCCTTCAACTCCGCGTCCAACCACGTCAACGGGCGGGTATGGACGCACCGTTCCAGAAACAGGCGGATCATGTCGTCCACGCCGTAGCCGGAGCGCTCGATCGTCGTGCCGGCGTACTGGTCGAACACCTGGAAGAACAGGGACACGTTGTGCGCCGCCGGGTCGCGCACCAGGGTGATGACCCGCAGGTCGTCCCCGCGCCGCACGTAGGCGTCGTGGATCCGCTGCCGGTAGAACCGTTTGCGCCACAGCCAGCTGATCTTGCGGCGGAGCGGGAACTGCTGGAACACTTGCCGGTCATGGGCCATCTCCCGACGGACGGCCTCCCGATCTCCAGGGTCGACCGCGGGCAATTCCGGATCCCGGTTCCGGATGGGAAAGAACTCGTGAGACATGAGGACGAGACGCGTGCGGGGGTCGCGGCACCGGAACAGCGAGTTGCGGATCGACGACGAGCCGACGCGCCCCATCTGGTACACGAGAATGGGGTCACGCCAGCCCAGCAGCGGCCCCAGGTTGACGGCGAAGTACTCGTAGATCTGGCGATTGATCCATCGCCGCTTCAGGTGCATGGAGCGGTTCCGTCAGGTGGAGGCATACGACCCTGGTGACGCGCCATCCCGAAGGACGGCCGCGCTTCGATATATGGACCGACCCCCCGACCCCGTCAACGGCCGCAGTGGCAATCCGGGGCACGCAAAGGCCCGCACGTTCGTTGCCTGAACCGCGGGAGCCGTCTACATTAGCCACTCATTCCATTGCCGACGACCGTGCCGTCGGCTCACCGCGTGATTACCGCGCCGCCGCCGTGTCCGTGCGGACATCCCGAGTGTGTGTTCCGTGAGCGACAACCGAGCCCGACCCGAGATGGCATCGACCGCCATGCCCAGCAACCGACCGAAGCCCCAGCCGTTGCGATCGGTGATCAGCCCGCTGGTCCAGAATACCCTCACGTTCGTGGGGCAGAGTTGGCCGGCCTATGCGATGCTGTTGGCGGCCGTCCCCATGCCGTCGTACCCCCATGCCCGCCGCCGCAACCGGGTGACCCGGGCGACCCAACTCTGTATCGAAGGCCCCGCGGGATCGGGCAACAGCTATTTCGTCAACGTCTTCCTCATGGCCAACCCCGGCACCCGGGTCGCGCACCACCATCACGTGGCCTGCCAGATCACCCGCGCGGTCGACCTGGACATCCCGGCCATCGCCCTGCTGCGTCATCCGGTGGACAGCGTGTCGTCCCGGACCAACGGCAACCCGCACATGATCGGCGCGATGTACCGGCAATGGCTCCGCTTCTTTCAGGCCGTCGATACCTGCGGCGACGAGGTGCTTCTGAGCCGCTTCGACACGGTCACGTCCCGTCCGGCCGACGTCATTCAGCAGGTCAACCGGCAACGTGGCACGTCGTTCAGCGACGCCTTACCAGACGAGGCAGCGGTCTTCCAGGCTATGGATGCGTCCTTTTTCGGGGCCGCCGGGACACCGGGGCCCAATCCCAACCGGCCCCGGTCCGGACGCGACCACGACCGCGAGCAAACACGCCGCCGCGTGGCCGACCACCCACTGGCACCGGAAGCGGTCGCCATGTACGACACACTCGTGACACGCGCCCGGTAAACGGGATGATCTCCGCCGTGACTCCACACCAAGACGGGCACCCGGCGCCTGGGAGCCGTCCGTGACGCCGGGGCCGGGAACGGAGTCTCTCGCGTCGGCGGTCCGCCAGGCACTGACGGCGCGGCACTGTGCCCTGCGGATGCTGTCGCCCAGTTGGACGGGTCGGGACTCGCCCACCGACGATGCGCGTGCACTCTTTCAGTCGTTGGACGGCTGGCGTCTGTTCCTCCATGTCGAGCGGTGCGCCCTGCCTCTGTACCAGGTCATGGAGCGGGCCGGCCTCCTGGCCACCCTCCCCGCTCCCTTCCTCACCCTGCTGACGGAAGAGACCGAGTGGGAACGGAAACGCATCGCCAGTGCCCGGCGCCAACTCCAGCTGATCGGCAGATGGGCCACCGAACATCAACACCGCCCCGTCGTCCTCAAGGGCGGCGTGTCGGCCCTCGGCTCGGCCGGGATCGACCTCAACGACATCGACCTCCTCCTGGAGCACGATGACGCCGCCGCCCTCGTGACCGACCTGCAGCAACGGGGCTACCGGCAATTCGGTTACGCCGGCGTGCATCACCTCCGCGGTCTGGTGCGCGAGGACGAACTGCTCGTCGAGATTCACGTCACGCTGGACACCCAGCTGGTGCCGCCGGACGAGACCTACTGGGACCGGGTCGAGGCCATCGCTGAGGTACCCGGGCTCTGGCGGCTGGCGCCGGCCGACCACCTGTGGAACATCCTGACGCACGGGTCCGTCAAACACATCACCCGCCGCGGCCGGTTGCGCGACCTCCTTCTGCTCCATCAGGCCCTGGCCGACTGCTCGACCCGGGACATCGAGATCAATCGTCGGCGCGCCGCGACCCATGAACTGGCCGGGGTGCTCGGCACCACCATCGATCATGTGCAGCACTGGGCAGACGGTGCCGGAGACGATCCGTTCGAAGCCGTGGCGCTGACCGGGTACCTCCTGGGCCAACGGGACGAAAACCGGTCCCGCGTACACCCGACCTCGGGTTCGGTCAACAAGTGGGTGTTCGCTCAACTGGCGGGGCGCGCCGAGCGTCACGCCATCTGGGCCAGCGTGGGACGGCGCGGGTCTGATCTGTCGGGTTTCTCTCCAGTCAGGCGATTGCAGCGACTCAGCCCCGGCCTCGGCCGACTGGTGCAGATCGGCGGTCGTTTCTCGACCCAGGTGCTGGCCTACGCCAAGGCGTACCCGTTGTCCCGGTCCATTGGGCGTACCATTCGCCAGAGGGAGGAGGCCGTGGGCACCGCCGGCCTGGACACCCCTCGCCAGTCATCCGCCCCGGCCAACCGCCGACCCACCTCACCACCGCGGGGACCCTCATGACCATATGCACTGGACAACTCGGCGCCATCACCGTGTTGCTGTCCCTGATCGGGACCCCGGCGATGTCCGCCTACGGACAGGACGAGCCCTACCACATCCTGGTCACCAACGACGACGGCGTCGAATCGCCGGGGATCCTGGCCCTCGCCGAAGCACTCCGGTCGGTGGGCCAGGTTCACGTCATCGCCCCGTGCAACCAGCGCAGCGGCGCCAGCATGTCGGTTTCGTTGCGGGACGAGCTGTCGCTCCGGCCCGTTCCGCGCGATGGCGGCGTGGTGGATCACTGCGTCGACACCACCCCCGCCGGCACCGTCCTCCTGGCCATGGGCACCCTGGCGCCACCGGGCGGGTTCGACCTGGTCGTGAGCGGCATCAACGCCGGCGCCAACCTGGGGACGGCGTCACACATGTCGGGGACGATCGGTGCCGCCATGATGGGCGCGTTCCACGACGTGCCGGCCGTCGCCGTCTCGACGGGCGCCCGGGGAGAGTACCGCTACGCCGCGCAGTTCACCGCCACGTTCATCGCACGGCTGAAGCGGGAGCCCGCCCTGCCCGGCATCGTCTTGTCGGTCAACGTGCCCCACGACACCGAAGCGGAGACCGCCGGCGTGGCGTTCGCGAAGATGGGAAACCTGCATTTCCAGGTGGGATACCAGGAACAGGAGGGCGAGGGCGAGGGCGACGTCCGGCGTTTTCGACCCACGTTCAGCAGGGCCTCGGCGTTCACCCCCGGGGGCGATTCGGAGGCGTACATGCAGGACATGATCACCATCACGCCGCTGGTGTTCGACTGGACGGGGTACGCCGTGCTCGACCAGATGGGGGCATGGGATCTGAGCCACGAGGTCGGCCCCTGACCGGGGTCATCCGCCCGGTGCTGCCCCCAGCCGGCTGATGACCTTCGTGATCCTGCCGAACGGTGGTGCGCCGGCTACTCCTCCAGGTTGCTGAGATACTGTTCGGCGAAGGCGACAGCCTGCTCGGGTTTGAGCGCGATGGACTGCGCCTCCGCGCGTGCAGCGTCGATGTCCCAGCCGTCTTCGGTCACCCGCCAGATCATCCACAGGGCCGCCACTCGCGTCGCTGACCCGCAGTGGACGTAGACCGGTCGGTTGCCGGCGTCCCCCACGGCAGCCGTGAACTTGTCGAAGAGTTGCGGATCCGGGTCTCTGCTGTTGAAGGGCAGGTGGATGTACACCAGCCCGGCGGCCTCGGCCGCAGCCCGGGACGCTTCCACGTTGGCGCCTTCCTCGGAGGCGAGCCTGACGTTGATCACCGCAGCATAGCCTTGCTCGGCGAGCCAGGGCATGGCGGCGAGGTCGGTGGCGCCGCCGAAGCCGACTCTGGTCCCGGCGATGCCGTCGCCCGGGTCCGTGTAGGAATAGTTCCGGATGCCGGGGACGTCGGCGTGGGTCACCTGAGCCGCAACCGGCCCACCGGCAAGCAGAATGGCAGTCGCCACGGCGGCGACGATGCGAGACTTCATGGACTCCTCCTTAGATGGTGGGAATCGAATACCTCCCGGCCCTCCGGGCAAGTCGTGACATCGGGACGGCTTACGCACCCCGCTTCGCGGGATGGACCACCACAAAGACGCCCATGTACATTGCGGGTATGCGCGCGCCCCACCTGCTGGGCCTGTTCCTGTGGCGCGGCGGCCTGCTGCTGGCGGGCGTTGCCGCGGCCGTCGAGTCGATGCGCCTGCTGCTGCGCTTCGTCGACCTCCCCGACCAGCTGGAAATCGGCGTGGCGCTGGTATTGGCCGGCGCCGCTCTGGTCCTCCTCTCGTTGATTCTCGAGCGGGCGGCGGACCGGCGCCTGGAAGGAGACCTGCGCGAATGATCCGCTTGATCCGCATCGTGGGATTCCTGCTGATCACGACCGGCGGCGTCCTCGTCGCCGTCTGGGCCATCGAGCCACTCCGCTTCCTGTGGCCCTGGTTCCGCAGCCTGCCCTGGCCCATCCAGCTGGGCCTGGGCGCGGCGGGCGCCGGCCTCATCCTCCTGTTGGGCACCGTCATCTGGGAACGACTCGAGGAGCGTGAGCAAGACCGCGAACTGCTCGATGAGCCCTGAGTCACAACGTTGCATCGAACCACATGAAGGAGCACAGCGCCATGATCGTCGTGACCACCGATTTCGTCCCCGGCCACGAAGTGCGTGAAGCACTCGGGCTGGTCCGTGGCAGTACCATTCGCGCCAAGCACATCGGCAAGGACATCATGGCCGGATTCCGCACCCTGGTGGGGGGCGAGATCAAGGAATACTCCGAGATGCTGGTCGAGGCCCGCGCCGAGAGCCTGCGCCGCATGGAGGAGCAGGCCGAGCGCCTGGGCGCCGACGCGGTCATCACCGTGCGGTTCGTGACGTCCCAGGTGATGTCGGGCGCGGCCGAGCTGCTGAGCTACGGCACGGCCGTGAAGTTCTGAGCTGACCCAGCCGAGGGAATCACCGCCGGGGGAATCCCCGTAGGGGCTGTGTGACCGTTCTCGTTGCCTGGGCGGACCGACTGCCGCTCGACCCCGTTCACGGATTCCGCAAGGAGTGGCATGCGATCCACCGCACGTGCACCTGTAGCCATGGCCTTGCTGGCCATCCTGGGGCCGGGCCCGGCCCCGGCCCTTGCCCAGGACGTCTCGGTGTTCGCGCCCGGGAGCGTCTCCCGGCCGGACGAC
This sequence comes from Gemmatimonadota bacterium, assembly GCA_039587475.1. Classification (GTDB taxonomy): domain Bacteria; phylum Gemmatimonadota; class Gemmatimonadetes; order Gemmatimonadales; family GWC2-71-9; genus N074bin45. The sequence goes on along the minus strand of JBDHIK010000048.1, from coordinate 10,918 downwards.
AACCTCTACCGCGGGTCGTTCACCGCGGATGGCACGACGTTCTACTTCTTCCGCAAGGTGACCGAGGGGCGGGAGGACTACCGTATCTATCGCTCCACGCGCCACGCCGGGGCCTGGGGGTCGCCCGTCGAAGTGCGGCTCGGTGCCGGGGGTGAGTCGAACCTCTACCCCGCAGTGTCGCCCGACGGCCGGCACCTGGTGTTCACGTCCTATCGTCCCTTTCCCGGGGACACGTCGGCCACACCCAACGCCAACCTCTGGCACGCCGAGTTGGACGCCGGTGACTGGGGCGAGCCGAGGCCCCTGACTCTGCTGTCGGTGCCGGGCAACTACGACGCCGGACCCTGGTTCGACCGTCGAGGTGCGCTGCACTGGGTGTCGGTGTCGCCCGACTGGCAAACGCGTTGGCACCGGGTGGCCGCCGGCCCCGACGCGGAGAGTTGGCAGGACGACCCCTTGCTGGCTCCGTGGGCCGATTGGCGCGACGACGTTCGGCTGTGGGGGGCCACGCCAAGCCCCGACGGCGACCTGATGGTGCTGGACGTGTCGGAGCGTCCCAACGGGGGCCGCTGGGAACCGTCGGATCTCTGGCTTGCCCGTCGCATCACCGACGGCTGGAGTGAACCACGGCGTCTCGGTCCGGCGATCAACACCCCGGGCGACTACGAGAACTTCGTGGTGTTTTCTCCCGATGGCCGGGATATGTTGTTCGTCAGGGGTTTCACCACGTACTACCGGGTCGCCCTTTCCCAGCTCGAACACTCGGCGGCGCACGACTGATTCGACCCGGAATCCCTCGAGAAAGGTAGCGACCGGCACATGCCCCCCGACCATCGCCCGGCGCGGGTCCGCCCATGACGGATCTGCGGTTTCCGATTGGTGAGTTCCAGGCGCCGCCGGCCGGGGCCGCGACGGATCGCCCGAGCTTCATCGAGACGATTGCGGGGACCCCCGCAGCACTAAGGGCCGCCGTGGCCGGCCTGAGTGAGGCGCAGCTGGACACCCGGTACCGGCCCGATGGCTGGACGGTGCGGCAGGTGGTGCATCACGTGCCCGACAGCCACCTCAATTCGTACACGCGGCTCAAACTGGCGCTGACGGAGGACGTCCCCACCATCCGGACCTACGATGAGGCCGCCTGGGCCACCTTGCCGGACGCGGCCGGACCGGTGGAGATGTCGCTGACGCTCCTGGAGCGTCTCCACGAGCGCTGGGTCTATCTCTGGGAGCGTCTGACGGACGACGACTGGCCTCGCCGGTTGCGCCATCCCGAGTTGGGGGAGATGGACCTCGACACCCTCCTGGCGTTCTACGCCTGGCACGGAGACCATCACGTGGCGCACATCACCCACCTCCGCGCCCGTCAGGGCTGGTAATGCTATCGTGATCAGACGAATGGCACACGGTTTTGCGACGCTGATCCTCACGGCTCTCGTCTCTGCGACCCCGCTCGAGGCCACGGCCCAGCAACCTCTGTGGGGGGACGACCTCATCGCCAAGGTGGACTCGCTCGCGGCTGCGACCCTGGCCCGCGGCCAGGTGGCGGGTCTGAGTATCGCCCTGTACCAACGAGATGATGTCCTGCTGGTCTCTGGATATGGGTTGGCTGACATCGAGAATGACGTTCCGGCCACGTCGGAGACCGTGTATCGCATCGGCTCGCTGACCAAGCAGTTCACGGCCGCGGCCGTCATGCAATTGGTGGAAGCGGGACGGATCGATCTCGATGCGCGGATCACGACCTATCTGCCCGACTTCGACACCCAGGGGCGGGCCGTGACCGTCCGCCACCTCCTGACCCATACGTCGGGCATTGCGAGCTATACCGGCCTCGCCAAGTGGCGTCCCATGATCCGGCGCGACCTGAGCGATGACGAACTCGTAGCGCTGTTCGAAGATGAGCCGTTCGATTTCGAACCGGGCGAGCAGTACCGGTACAGCAACTCGGGATACTACCTCCTGGGAATGATCATCGCAGCGACCAGCGGCATGTCCTACCGTGACTACCTGCAACGCCACGTCCTCGGCCCACAGGGTTTGACGAACACGCACTACTGCGACGAGCGCCCGATCATTTCCGGTCGGGCCGAGGGGTACCTTGTGGTGGACGGCGCCCTGGTGAACGACGACCCGTTGTCCATGAACCAGCCCGGTGCCGCCGGGGCCCTCTGTTCGACGGCCTTCGACCTGCTGGCGTGGTCCCGGGACCTCCGCGAAGGAGATGTGGTGTCGCCGGAGAGCTATCAGGCCATGATCACGCCCGGCGCGCTGAATGACGGCAACAGGACCAGCTATGGCTTCGGCCTGGGAGTCGGCGAGCTCGACGGGCACCGTCGCATCGCTCACAGCGGAGGCATCAACGGCTTCAGGTCGGCGATGGCCTACTACCCGGACGACGACCTGGCTGTGATCGTACTCGTCAACACGGAGGGTCCGACGGCCGGCCAGATGGCAGGGATCATTGCCAAGTGGGCGCTGGGAATCGAGGTCCTGGTGGTTCGCGACGAGAAGCTGTCGGACTCGGAGATGGCCGTCTACGAAGGCACCTACCGGCTGGGGCCCGATTTCGACCTGGCCATCTTTGCCCGGAGCGGAAGACTGTTCTCCCGGGCCACCGGACAGAGCCGCGTGCGTCTCAGGGCCCAGGGCAATCACACCTTCATTCCCACGTTCGCGGACGACGTGCGCCTGGTGTTCCGAGTCGACGGCGGCAGGGCCACCGCGGTGGTGCTCCATCAGGGGGGTGGGACGCGAGAGGGCGTCCGGGTAGAATGACGACTCGACTGCTGCCCCTCGTGCTGGCCCTCTCGGGTGTGGCCGCCACCGCCCGCCAGGCAGCGGCGCAGGACGCGCCTCCGGAACGCCCCTTTTCGGTCGTGGCCCAGACGTTCGTCGCCGTCCTGGTCGAAGACGCAGACTCGGCGGCACGGTGGTACGCTCGTGTCCTGGGGCTCACCGAGGTCAACACCATCGATGGCGGCGACGGTCGCTACTCCATACGCATCCTTGAGGGACAGGGCCTGACGGTCGAGCTGATTCGGCTGCGAGGCGCAGAGGCGCCCGAGGCGGACCGTCCGTTGGGCCTGTTCAAGGTGGGGTTCTTCGTGGATGACATCGACGCGGCCTACGCCTGGCTGGCGGACCTCGACGTGGACGTCGACCAGGGCATCTTTCACGACGAGGCGCTCGCGGCCCGGAGTTTTGTGTTCCGAGATCCGTACGGCAATCGTCTGCAGCTCTTTCAGCGCTGCGGTACCGACTGTACACCCTGATCGGGAGCCCCCACAGACTCGCGACCCCAAGGACGGAGGCGAACGACCATGAAACGCTGCGGAACACTGTGGATGGTGCTGGCCCTTGCCGCGGGCCCGGCCCTGGCTCAGGAGACGGGAGAGACAGCGACACCGCTCCCCTCGGTCACCCTGCCGGCAGAACTCGACCGCGTCCTCAGAGACTACGAACAGTCCTGGCGGGCCGGAGACCCGGCGGGCCTGGCTCGACTCTTCACCGCGGACGGATTCGTCCCGACATCATCAGGTTGGCGCCGGGGTACCGAAGCCATCGAGGAGGCCTACGGTTTCGCCGGCGGCGCCCTCCAGCTCCGGGCCCATGCCTGGGCCGTGGCGGACACCGTGGGATACATCGTCGGCGCCTACGGCTACGGCGACCGACCCGGGGTGCCCGACCGCGGCAAGTTTGTGCTGGCCCTGCGACGGGACGCCGACGGTACCTGGCGCATCGCGGCCGACCTGGACAACCAGAATCGCAACTAGCCACCACTCCACGACCCTCTCCTCGGATTCCATGTCGGCTCCTTTCGCGGTCATCCGCCCGGCGCAGCGCGACGACGTCGCAGCCATCGTCGCCATGCTGGCCGACGACCCCCTGGGACGCACCCGTGAGTCGGTGGGGCCGCCGCTACCGTCGAGTTACCTGGAGGCGTTCGAGGCCATCAGCGCCGACCCCAACAACGAGCTGGTGGTGGCAACGGTCGACGGTGCCGTGGCCGGGGTGCTCCAATTGACCTTCATTCCGTACCTGACCTACCAGGGTCGCTGGCGCGCTCTGGTGGAGGGCGTCCGGGTGGCCGCACCGCATCGGTCACGCGGCCTGGGCGCCGTCCTGTGCCAGTGGGCCATCGAACGAGCCCGGGAGCGCGGCTGCCATCTGATCCAGCTGACCACCGACAAGGCGCGGCCCGAAGCGCTCCGGTTCTATCAGCGGTTGGGGTTCGTGGCCAGCCACGAGGGAATGAAGCTGCACTTCGATCGACCATCGACCGACTGACGACGACACCCTCCGGAGGAGGCATCATGCAACACGCCAATTGGCGCTGTCCCAAGTGCGACCACGACGAGTTCGACAGCGACCGCATGGCCGCGACCGGTGGCGGGTTGTCCAAGATCTTCGACGTCCAGAACAAGAAATTCTCCACGGTGAGCTGCACCCGGTGTCAGTACACCGAATTGTACCGGGCGACTCCGGGCTCGACCCTCGAGAACGTGTTCGACCTCTTTACGTCGTGACCGGTCGCTGTGCGGTGGCCCTGATGGCCGGCGTTCTCGCGGGATGTCCCGCTCCGGAGGCGAGCGTGCCAACGATGCTGGTGGGCGACTTCGAAGACGACTACGGCATTCGGTACCACCTCTCACCGGATCTCTGGCATCAGCGGCCGGACAGCCGCTATCACGTCGTGCAGTGGGACTCTGTCGGGCAGTATCTCATCGCCAGGAACGACGCCACCAATCCGGCTGACGGGAACCTGTGGACACGGATCGACTGGCTGCCGCTCGAGGGAATGCCGCCGTGGGAGTGGGCCTTTTGCCTCACGGTATGGAATGCGCCGTCGGAAGACGAAGCGAGGGAGACGGCGCCGGCAGACCGATCCAGCCCGCGAACCGGTTGCGGGGGCTTTCCCTTTTCCCGAATGCGGAGAATGGTGGAGACCGGTTCGGCGCCGGGACCCTAACCGAGAACTTCGAGCGCGATGTCCAGCGTCGGTGCGCTGTGGGTCAGCGCTCCGACGGAGATGAAGTCGACACCCGTCGCCGCGATGGCGCCGACCGAATCGAGCGTGACCCCTCCGGACGCCTCGGTCCTGGCCCGGCCGGCCACCAGGGCGACCGCGTCCCGCAGGAGGTCCGGGGCCATGTTGTCCAGCAGCAGCGTCGTAGCGCCTCCGGCCAGGGCCTCCTCGACCTGGGCCAGCGTCTCGACCTCCACCTCGATACCGGTGAGTGCCGGCACCCGGCCCCGCACCCGGTCGAGGGCCCGAGCAATGCCCCCCGCCGCCGCGATGTGATTGTCCTTGATCAGTACGCCGTCGTACAGGCCAAATCGATGGTTGTGACCGCCCCCCATCCGGACGGCGTACTTCTCGACCGCGCGGAGTCCCGGATGGGTCTTCCGGGTGTCGAGGATGCGGGTTCCGGTGCCCGACACGGCTCTGACATACGCGGCGGTCAGGCTGGCGACGCCACTCAACTGTCCAAGGAAGTTGAGGGCCACTCGCTCGCCGGTCATGATGGCACGGGCCGGTCCCTCGATGGAGGCGAGCGTCTGCCCTGCCGTGACCTCCGCGCCGTCCTCGACCGAGGCGTGGAACCGCACCCGGTCGTCGAGCAGCAGGAAGGCGCGCTCCGCCAGGGGAAGGCCGGCCACCGTCCCCGCCTGACGCGCGATGACCGCCGCTCGCAGCACGGCATCCGCCGCAATGGTCAATTCGGAAGTGAGGTCGCCGGCCTGGTGCAGATCCTCTTCGAGCGCGGCGCGGACCAGCCGGTCGACCAGTCCGGGCTCGAGGGTCACACCGGCACCAGGCGTTCGCCGGCCTTCTCGGTGGCCAGCGCCACGGTACCCGCCGGGCGCGGGATCATGGTGCGGCGACGAGCCAGGATGGGATTGGTTTCGCGCCAGTCCCGGCGGTAGTGGGCGCCGCGACTCTCACGCCGCGCCAGCGCCGCCTCGGCCACCAGCCGCGACACCAAGAGCATGTCCCGAATGCGAGAACTGGATGTTCCCGCCTGGGTACTCCAGCGCCGCAGGCGCCCGATGGCACGACGCAGGTCGGCGCCGTCGCGGACCAACCCCACTTTGGCCCACATGAGATTACGGAGGTCCGCTTCGACGGCCACGGGATGCTCGTCTCCAGGAACGGCGTCGGGCACCTCGACCACGCCGGCCGTCGGCGCTGGGGACGACAGGACGCCTGCCCTCAGGTCGGCGGCGATGCTCCGCGCCGCGGCAGCGCCGAATACCAGGCCTTCCAGCAGAGAATTGCTGGCAAGACGGTTGGCCCCGTGCACGCCGGTCGAACTGACCTCGCCGACCGCCCACAAACCCAACCTGGAACTGCGGCCTTCGCCGTCCACCGCCACACCGCCCATGAAGAAGTGCTGCGCCGGCGTCACCGGCAGCAGATCGTGGCGCGGGTCGAGCCCGAGCAGTTGGGCATGCGCAAACGCGGTCGGGAAGCGCTCGGGAAAGTCCGGCCCGATGCATCGGGCATCGAGGGAGACCGGCCCCGCCAGACGGCGCTGGAAGATGGCGCGCGCCACCACGTCCCTGGGCGCCAGTTCCGCGTCAGGGTGAAGGTCCGCCATGAAACGGCGGCCTTCGTGGTCGACGAGGACCGCCCCTTCACCGCGGAGTGCCTCCGTCAGGAGCGGGAGTGGGTCGGCGCCGGTATCGAGGGCCGTGGGATGGAACTGCACGAACTCGAGGTCGATGAGATGGGCGCCGGCCCGGGCCGCCATGGCGATACCGGATCCGTACACTGCCTGAGGATTGGTGGTGCGGGCATAGACCTGACCGATGCCACCAGTCGCAAGGACCACCGCGGGCGCCAGCAACAAGGTGTGGCTGCCATCTGTGTGACGCACCACCAGCCCGGCAACGCGACCCTGCTCCGTCGCCAGGTCGATGGCCTGGACGTCCTCGAGCGTGGTGATGGCCTCCCGGCGCCGCACTGCTTCAGTCATACCCCGGGCGATTTCGGCGCCGGTGGCGTCGCCGTTGGCATGCACGACCCGGCGCCGGAGGTGGCCCGCCTCCATGCCCAGTGCCAACTCCCCTCCGGCGGCGCGGTCGAAGACCACCCCCTGCCCCGCCAGCCACTCCACCCGGTCCCGGGCCTCCCCAGCCAGGCGTTCGATCGCGTCCGGCACGCCGATCCCTGCAGATACGTTGAGGGTATCGCTGGCGTGCTGGGCCGGCGAGTCGTCCGGGCCAATTGCCGCGGCGATGCCGCCCTGAGCACGTGCCGTGCTGCTCTGCTCCGCAAGCCGTCCCGACGTGACCAGTACCGCCTCGACGCGTACCGCCGCGCCACCCGTCACGGCCAGCATGCGGTCAACGGCTTCCCTGGCACGTGCGGCAACGTCGGGCGCCACCTCCACCGGGTGCTGCATGGTCTGCAGGGACCGGCGAATGTTCTCCAGGGTGATCGTCTTCATGTAGGGGCAGAGATTGCAGGGCCGAATGAATTCGACCTCCGGGTGCTCCACTGCGACGTTGTCGCTCATGGAACACTCGGTCACCATCATCACCGTCGGAGGCTGATGGTCCGCCACCCAGTTGATCATGGCCGACGTCGAGCCGACGAAATCGGCTTCGGCCAGCACGTCGGGCGGGCACTCCGGATGGGCGATCACGCTGACTCCGGGCGTCGTGGCCCTCACACCGCGAACCTCGGCACCGCTGAAACGCTCGTGCACGATGCAGGTGCCGTCCCAGAGAATGACCTCGGTGTCGGTCTGGCCGGCGACGTACTGGCCGAGATACCGGTCGGGCAGGAAGATCACCCGGTCGACCCCCAGCGATTCGACCACCTGGACGGCATTGGAGGATGTACAGCAGACGTCCGATTCCGCCTTCACGTCCGCCGAGGTGTTCACGTAGGTCACCACGGGAACACCGGGATAGCGCGCCCGCAACTGCCGCACGTCCTCCCCCGTGATCGACTCCGCCAGCGAGCAGCCGGCGCCGAGATCCGGGATCAAGACCGTCTTGTCCGGGCTGACGATCTTGGCCGTCTCCGCCATGAAGTGGACGCCCGCCACCACGATGACGTCCGCTTCGGCCTCGCTCGCCATGCGCGCCATTTCCAGAGAATCGCCGCGGAGATCCGCCACGCCGTGGAAGATGTCGGGCGTCATGTAGTTGTGGCCGATGACGACGGCATTGCGCTCGATCTTGAGACGCTCGATGTCCTCGATCAGCGGTTGTACCGTGGCCCACTCGATTTCGGGCACGACGCCGCGGAGGCGGGTTGCTACGTCTGGAGATGGTCTGACAGCCGACATCACGCCTCCTTGTTATGCTCACAATGAGCATATATGTGCTCACATGGAGTATAATCGTGGGGAGGCGGGCCGCAAGGGGCCCGGGTCCAAGCGATTGCCGTTGGGCGGTTTAGCCTCGCGCGGGGAGACCCACTCCCGGGCGCGGTCGTTCCCTGACCACGTCCCGGCGGAAGCGATACAGCTTGGCCGGCCGGCCGCCGCCGCTGGAGCGGGCTGTCTGTCCCGTTGGCTCGACCAGACCGCCGCGTTCGACCAGGCGACGGAAGTTCTGCTTGTGGCGGACCTCGCCGGCCAGCGCTTCCACCAAGGTTTGCAGGGCCAACAGCGTGAAGGCCTCGGGGAGGAGTTCGAAGACGACCGGCCGATAGGTGATCTTGCCGCGCAGCCGCGCAAGGGCGGTGGCGACGATACGCCGATGGTCCAGGACCATGGGGTGCCCCGGCACCACCCCGTCGGTGCCGTCCAGTTGGGTGGGCGCGGTGGGGCCGCGGGACTCTTCGAGCAGGTCCAGGTGATAGAGCAGCTCGTACCGCTCCAGGGCGCGAACCGGATCCCAGGCGCCGTCCTCGGTCCCGAAGGTGACGGCGGCCCGCTCGGCGCGTTGCGACCGCTCCTCGTTGGTGACCGCGGCTCCAATCCATCGGTCGATGGCGGGTCGGATGATCCGCCCGATGACCTGAGGCTCACCGTGGCGGTGGTCTTCCCAGGGGAGGAGATCGTACCACGGCTGCCAGGCGGCACCGGCCGAAGGCCGCTCCTCCCGCACCAGCGCCAGGTAGGCGATCGACAGCACGCGCGGCCCGCCCTGGCGCTCGGAGGGAGACCGGAACCGGTCCCCGAAGGTGTAGAGCTGTTCGACGTACCCGACGTCGATGCCGGTCTGCTCGCGCACCCAGCGGCGCAGTCCCCGGTCCAGGGTGCGATCCTGCGTGACGTCCAGGGCCCCGGACGGGAGTCCCGGGAGTTCCTCCGGGTCCGTGGCGGGGCGCACCGTCAGGACCCGGGGCTCATCCTGGGTGACGGCGACGATGACGGCTTCGAGAACGACTTCGATCGGGACACTGACCATGTCGAACGAAGTGAATGAAAGGCCGGCCCCCGCGCAAGGTGGCCGACCCATTCATTTCCTGGCTCAGACCCTCCTCCGCCGTCAGAGGATCCCGTGGACCCGGAGAAAACGGAGGTACTCGCTCCACACGTCATAGAACTGATTGACGCGGATGTCCCGCAGTGCATGATCCCCGAAAGGCCACAACACCATCTCGAACGGCTTGCCCTGATTCTGGAGGTCGGTCAGGCGCTGCACGTCGAGTCGCATCGGGATGCTGCGGTCCATTTCGCCGAACTGCCACAGCCCGGGAATCGTGAGCGCCGACACGTCGGCCAGCGCATCGTACCCCTCGATGCCGTTGAAGTTCGGCAACAGGGCATAGGCTTCGTCCAGCGATCGGGCCGGGTCCGCGGTCAGGTCGCTGAAGAAGATCTCCAACCCGACGCTGATGGTGGGCCCTGACCACAGCATGATATAGCTCGCCAGACCCCCGCTCTTGTGGACGGCCTGTGGTACGATCCAGCCGGCCTGGCTGTTGCCCATGATGCCGATGCGCGTGGGGTCGATCTGGGACAGCCGGCTCAGGAAACGGACGGCAGCGGCGGCGTCGTCCGCCAGGAGTCCCAGCACACCCACACTGTTGCTGGGACCGACGTTGCTGTAGACGCCTCCCGATTCCCCGACACCCCGCTTGTCGTACCGCAACACCGCCAACCCCTCCGGGACCAGGGGGTCGGTGGCGCCCCGCTGGGAGTTGCGATCCAGCTGGCCGGAACCGTGAACCCACACGATCGCCGGAAACGGTCCGGTCCCGCTGGGCAGATCCAGGTCGTAACGCAGGGCGGTGCCCTGGCTCAGAAAGAACCGGTTGCCGATGACCTGGACGGTGACGGTAGTGGTGGCCGACCCGGAGTTGGCGGTGACGGTGCCGCCGCCGAATCCAATGGCCTCGACCAGACCGGTCGCGCTCACCGTCACCACGCCGCTACCGGTCCATGTGATGGTGGGCAAACCGGCGACCACGTTGCCACGGGCGTCGACCGGTTGCCCGGTGACCGTCAGGGTGTCACCCGGCAACTCCAGCACCGGTTGGGCCGGAGTGATCTGGATCTGCGCCACCTCCTGGGCCACCGCGATGGCGATCGTATCCGCCAGCCCCGACACCTGTGCGATGACCTCCGTCTGTCCGTTGGCTTCGGCCACGACTCGACCGGTGGCGCTGACCGAGACGACGGCCGGGTCCAGACTGGTCCAGGTGACGGCGGCGTTGGACACCTCGGCCCCATTCTGGTCGCGCACCGTCGCCGTCAGGGTGACGAATTCTCCCAGTGACGTCAGGGGGCCGGCGAGTGGGTCGATGACGACACTGGTCACGACACTGGGGGGCGGCGGCCCCGTCGTGCCACCGCTCCCCTCACCGCACGCCTGGAACGGCACGACGGCGGCCAGGGCCAGGAACCATCGGATTTCGTTTCGCATGGTCGCCTCGATAAACTATGTACGAAACGAATATATACGTTTAGTATCTTTTGGCAAGGTCGGGCCGTGCTGAGCCCGGCCCCCG
>JBDHIK010000174.1:0-4255 GCA_039587475.1 Gemmatimonadota bacterium | reverse complement strand
AGTGACTTACGCAGGCCCGGTCCCGGGGAGCCTTTTACGGCCGGTCGCACGCCCTCGTGATTCGTCACTCGATGTCGAGCTGAACCGTGGCGGAGCCGGTGTCGTCGAAATGGACGTGGACGAGCCAGGGCCGGCAGCACACCTGGCAGTCCTCGACGTACTCCTGGTGGGCGTCGCCGCCGGGGTCGAGCATCAGGACGACCGCGGCCCCGCAGTGGGGGCACTCGGCCTCGACCAGGGTATCCGGCACGAATTCATCGCGGCGGACCTCCTCTTCGTCTTCCCACACGCTCGACTCGGTCATCAATGCCCTCGGGGGCGGCCCGGATGTGGAAGGGGTGGTACCGCGACCAAGTTCGCCGGGCCCGGGCCGGCATGCAAGACGCCGGTCGCCGGGGTGGCTCCCAGGGGCGTTGCGTCCTGGGTCAGTCGTTCGGTCGGAAGAAGCCCCAGGTGCGCATCGTGTCGCTGATGGTGGCCTGTCCCACGATCCGGTAGCCGCAGTGCTGATAGAGGCCGACGTTCACGGGATCTTCCGTGGTCAGGGACACGCCGCTGGAGGCGGGATCCGCGGCCGCCAGGGCGTGTACCGCATCGAGGAGGGCCCGCCCACGTCCCAGGCTGCCCATGCTGCGCCGGACGCCGATCATGTTCAGGTGATGGCAGGGCTGTTCCACCCCTACCGTCCGCCACACTTCTCCCAGGCGTTCGTAGCGGGCCCGAGCCTCGGCGCCGAGGAGGCTCCACACCACCGTGCGGCGCTGGTGCAGTTCCTTGGGCGCGGTGCGCTCACCGGGAAGCGTGACGATAGCGGCGGCCACGAGGTCCTCGTCCCCCTTCACGCCCAGCATCGGTTCCTCCCGCAGCACTCTCGCGGCCACGAAGAACCCCACGAGGGTACGCAGTCTGGTCGCGTACTCCGGCGTCACACCGACGATGTGTCGCATGACCGGGTAGTCGTAGAACGCGTCTGCCAGGACGTCCGCCACCCGATCTTCGTCCTCAGGGCCAAGCACGTATACGGTGCGGTCGATGTCGGTCATGGCACGTCCAGCCGGTCAGGAACGAACGGTGATTTCGGTCCTGACCGAGTTGGCGATGAAGCAGCCGTGGTGGGCCTGATCGTGGAGCCGCGCCAGATCCTCGGCGGCCGGCATGACCTCGAACGTGATTTGCGGGGACAAGGTCACCCTGGTCATCGCCAGGCGGCCGTCGGCGTTCTTTTCCAGGACACCGACGGCGGCATCCCGGTAGCTGTTGACCACGATGCCCTTCCGCGCCGCCAGCGCCAGAAACGTGAGCATGTGACAGGCGGAGATGGAGGCGACGAACGCTTCCTCCGGATCGACCCGTTCGGGGCTACCCCGGAAGGCCGGAGCGGCCGACGCCGGCACGGTGACGTCGCCGTGAAAGGTCCAGGTGTGGTCGCGCGGGTAGGTCTCGTAGTCGAACGCGGTGCCGCCGCGCTGCCAGTCGATGGTGGCGTGATATTCGGAGCTGTGCATGGTCAGGACCGGGACAGTGGTGAAGACAGCAATGTAGCCACGTTGGCCCGGGCCGCATGAGGAGGATCTGAAGGTTCCGTGAAGCCTGGCAGCCCTAGTGCGGCGTGACGGCTCCCGTCGTGGGCTCGGTGTGCTCCGGGTCCTCCATCGGCGCACGCAGCTGGTGCAGCACGCGTTCGCTGAAATCCAACCGTTCCTGGATGAGTTCCACCTCGGCGCGCAACCGCTGGGCCTCGTCCTCCGCCGCGGTCGATCCGCGGAGACGACGACCCAGGCCGCGCCCGATGGGGCCCAGGCCCAGGACGCCCACTGAGAAGAAGGAAATGAGGATGATCGAGGCGTTGCTGGCCAGGTCTGCGAGGAGTTGCTGCAGCAGCCAGCCGAGTATTTCCGGATCCATGGGTTCCTCCGCTTTGTGCCGTCTTTGGCGTCAGGGGTCCCTCCCGCCACCCGCCGGTCATTCGATACGCTGGGCCTTCGCCACCACGACATCGCGCCGGTTGCGGAGCTGATAACCGACCGCCAGGCCGTTCTCGATCTCGAACTCGAGCGTCAACGACTTGGTGACCGACCACAATTCGCCGTCCTCCAGCCAGCCCGGTGTGAACCAATCGTCGGTGACCGAGAACAGCGCCGAGTACCACGTCTCCGGCTCCTCGTCTTCCTCCTCCGCGTCGGCGTCTTCATCCTCTCCGCCGTCGGCATCTTCCTCCTCCCCGGCGTTGGCATCGGCGGCCCCATCGTCCGCGTCGGCCTCGGTCTCGCGCGGGTGCCAGGCCGCCATGACCCACGTGCGGGTCGAGTCGTAGGTCAGCACCACGTCGCGGTTCCACCAGTCACGGTCGCCTTCGCCGGTCATGGCATAGGTGCCCAGGATCGGCGCCGCCTGGTCTGGGCTGACCGTGAGATCGACCGAGGACTCGACGTCGATCTCCAACGGGACGTAGGTCGTACCCCACTGCATGGCGAGCGTGACGCCGGACGGACGGATCGTGGGGAACGACCACGTCAATGTCTCGCGGTAGGGCTCCCGTTGGTGTACCTCGGCCATGAAGGTGATGAGGCTGTCGTGGGCCTCGGGCTCGGGGAGGTGAAACAGGGAGTCCCTGGGGTCGAGGCGCACCTCCCACACCGTGGTATCCTTGACCACGAACCACACGGAGTACTTGCCGACGGGGACATCGGTCCCCTGGATCGAGACGGGTTTGTCGATTTCCAGGGTCGTGGCCCAGTCGGCCCCCGGGGTCCAGACGTGATCCCAGTGCACGACGTCGCCGCCGAACAGCGGGCTCCGGCCTCGGTCTCTCGGGCGTGCGTAGTCGACGGTGATGGTGGTGCCGTCCACGGTTTGGTGGACGCCGCCACGTTCGCTGGCTTTGATCTGGGCCTCGGCGGGAGCCGCGGTGCCGGGAAGGAGGAGGCCAAGGGTCCACATGCCCAGGGTACGCGCGTTCATGAAGCTCTCCCGTCAGGGTGATCGAGCGGTTGTTTTGAGCGCATCGTCAGTACGATGCCCCCGGTGCGAACGTTTCCATGGCTTCTCTCGCCTTGGCGGCGATGGGCGCGAAACGGACGTGGTCGCGCAACGGCGCCAGGAACGGACAGTGGTCGACGATATAGTGGTACGGGGTGAAGCCGCTGTCCACCGACTCCTCCAGCCAGGTCAAGGCCGCTTCGGTGTCGCCCACCATGGCGAAGGACTCGGCCACGTGGAACTTGTGATGGTAGTCCAGGCCCGTGATCCCCTCGAGCCAGCCCCGCGCCACGTCCATGTTGCCCCGGTGGGCTTCCACCATGGCGCTGAGTTGGCCGGTATACGGCATCCCCTCGGCGTGCAGCTGCATCCAGGTTGCCTGCGACGCGGCCTCATCCCATCGGTCGAGCAAGGTGAACGCGTAGCCGAGGCACCATCTGCCGATGACGCTCTGCGGGTCCGACTCGAGCATGCGTTCGAGATAGGGGATGCCGTCGGCAGCGCGGCCGACGAACCAGGGGAGCACGCCCGCCAGCACGAGCGCAAGGGTACCGAGCGGATCGTGCTCGAGGAACCGTCGACCCGTTTCCTGGGCGTCGGCATCTTGGCCCGCGGCGTTGAGGGCGATTCCCATGTGAAACCAGAGGTCGGCGTCGGTCGGATCATGCTCGAGGGCCAGCCGGAAGTGGAAGACGGCAGTGGCCATGTTGCCCCGGGTGTGGGCCGTCATACCCAGTACGGCATGCCCGTAGTGGGCGCCGTCCGCGCTGGCCATGAGGTGTTGGCCGATCTGTTCGGCTTCCTCCAGCGGCGTCATGCCGAGTGAGGTCCCGGAGCGGACCTGGTTCACCTTGGCCAGCCCCAGGAGGGCCTGCAGCGGCGCGGTCTCCCCTTCGATGTCCATCGCCTGGGCCAGGAGCCGCATGCCCCGGTCGACCGCGTTGCCGTATCGCCGAATCTCCTGTCGGGCCTGGATGTAGAGTTCGAAGGCGCGGGGATCCACGATGGGCCGGTCGGCCAGGCGGCGGTCCTCGTCGCGGGTCAACGTCACGTCGAGCGCCTTGACGATCTCGCGTGAGACCTGGTCCTGGAGGTCGAACACGTCATCCATGGTGCCGCTGTACTTGTCCGCCCACAGATGGTCGTCGGTGCGGGCGTCGATCAATTGTGCCGTGATGCGCAGGTTGTTGCCCGCCTTGCGAACACTTCCTTCCAGGACGTGGCCCACGCCCAGCTCGCGCCCGATGGTCCGCACGTCCTTGTCGGTGCCCTTCAA
>JBDHIK010000173.1:0-4311 GCA_039587475.1 Gemmatimonadota bacterium | reverse complement strand
CCCCAACGCAGGGCACGAAGCGGTGGCGGCCCTGATGGTCCAACGAGAAGGCATCACCCTCGTGACGCAGAACGTGGACGGCCTGCATGAGGCCGCCGCCGACGCGTGCGGAGCTCCTCAACCGCTCGGGCTGCACGGGTCGATCTTCCGGGTACGCTGCACCGACTGTGGTTCGGAGAGATCCGATCGGGAGCCCGTCGATGCGACCAGTCTCGAGACCCTGCCCCGTTGCTCCGGGTGCGGCGCCTTGCTGCGCCCGGCCGTCGTGTGGTTCGGGGAGGCCCTTCCCGAGGACACCTTGCGTCAAGCGATTGCCGCCGCGGAACGGGCGGACGTCTGTCTGGTCATCGGCACCAGCGGGACGGTGCAGCCCGCGGCCGCGTTGGCGAACCACGCCAGGTCCGGTGGCGCTACGCTCATCGTCGTCGACCCCGGCGCCACGGAGTACGACACGGTCGCCGACATCCGTCTCTCCGGCTCGGCGGACGAGGTGGTGCCGGCAATCCTCGGCCGCCCTCACCGCTGAGCCGTTCTACTCCGAGCGGCCCGCCTCCGGTGCTCGGCCGCGACCCTCCGCCACGGTCCGGCGCAGGCTGACCGTGACCGTCGTCCCCTGGCCTTCCGTGGTGTCCACCTCGATGGTCCCACCCCAACTCTCCACTTGCCTGCGCACGATGGCGAGTCCGAGGCCGGCGCCGCTGGAGGTCGTGGAGAACCGGGGCTCGAAGATGCGCGCCGAAACGTGGGACGGCATGCCGGTCCCATCGTCCGCGACGCTGACGTGACCGGGCGCTACGACCATGGTGATGGTCCGTGCTCCAGCCTGCCTGGCATTCTCCACCAGATTGCCGAGGACCTCCTTGACTTCATCACGCCGCGCCGCGCCGTGGGCCGGAGTCTCCACGCTCAACGCCACGGTAACCCCGTCCTGGCCCAACTCATACAACTGCTGCACCTCCGACGCGATCTCCGCCAAGTCGACATCCTCCAGGGGGGCCACCTCATGTGAAGGGGATGCAAACCGGCTGAACGCCCTGGCAATCCTGTTGAGTCGATCGATTTCCGTCAGCATCCGGTCCGCGGTGGTCTTCAACACATCCGACAGCGCCTCGGGTCGCTCGCGCTGGATGCGCTGCAGGTGTTGAATACCCAAGCGCATCGGCGTCAGGGGATTCTTGATTTCGTGCGCCACGTGACGAGCCATCTCGCCCCAGGCCAGCACACGCTCCGCCTGGGCCATGTCGGTGACGTCGGTCAGGGCGATCACCGCTCCACCGTCGTCACCGCCCAACACGGCACAGTGGGCACTGTAGCGCCGGCCTGCCACATCCAGTTCACCGGTCCGGTCCTCATCCCCTCCGGCCAGTACCGCGTCCACCAATGGCCAGAGGTCTTTCCAGGCAGATCCTGCCGCGGCAGCGAGGTCACTGCCTTCATCGAGAGGCGCCGAGAGAATCTCCCCGGCGCGCCGGTTGGCAATGAGCACCTTCCCGGTCCGATCGAGGCCGATGACACCGGTCGCCACGGTGGCGAGAACGGTGGCGGTGCGGCGTCGCGCGCTCTCGAGCTCGGCCTGACTGGTCCGGATGTCGTGTTCCATCTTCTGGAAGGCGCCAAACACGGGCTCGAACTCGAGGGGGGGGCTCCCGCTGGGCGGCGGCATGGAGCGGCCGCGCCCGATGGCGGCAGCAGACTGCCTCAGGTCGGCCACGGGCCGGCTCAATGCCGCGGCGGACCACCGTGCCGCCAGCAGCGCGCCCGCCAACCCGAGAATGGTGGCCAACAGCACCACCATGGCGAGGTCGACCGGCGCGACATCCCCAGCGGTGTCCTCGCTCAGCTGAGGCGTGGCCAGCACCACCATGCGCTCCGGAGTACCGTCCAGTGCAACGCGGTATCCCACCCGTTGCCGCACGCCCGTCTGCGACTCTGGCACCACGGTGGGCGCCGAGGCATCCAGGGCCGCAGCGGTAAATGCTGCCGGATGGAGGAGTGGTCGAACGAGGCCGAGGTCCCACAGCACCGGAGCGCTCACGGCCCGAAGCCCGCCGCCGTGATAGCTCCAGAAGGGAGCATTGACCCGGCGACTCAGGTCCACCAGGTGCGACGTGTCCCATGACCTGTCGGCGGCGTCCCCGGCGGCGATGGTGACCGCGTCACGCAGCAGGTGGCTCGTCAGGAGGTCTCTGCCTCTGACCGCCTCCGCGGTCAGTCGGACGAAGCTCCAGGCCGCGAACCCCACCGCGGGGAGGATGAAGAAGAGCGCCAGAGCGCCGGCCAGACGCATTCGGAACGACCGGGCCAGACGCCTCCAGTCCGGCGCCCGGAACGTCTGTCCGTCGATCCACTCGGCCAGGAGCCACAACAGCATGATGACGACGACGTCGAGCAGCAGGATCAAAGCGCCACGCACGAGGACCGACCCCGGCCCCTGAAGATCGACCACGACACGGGCGGTCCGTACGCCGTCATCGAACGCGTAGTCTGCTTCGCCGACCATCGACCAGCCGATTCGTCGCCATCGCATCGGGAGCATGGTTGCCACCGTCCGATCCGGCAACGGCGGCGACATGGTGATGTGGTACAAGGGCGGCGCCTGTGGTGGCGGGTCGATTGCCGCACCGAGCGGGGTCCTCGGGATGAGCCGGGTCAGCGGACCAATGGCAAGAGACATGACGTCTCCGCCCTGAACCCGGACCAGCAGCAGATGGTGAACACCCGGCACGAGTGCGAACGGTTGGACGACTGCGACAGAGTCCGCAGGCATGGTCCTGACCGCTTGCCGCACCTGCGCGACGTCCAGGGACAGGGAGTCGATCGGCAAGTCCGCCAGGAGATCGCCATCCACCGTCCACAGCGCCAGGTGCGCCGGGTACGCTTCGCGCCCCAGGTCCGATTGGCGCCACTGCTGGTAGAGGTTCCCGGCGCTGGTCGGCGACTGGCCGGCTGCGATCCGCAAGGCAAAGCGCTCCAGTGAAGCCACGGCAAGCGGGTCGGCATCCCCTCCCAGCCGCTGCAAGTCGCGGCGTGCGACGTGGCCCGCCCCCTCCAGGACGGCCCCCCAGGTCACCAGGGCCGCGGCGCTCCCGGCGACGATCGCCAGGGCCACCGCCGTGGCCCGTCGCGGCGCCGGCGTCACCACCAGCAGCAAGGCCGGCACCCAGAACGCCGTGTAGTAAGGCGGCCAACCCTGCTCCCAGAGGATCGTCCCGATGATGGTGGCCACGAGCGCCAGGGCCACGCCCGACCCGAGCCGGACCTTCCAGGCGTTCCCCACCACGTCCTTCGGCCCCCGGAACATGGCAGCGGCGATGGCGAAGAGGCCCGTGGCCGCGACCACCATCATGAACTGCCAGGTGACCCACAGGGTCAGTGAAACCCCGTGGCTGGGCGGCGTGATGCCGCGCCCCAGTTCACGATACAGGTCGGGCGCGGTCACCAGCGCGGCCACGCCGATCAGGACCCCGTACCAGGTCCGCCGCATGCGCCTGCGCCACAATCCGACACCGATGATGGTCACCACCGTCCCGGTGGCGGTCATCATCCCGATCGAGGTGGAGAAGGGACCCACCAGAGGCCGGAAGAAGGTGGCCGGCGAGAAGAGGTCTGCCAGGCCGAGCGCGTCTCCCAGAGGAGCACGGAGCAACACCACCAGCACGGCGAGCAGGAAGGCGAACCGTTGCATCGAACCGGAAGCGACGGTCAATGCCACCAACACGAACGCCAGGAGCAACCAGGAGACGATGGCCCTGCCCGTGGCCAAGGTGGTCTCCCGCGCTGCCCCCTGCTCGGGAGGCAGTGGCTTGACGCTGAACAGCACGCGGGGG
Source organism: Gemmatimonadota bacterium (assembly GCA_039587475.1). Classification (GTDB taxonomy): domain Bacteria; phylum Gemmatimonadota; class Gemmatimonadetes; order Gemmatimonadales; family GWC2-71-9; genus N074bin45. The sequence continues at coordinate 484 of JBDHIK010000173.1, read as the reverse complement.
CCGGCTGTCGTGGGCTCGGTATAGTCGTAGACGTCGGGGTCGTCCTCCGGGGCCTCGCCAGGCGGAAAGACCTGCAACCCCACGCCGACGCGTTCCCGAAACTCGGCTGCCACGCTACGTTCAGATTGGGTGGTGACCTCGGCGGCGGATATGACGACTGCGGCAAGCACCCTGCGACCGGCGGCGGATTGGCGACGCATCTCCAGGGTGAGATAGTATCCGTTCCATTGAACGGCGACCGAATCTCCGGTGGGGTGAGGCACCAGTCGGTGGCGCCCGGCCCAGGCCAAGGGAGTGCCATCGAGCTCGAAGACCGTGACCGAGAGGTCGGGACCACCGCGCGGCACGAGTTGGTCGAGGCGCGAGAATACTGTGGCCCTGTCACCGTCGGCCTCTCGGGCGGCCAACCTGGAGATCCGGTCCACGTCGTCAAACGCGCGTTGCAGTGATTCTTCGAGACGTAGCGACGACGATTCGAGCAGGT
>JBDHIK010000172.1:0-4311 GCA_039587475.1 Gemmatimonadota bacterium | reverse complement strand
CCCTTTCCCACGGCACTCATGGAACGCGCCACGGCATCCGGCTTCATGGCCGCCAACCGCCTTCTGACCCCGTGGGACGTGAAGCCGGAACCGATCTGGTCAGTGCCCCTCTTCGGACCGCTCGCCCGCAGGCGCTGACCGCACGGAGGCCTGTGCGCCCTCTGGCCACGCCAGCGCCCGTCCCGCAGCCGGAACCAGGCCCGTGCGCAGCGCGTAGCGCCGCTCAGCGTAGGCGGCGTCTTCCACCCACAGCTTTCGTTGCGACTTGAGAATGAACGGCCGGATGAGGCTGGCTGCCCGGATCGCTCTCTGGAACCCGGGGCGGTCCGATGTCGCCAGCGTGGCCTCGATGATTGCGGACCGACCGGGACGAAGGGGCGTGACGTGGGTCTCGACCACCGATCCCGTGCCCTCGCCTCCGACGATCGTCATCGTAATGGTGCGGGGGTCCGGACAATGGAAGGTGGCGTCGACCTCGATTCCAAGCCGGTCCGTCATTCCGTACACGACGCGCACCAGCAACCGCCCTCCTTCGAGGCCGATCACCTTCAGACGCTTGAAGGTACGCGGGTGATAGTAGACGCCGTGCCACGGGTCGAGTCGATTGGCAATCACGTCCCGAGGGTCACAATCCGCCTCCATCTTCATCACGGAGTCGATGAATCGCGAAGGTCGAGCCGACACAAAAGGGCGTGGCGTCGGCGGATCGGCTTCCGGTTGCTCATCACCGGTGTCCCGAATCTGGACCCAGCAGAGTACACCATCGTCGTGCGCCTCCAGCGGGCACCAGGCGCCGTGCTTTTCGGTCCCGAGTTCCAGCCCGTGCCAGGGGCATACGAGGCGGCCGTCACGCACAGGGCCCTCGGCCAGGGATGCGCCCATGTGGGGGCAGGCGTTGGGGGCAACCCGGAGTTCTCCACCGGCTCGCCACGCCACCAGTTCGCGCCCCTGGACCCAGAAACGGCGGGGTTTCTGGCCGATGGATCGGCTGGCATCCAGCACGTACCAACCCCCGGATGGCATGGCCAGCGCTGCCCGCAGCTCTCGCTCGATGCGGTGGGGGTTGGCCTGCACCCAATCCGGCCCGCGAAGCTCGGGGGGAAGTTCCGTAGGAAGCGGTGACAACGGATGCCCAACCGTCTTCAATTTCGACATCAGCCTCTCCGAGTCGTGTCTCGCCAGGCAGGTCCCAGGCTGCGCAGTGCCTGTCCGATCAGGGGCGTGGCAGGCAGGGAGCGCATGACGGCGATTCGGTCCGTCCGGGTCCCTCCGTCGAACAGGAAGCGCGCCATGCGTTCGGGCGCGACGCCCTCGAACATGCCACGGAACATCTCAGGCGCCTCCTCCGGCTGGCGCTCAAGGTAGGCCAGGAATACCCGGTCGAGAAATGCCGCGGCCCTGGGGTAAGGGCGGCTGCGGGGCATGGGACGATCGACTCCGGCCCGTACCGCGTACCCGGCGAGGCGCCGCGAATGACGCTGGATCGCGAGAAAGGCGTAGCCGGTCGCCGGTCGGGCCAGGCCGGCCCGCAATCCGATACTCGTGATGCGAGGACTCGACGGGAGCGTCGGGGGGACGGTGCTCATCGGAATCGCACCGCGCTCGCGGTGCTTCTCGGTCCATCCGCCGGCGCCGAGCCCATCGATCAGGTAGCGATCAATCGACTCGATGTACTCGCCTTCCGGGCGGGGCTCGCCCCCGAAGAACGTGTCCTCCACCAGCGCAGTTCGGTCATCCACCGGCAGAACGTACATGAACCTGATGTCCGCGCCGTCCATCACCCGGAAGTCCATCAACGTGGCGACCGATGGGTCGAACACGGGCCGATCGGCCTCCACCTCGAGTCCGACGAAATGCTGCAGCCAGTGAATCTCGCCGGCCGGCACCGGCCGGGGTTCGGGGGGGCGGCTGTCGAAGGCCCGCCGGGCCGTGAAGTCGCCATCGGCGGTCACTGCGGCCACGCCACCGTCGACCTCACGGAGAGCCTCGATCGAGACATCACGCACCAGCCTGATGTTGGGGCTGCGATCGATGCGCTCCAACGCCACTTCGTAGAAAGCGTCGGCCTGGATGCAGCGATATGCGACCGACCGGGAGCTGCGTTCGACCTCGCCCTCCGAGGTGGTGATCCTCCACCGATTCCATGACCGGGAGACCGCGGCCTCGAACGGATGATCGTGGCCGGACCAGAAGCACCAGGTGCGGTCGCGCACGTAGTTGGAGCGGCGATCGAGCAAGACGATCTCCAGGTCGGAGGCACCGGCCTCCAGGAGGTGGACGGCCAGGCTGAGGCCGGCGCAGCCGGCTCCGACGATCAGAACGTCAGCGTCCACCGGCCTCAGTCCTCCCCGAACAACCGGTCACGCTCGGCCATGACGCTCTCGCAGGTTGAGCCATCCGGCACCGGCAACCACACGAAGGTGTTCCGCTTCGGGTCGGGATTGTGCTCGAACCTGGGTGTGAACGTCTTGAGGATGGCGTTCGACGCCCCGATCACGACCTGGTCACCCGCCCCGATCACGGTCCCGCTGGCCCGGCCGTCCGGTGTTGCCGTTCCAAGGAGTCCGCGGACCAGCCGTTGCACCAGGTAGACCTGTCCGCTCACGAATCCGCTGACCTCCACCGTTACCCCGGGATTGCCGTCGCCGTCCGGGTCGGTAATCCGGGGATCGTCCGCGTCTGCGGGAAGAGCTTCGTCGGCCGGGTCGTCCAGTCGAGCACCCAGCACCATCACGGCCTCGGCAAGCCGCATGGCTCCGTCATCTTCGCTCTCGGAGTCCCTCGTGAGCGGCGCCTCCCAGCTGGGCATGGCTGCCACGAACCGTGGACCCAGTGACGTGCGGACGCGACCCAGCGGTTCCTGTTCGATGTGGCAGTAGCGGCTCTCGACCACGAGACCCCCGTCGGACTCGCGCACGCGGTGGAGCAGGAAGTTCGTGGTCCGCACACGAATGTACCGGTCAGCGGGCCGAGTCAGGGCCCGGTTGGACACGTACTGCCGGCTGGCGTAGAGGCCGGGCGGAACCACGAAGTCGGCCTCCTGCGCCGCCCCGCTGACCGGAACACCCGCGAGCAGGGCAAGGAACAGAAATCTGACTCGAGACGATGCTTTCATCTTCGCTTTCGATGCTCACCGGAGTCGCTGGTCGTGGAATCTTCCGCCGTTGTCACAGCAGGTTCCAGGCGACGCTACCCCCATGCTTCGGCCGGTGCAATGTTTCGCCAGAAGGGGCCAGTTTGGGGACGCCAGATGCGGACTGTACATTGGGCGCTCACTCGTACGATCAGCGAACACCCGATTGGGGGAACCTTGAGCGGAGATGTCGACAACAGGGCGCACGCGGTAGTCATCGGGTCCGGCTTCGGAGGACTGGCCGCTGCTGTCCGTCTCGGCGCTCGCGGCTACCGCGTGACCATCCTCGAGCGTCTCGATCAACCCGGCGGGCGGGCTCGCGTATTCGAGCAGGATGGCTTCACGTTCGATGCCGGACCGACCGTGATCACGGCGCCGTTCCTGTTCGAAGAGCTGTGGGACCTGTGCGGGCGGCGGCTGGCGGATGATGTGGACCTGCGTGCCGTCACTCCATTCTACCGGATCCGCTTCGACGACGGAGACATCTTCGACTATTCGGGTGACGCCGAGGCGATGCGACGGGAGATACGCCGGTTCTCGCCCGAGGACGAAGCTGGATACGCGCGCTTCCTGGCCATGAGCGAGCGGATCTTCAACACCGGCTTCACCCGGCTTGGGCACGTGCCGTTCGATTCGGTGTGGGACATGGCGCGTATCGTGCCCGACATGATCATGCTTCAGAGCCACCTGACCGTGTACCGCCTGGTGGCGAAGTTCATCAAGCACCCGAAACTGAGACAGGTACTGAGTTTCCATCCTCTGCTGGTGGGCGGAAACCCGTTCGCGACGACCTCGATCTACACGCTGATCGCGTACCTGGAGCGCGAATGGGGAGTCCATTTCCCGATCGGAGGAACTGGCGCGCTCGTCCAGGGACTGCTGGACCTGATCGACGGACTGGGTGGTGAGCTCCGTCTCGATTCCGACGTGGCCGAGATCGTGGTGGAGGGTGGCAAGGCGACCGGCGTTCGGCTTAGGGATGGTGAGCAAATCGCGGCAGACATCGTCGTGTCGAACGCCGACTCGGCGTGGACGTACCGGCACCTGGTTCCGAGTGCGGTCCGCCGCAGGTGGACTGACCGAAAGCTCGAGAACTCCCGCTACTCGATGGGCCTGTTCGTCTGGTATTTCGGGACGAAACGGCAGTACCCGGACGTGGCGCATCACTCCATCCTGCT
>JBDHIK010000047.1:0-19947 GCA_039587475.1 Gemmatimonadota bacterium | reverse complement strand
TTGGCGGGCTTGAGATCGCGGTGGACGATGCCGGCGTCATGGGCCCGCTCCAGGGCCCGGGCCAGTTGCAGGGCCACCTCGACGGACGCCTCCACCGAGAACCGCTCCCCCGCCAGCCGCTCCTCCACCGTCCGGCCCTGGTAGTGCGCCATGACGATGTAGAGTTCGCCATCCGCGGTTTCGGCGATCTCGTGAATGGTACAGATGTTGGCGTGGTCCAACGCCGAGGCGGCCTGGGCCTCCCGGGTGAAGCGCTCCTTGGCTTCGTCATCGAGCGCCATGTCGGTCGGCAGACACTTGATCGCCACCAGGCGATCCAGATCGATGTCGCGGGCGCGATACACCACGCCCATGCCACCGGCTCCCAACCGTTCCATGATTTCGTAATGGGAGATCGTCTGGCCTGGATCCATGGGAACCGTAGCAACGGGGGTGAGGGAGTGGCTCGGGTCTAGTTAGGCCGGCAGGCCTTCACGCGCAAGGAAGGATCACCCTCCCCTCGACCAGCTTCAATCTGCCCCATCCCGGACGTTCGGGAAACCGCGTCCCCGCGGGCGGGCCTCGGTGGACCGCGTATCCCTTTTCGTCCGGTTACCCTGAAGCGACCCCTGGCGACGCGGTTGCTGGAGACGGTTCACGCGTGGCAGCCGCAGTGATGCGACGGAGCATGCCACTGAAGATCAGGGCGTGCAGCGGATACAGCGCGTACCAGTACACCAGGCCGAGCAGGCCCCAGGGATCGAAGATGGCCGTTTGACGGACCACCGATCCGCCTGGGGCCTGGTCCACCTCGAATTGGAGCCACGCCCTGCCGGGGAGGCGCATCTCGGCCTGCAGTCGGAGCCGCCGATCGGGTTCCACGTCGAGCACCCGCCAGAAGTCGAGGGTGTCCCCTACGGCCACCTGCTCCGGATCGCGGCGGCCGCGCCGTGCCCCCACGCCGCCCACCAGAAGGTCCAAGAACCCTCTCAGACGCCACAGCCAATCGGCATAATACCAACCCACCCGTCCGCCGATGCGCCGGATGGGGGCGAACGCCCGGTCGGGGGACGCCGCCACGAATCGCGTCCTGGAATCGACGATGCGTGATCCGAAATGACTGCCGCCCCAGCCGAGGACAGACGGTTGCGGACCAGGGGCCGACAAGGCATCCGACCATCGCGTCTGCGCCATCTCCCGATCTTCGTTCACGAGGGCCCGGGCGATGGCGTCGCGCAGGCCACGGGGACGAAGTGGAAACGCCGTGAGGGCATCGTCATTCGTCACCAACGTGGCGTGACGCATGCTGTTCACCAGGGCCCGGCCCACGCGGGCATAGATCGGCGTCACCAGGCCCAGCCACAGACTGGACACGCTCGTCGACAAGACCGGAACGGGGATCATGTATCGCGTCAATCCCCGCTGGGAGGCATATTCGCGCATGATGCCCTCATACGACACCTGATCGGCGCCACCAATCTCGAACACGCGGCTCTCGGACGGGCGGTACGCCAGGGCGGCGACCAGGTAGCCGATCACGTCCTCGATGGCGATGGGTTGTGCCGGAGTCCGGACCCACCGGGGCGTGATCATGATCGGGAGCTTGCGCACCAGGGAGCGAATCATTTCGAACGACAAGCTGCCCGATCCGATGACGATGGAAGCCCTGAACTCGATGACCTGGACGCCGGCCTGGGCCAGGACCCGCCCGACGGCGTGACGGCTCTCGAGATGCTTCGACAGATCGGTGCCGCGCCCCAGCCCGCCGAGGTAGACGATGCGCCTGACACCGGCCCGGGCCGCCGCGGCACCGAAGTTGGCTGCGCCCTCGAGATCCGCCTCGGCGTAGTCTCCGGATCCGGCCATCGAGTGCACCAGATAGTAGGCCGTATCGACCCCTTCGAGACCGCCGTCGAGTGAGGCCGGATCGAGCACGTCACCACGAACCACCTCGATGCCGTCCCTGTTGCCGGAGCGAAACCGTGCCGGGTCGCGCACCAGACACCGGACCCTCAGGGGGTGCTCTCCCAGGGCCTCCACGAGCCGGCCGCCGACGTATCCCGTGGCTCCCGTCACCAGGATGAGGCCCGGTGTCTTTGGGCGACTTTCAGGCATGGGCACTATCTTGTATAAACATTGTCTAGATATTATAATCGATGACGTCCAACAGGGAAAGTCTTACTAGACAACACATGGACATACAATGGTTCGTCCTGAGCGCCTGAGACGCCTGTCGTCCCAATCCCCCAACCCCGACGGCGACTTTGTCCTCTACTGGATGATCGCCGCCCGGCGGCCTGCATGGAACCACGCGCTGGACCGGGCCCTGGAGCTGGCGCTGCTGTGGCAGCGACCGCTGGTGGTGCTCGAGCCGCTGCGCGCCGACTATCCGTGGGCCTCGGACCGGCACCACGCGTTCATCATCGACGGCATGCGCGCCAACGCCGCCGCGTTCGCCTCGACACCGGTGGCGTACTATCCATACCTTGAGGAATCCCCAGACGCCGGCACGGGGCTGCTCGCCGCGTTGAGCAGACACGCGTGCGCCGTCGTCACGGACGACTATCCGGCGTTCTTCTATCCCGCCATGCTCGGCGCGGCCGGGCGACAGGTCCCGGTCAGGGTCGAGGCGGTGGACGGCAACGGCCTCCTGCCGATGCGGAGTGCCGGACGGCTGTTCACCAGCGCGTACCACTTCCGGCGCCACGTCCAGCGGGTGTTGCCCGAATGGCTGGACGACATGCCCGAGCCGGAGCCACTGGGCTGGATCCGGTTGCCCACCCCACCGGTGCTCCCTGAGGAGATACTGACGCGTTGGCCCCCGGCCGACCTGTCCCGAGCAACCGACGACCTGGTCGCGGCCTGTCCGGTCGACCGGAGCGTGCCGGCCACGACCTCGGTCGGCGGCTGGCAGGCCGGGACGGACATCCTCGACCGGTTCTTGGCCGAACGCCTGCACCGCTACGGCAGCGACCGGAACGAGCCCGGGCCCCCCGCCGCAACGAGCGGGCTCTCCCCGTGGCTGCATTTCGGGCATGTCGGCGCTCACCAGATCGTGAGCCGGGTGCTCGACGAGGCCGGCTGGCGCGCGCCGTCGGCAGCCATCAAGGCGACGGGTGCCCGCGAGGGTTGGTGGGGTCTGGACGCCTCCGCGGAGGCGTTCCTCGACCAGATCATCACCTGGCGCGAGTTGGGCTTCAACGAGTGCGCCCTGAGGCCGGACTTCGACGCTTTCGAGACCCTCCCCGCATGGGCCGTTGCGACCCTCACCGAACACGAAGCCGACCCGCGACCGCACCAGTACACCCTCGCGGCGTTGGAGGCGGCCGCCACGCACGACCCGCTGTGGAACGCCGCCCAGACGCAACTGGTGCGGGACGGCGTGGTCCACAACTACCTGCGCATGCTGTGGGGCAAGAAGATCCTGGAGTGGAGCGCTTCGCCACGTGAGGCGCTGGAGGTCATGGTGGGACTCAACAACAAGTATGCCCTCGACGGCCGAGACCCCAACTCTTACAACGGTATCATGTGGGTGCTCGGCCGCTTCGATCGGGGCTGGCCGGAGCGCGCCGTCTACGGCAAGGTGCGGTCGATGAGCAGTAAGAATACGGTACGGAAGATCGACGCGGCCGGATACCTCGAGACCTATGGCGGCGGACTGCCGGGGCCGTCGCAAGCGGCGTTGGGTCTTGCCTGAGGTCCACCCTCAGGGTATCCGGCCGTCCCCTTGACCCCGGGATGGGCCCGGGCAGATTCCCCCCACCCCTCTTGCCAGGAGCCTCGCATGGCCCAGTCTGCCGCCGAACAGACCTTCCAGACCCATCGCCGCTGGCTGGCGTCGTGGCACTTCTTCGCCTTCCCGGTCCTGGCCATCAATGTCATCGTGGCGGCCGTGGCCCTGTTCAAGAACCCCGGCCTGGCGAGCGGCTGGTGGCTGGCCGTCTCCCTGGCGCTGGCCGCAACGGTCTTCACGGCGCGCACCATGGCCATCACGGTACAGGACCGGTTGATCCGGCTGGAGGAGCGGCTCCGTCTGCGGGCCATTCTTGCGGGGCGCGAGCAGGACATCGAGAAGCTGACCGTGGACCAGCTCGTCGGCCTGCGTTTCGCCGCCGACGGGGAGGTGGCGGAGCAGGTCGATCGTGTCCTGGCCGGGGAACTCACCGGTCGCGAGGACATCAAGAAGGCTGTGTCCGCCTGGCGGCCGGACACGCTCCGCGTCTAACGCTCGCCAACCGGGGGCGGCTCGCTAGAGCGCGCCCCCGGCCACGGCGGCCCGGACGGCATCGGCCTGCGTCCGGATGGCGGTTCGCTCCATCGTGGACTTCCGCTCCAGGTTCCGGATCTGAAGCGCCATGCGGCGGTTGCCGCGCAGCCGGTCGCGGTGCCGGTCGAGAAAATCCCAGTACAGCGTAGTAAAGGGGCATGCCTCCTCGCCCGTGGCCACCGCCGGGTCGAACCGGCATGCCCGGCAGGCGTTGCCCTGACGCCCGATGTACCGGCCACTGGCGACGTACGGTTTGGTGCCCACCACCCCGCCGTCCGCGTACTGCGACATCCCGAGCACGTTGGGCAGCGTCACCCATTCGACCGAGTCGACGTACAGCGCCATGAACCAGTCGTGCACCTCCCACGGCGTCGCGCCATACAACTGGGCGAAGAGTCCGGCGACCATGAGGCGCTGGATATGGTGCGCGTACCCATGGTCGAGCAGCTGCCTCACCACGTCGGCCAGACACCGCATGTCCGTGCGACCCGTCCAGAAGAGCGGTGGGAGCGGGCGCTCGGCGCTCAGCGCATTCCCCGTCGCCAGGTCTGGCATGCCCCACCAGTAGACGCCCCGCACGAACTCGCGCCACCCAAGCACCTGGCGTACGAACCCTTCCGCGGCATTGATGGGGACCGCCCCCGCGCGATACGCCTCCTCGACGGCATCGACGACCCGGCGGGGGGAGATGAGCTTCAGGTTGAGCGCCGGCGAGAGGAGGGAGTGGTAGAGGAACGGCTCGCCGGTCCACATGGCATCCTGGTACGTCCCGAACGTGGCCAGCCGGTGCTCGACGAAATCGGACAGGACGCGCTCGGCGTCCTCAGGAGTCACCGGCCAGGCAAAGGAGTCCGTGGTGCCGGGGAGGTCCTCGTACCGGGACGCGACGAAGCCCAGCACCTCGCGCGTGGTATCGTCCGGGGGCACACGCAGGGGCGGCGGCGGCGTGGGCGCCTCCGCAAACGCCGCCCGGTTGTCACGGTCGAAGTTCCAGGCACCGCCTGCCGGTTGGTCGCCATCCATCAGGACGCCAAGGGAGCGGCGCATGTGTCGATAGAAATGCTCCATCGTGAGGGCCTTGCGGCCCTCGGCCCACTGGGCGAACGCGTCCCGGTTGACGAGGAAATGGTCGTCCGGGCACCACGTGAGAGGCACGCCGGCGGCACGCGCCGCATCGGTCAGCTCCGACACCAGGTGCCAGCGGCCCGGTTCGGTGGCCACGACGGATTCGGGCTGCCGGCTCTCCACGGCACGGCGCAGCGCCTCGGCCAGGGTGGGCGCCGTGTCCGGGTCGTCGGCCTGCTGGTACAGGACCTCGAAGCCGAGGCCCCGGAGCGTGTCTCGCAGGTGACGCATGGCGCTCAGAAACAAGACCACGCGCTGCCGGTGGTTCCGGTGGCGGCGGATTTCCCCATCGACCTCCGCCATCACGACGACGTCGTGTCGAGGGTCGGCGTCCCGCAACGCCGGGCCCTCGGGATCGAGCTGATCACCCAGGACCAGGACGAGCCGCCGCGTCATTCCGGGACCTCGGGACTGCCGGGCGTCGCCGTGCGCCACGTCTCGAAGAACCCCCGGCCCGTGTCGGCGAAGGGGAGCCCCGCGACCGTGCCTTCCACCCTGAAGTCGCCCCGCATCTGGAAGAACGTGGCGCCGCGGCCATCCGGGCCGGTGGCGGTCCGGTTCAGATCGGTGACGTCGACGGTCAGCCGGAGATGGTCGCCCTGCTGGCGGGCCCGGAGTTCGAATCCCTCGACCGCACTGCTGTCGGCGTTCCAGCGATAGGCGATGCGGTCGAACCGGTAGATCTGTGCCAGTCCGTCCCCATCGTACAGGGCCAGGAAGAACGGTGCGTTCCCCCGGCCGCCGGTGGAGGGGCCGCGCCGCACGCCGCCGTACAGCAGGGCGTGGCGATCGCCGGCCGCGGTGGCCGCACCCCATTCCCACGTGACGTCCTGCCACACGCCCCAGTTGTGGTCGTGGTAGGCGGGCGCGCCCTCGAGCGCGAGACAGCGACGTTCGGTAGGGCAAATCGTCCCCTCCGCCGTGGCCGTGAGCGCGGGGACGACGTAGCCCGAGACGAACCCGTCGCCGCCGATGGCCAGCGGCGGGAAGTGCCTCGACGGCAGCGGCGTTACCGTCAGATCCAGCGCGACGTCCGCGGTACGGGCCCGGAGCGTGTACACGCCTCCACGCTGCCGCACCGTGTTGGGCCCCAGGCTCACGTCGGCCGAGGCCGTGTCGTAGGTGACCTGTGATGGTGGCACCTCGGTGACGAAGCTGCGGTGGCCCTCTTGGTCCCGCCGGGTAAGCAGGAGCCGGCCGCCACCCCGGTCCTCGTCGACTTGGCCCGCGATCATGTAGGTGATGTACCACCACTCGTCCTCATTGACCGTCACGTTGAAATAGTGCCATTCGGCCCAGGTCGAGTCGGCCATGGGAGGATGGAAGCGGTCGATTTCGTGGTAGAAGGCTTCGGCACTCGGCGCCACGTAGGCCGAGTCCGCGGGGGAGTCGAGCCAGGTTCCCGCCAGAATCACCGGCGCCGCCCCAGCGAGCGCGCTCCGGCTTGGCACTTCGCCGGTGGCCCGGATGGGTATCAGCGTGTCGCCCTGTTCCAGGTAGAGGAGCCGGCCCTCGACAAGCGGCGCCACGGCGGCCACCTGGGGATAGCGCCCACCGCCCAGGAGTTGCCGGGTGAGGAACCGGGCGCGGTCGAGGCGGAAGAACATGCCGGCCAGTCCGCCGGTGCGGATCGCTTCGACGTCGATCCCGAGCGGCAGCACGATCACGTCACCCCCACCAATCAGGGCCCGGTCCTCGGCCTGGGTCAACATCGCCTGCCCCACCGACAACAGGACGATCATCACCGCGACGCCCAGGCCGAACCCGGCGGTCACTATCAGGGTGCGCCAGGGCCGCACGACGAAGTAGCGCAGCGTCACCGAGAGCATCAACCGCGGTCCCGCGACTGGTCGGCAACCACCCGACCGTCCAGCAGTTCCACGCGGCGGGTCGCCTGGTCCGCGAGGTGCGCGTCATGGGTGACGATCACCAGCGTGGTTCCGTCGGCATGCAGGCGCCGGAACAGGTCGAGGATGGCTTGGCCGGTCGCGGCATCCAGTTCCCCGGTGGGCTCGTCGGCCAGGATGACGGTGGGCTCGTTCGCCAAGGCCCGCGCGATGGCGACGCGCTGCATCTCGCCGCCGGAGAGTTGCGTCGGCCGATGGTGCTCCCGTCCGGCGAGCCCCACGTAGGCCAGGAGCTCGGTGGCCCGCGCGGTCCGGGCCGCGCGCGGCACCCCGGCCTCCGCCAGCGGCAGCATGACGTTCTCCTTGGCGGACAGCACCGGGAGCAGATGGAATCGCTGGAAGACGAACCCCACTTCCCTGAGCCGAAGGCTGGTCAATTCGCGATCCCGCAGCGCCGTCACCGGGCGGCCCAGGATCTCGAGGGTCCCGGCCGTCGGCTGGTCGATGCCGCCCAGGAGGTGCAGCAGGGTGGACTTGCCGCACCCCGAAGGCCCGACGATGACCACGTACTCCCCCCGCTCGACCGTGAGGTCCACGCCGTTGACCGCCGGCACGGTCTGGCCGTTGCTGCGATAGTGCCGCGCCAGCCCCTGCGCGGCGAAGACCGGAGTCATGTCGCCTCCTCGTGGAGCGTGCTCGCCAGCGGCAGCCTGGCCGCCCGCCAGGCCGGGTAGACGCCGGCCAGGAGGCCGGTGCCGAGCAGGAGGGCCGCGGCGACCGACAGGGCGTCGGGCCGGGCAACGAAGAACGACACCGATGCGGGAAGCCCCGGAAACGCGGTGAGGATGGTATCGAGGTAGCGGGCCGTGACGAGCCCCAGCACGGCGCCGGCGGCGCCCCCGACCACGGTGAGCGCGGTACTTTCGAGCACGATGTGGCTTACGATGGTGGAGCGCCGGATCCCGATGGCCCGGAGCGCGGCAATCTCCCCGAGGCGCTCGTTCACGGTCACCGTCACCAGGGTGCCGAGGAGCAGTGCGGCGACGACGAGGCTGATCGTCCCGAGGATGTAGGACAGTTGCCGGAAGTAGAGCAGGCGGTCCCGAAACTGCCGCATGAGGTCCGTGACGCTGGACACTTCGACGGACGGGTGGGCCTCGGTCAGTGCAGTAGCGACACCCGGCACCGCGCCGTCGTGAGCTACGCGGACCATGACGAACGACACCGGGTCGCGGTCGGCCGTGCCGGTCAACCGCTGCAGGGCCGGCAACGGGAGCCCGGCGGAGCGCTGGCCCTGGAAATCGTAGAGCCACTCCACCACTGCACGCACTTCAAAGGGATGCACCTCCACCGTCCGCGCAGCCAGGGGGTCGAGCCCCCCGGCCAGTCGCACCGAGTCCCCCACCGCGACGCCCAGGGCCGCAGCGGCCTCGGCGCTCACCACGACCTGCCCTGTCCCGTCGGGCTGGAGGTCGCGGCCCCGAACCAGGCGGTACAACCCCTGGTCCTGCGGGTCGATGCCGTAGGCAACGAGGGTCACCAGGGAGTCCGCCCCGCGGGGCCGGCCATACAGGGTGGCACCGAGGACGGGCCCCACCGACTCGACTTCAGGATGGGCCCGCAGCGCTGCGATTAGCGGCGAGGCTTGGGTGATGGCCGCTTCGGAATCGAACGGCATGGTCCCCTTGGGCGCGATCCGAATCTGGTAGCCGCGGGTGAGCAGGAGTTCGCCGAAGGACCGGTCCAGACCACCCCCCAACATGACCATGTCGAGGAGCATGGCGGCCGTCACGGCGACCCCCAGCAGCGTGAGGCCAGTGCGCAGGGGATGGCGCGCCAGGTTGCGCCACGCCAGGCCCAGCATCATGTCCTCCGCCAGAGGGTCAGGGGTGGTACCAGCGCGAGTCGCCAGGCCGCCACGGCCCCAACGACCGCCCCCAGCGCCAGCGATACGGCCACACTGAAACTCACCAGCTGGGGCGTGATGACCGAGAACACCAGCGGGGTATCGAACAGTCGCTGGTAGTACGCGTTGGTGGCCAGCCCGGCAGTCCACGCGAGCACCACGCCGCTGCCGGCGCCCACGACGGCCACGGCGAGCGCCTCCAGCCACAGGGTGCGCAAGACGGTGCCACGGCTGATCCCGATGAGGCGCATGGCGGCGGCGTCGAGGCGTCGCTCCTCGACCTTCAGTAGCATGACGCACAACAGGAACGCCGCGCTGGCCACCACGGTGATCACACCGATGGCCCGGTGGAACCGGCTCACGACACGAAAGGTCTGGGAGGACTCGGCCGCAACCGCTCGGGTGGCATAGCTCCGGTAGCCGAAGGCACGGCGGTTGAGGACGTCGCTCAGGGAATCGGCCAGACCGGGGTCGCGCAGTGCCAGAGCGATGCGGTCCACCTGGTCGTACCCGGTCCACCGCTCCAGATCGGGCAGGTGAAAGCGGACGCCAAACTGTCGCTTCATGAGCGTGGCGGGATCCGCGTGGGACTCATAGACGGCCGCGACGACGGCCGGCACCGCCGCAGCACCTGCCGAGGGACGCAGGCGGAGGGTATCGCCGAGCCCCATGCCCAGCGCCTCGGCCAGCCGACGTTCGACGGCGACTTCAGGAGCTTGCGCGGGAAGGATCGGGGCGCTGACCGCCCCACCGAGCAGCACTGCCCCCACGGCGAGGCGTCTCACGAGGCTAAGGCCGCCAGCACCGCCTCCATGTCCGGATGATCGCCGGCGAAACGGCTGGCATGATGGAAGCGGACGGAGTGGTCCGGGTCGACGACCAGCACGCCGCCCAGTTGGAGCGGATCGCCCGCCAACCGTCCGAGGCGGTTGCCACGCCGCCATGCCCGCGCACCGGCGCTGAGTGTGCTGGGCGATAGGACACCCGCGAGGCTGCGACGCCACCCGGCGGCGGTGTAGCTGGTGCGGCGGGGATCGGTCATGAGCGGCAACGCGTCCGGCACGGCCAGGTCGCGGCGCAGGCGGTCCGCGTCGTCCGGCGAGCCATGGCCAATCAAGACCGGGAGGGCGCCGGTGGCAAGGATGCGGGGCAACGCGTCACGCACCTGCGCGACCTGCTCACGGCAGAAGATTCAGCCGTAGTGGCGCAGGAACACCAGGAGCGCCCTGGTGTCGCGCCACCACCTTCCCAGCCGGTGGGTCGTGCCGTCGGTGCCCGTGACCGTGAGCTCGGCGAGGGTGGCGACCGCAGTCATGCCCGGACCCTTCCCCGCACCGCCGCCAGTCCACCATCCATCCCGAGGACCTGCCCCGTCATCCATGAGGCATCGTCGGACAGCAGCCAAGCGATCAGGGACGCCACCTCCTCGGGCTGGCCAATGCGTCCCAGAGGGTGCATGGCTTCGGAGACAGCCCTGCTCTGGGGCGTGGCCACGAACGGTTGCGCCAGAGGGGTGTGAACCAATCCGGGCGCCACGGCGTTCACCCTGATCCCCTGACCGGCGTACGTGGCTGCCGCACTACGGGCGAGTCCCGCCACCCCGGCCTTGACCGCGGCGATGGCGTCGTGGTTGACCAGGCCCACGCTTCCGGCTGCGGATGACATGAGGACGATGGAGCCCCCGGCACTCCGCATTCGGGCGGCCGCCCCGCGCACCACCTGAAACGCGGACGTGAGATTGGCCGCCACCGTCCGGTCCCACTCCTCCGGGGAGGTCAAGTGGGACGGCTTCAGCAGGATCGAGCCGACCAGGTTCACGATTCCGTGGAATGCGCCGGCGTCGTCGAGGGCGTTCTCCAGGGCGTCGATGTCGAGCACGTCCACGGCCGCCGTCCGGGCTCCCACCTCCTCGGCGAGGGCCTCCAGCCGGTCGGGACGGCGAGCCAGCAACAGAAGGTCGGCGCCGCCCGCGGCGAGCCGGCGCGTCAAGGCCGATCCGATGCCCCCCGTGGCCCCCACGATGACGACCGTGCGGTCCTGCATCGTGGGCGTCACCATGACTCGGTCCCGGGATCGCCCTTGAAGGGTCCAACGATGTCGTTGGTCACCCACCCACCGTAGAAGCCGCCCGGTTGGGCACGGACGGGTTCGCCGTCCACCGTGCAGCGGACGGCGGCTGGATAGAAGGCCACATGGTCCTTGAGGACGTCGAACTCGGGGAACGGCTCGGGGTAGGACCACACCGCGCCGCGGATGGAATCCCGGGCGCTCTCGAGGTCCCAGTAGCGTGCCAGGCCTTTCCACTCGCAGAACGACGCTCCCGGACCGCGCCGCAGCAGCGACGTGTCGACACCCGCTGGAGGGAGGTAGAACGTCGGCGGGCTAGCCGTTTCCAGCACCCGAATGGCCTCGGTGGTGGACGCGACAAGGAGGTCGCCCCACCGCACCTCGATGCGGCGTGCATCCCTCCGCCAAACTGGAGGACGAGGATAGTCCCACACGGACTCCTGTCCGGGTCCCGGCGGTCGGGCGAACGGTGGCCTGCCGGCGCCCCGATGGCGCCACCCGGAGCGGTGCCGCACGAGCCAGGCTGGGGTATCAAGCACGGTCCCTCCGAAGGACGCTGGCTTCCCGCACCTCGAGCAGCGCCACGCGGAAATCGGCCAGGGTGGCCACGTGATGCACACGCGCGTCATCGAGCGCTTCCGCGTACGGTTCGCTGGAAGGGCCGCCCAGGAAGAGCGTGGCGTCGTCAGGCAGGAGCCGCAGGAGCTTGTCCAACTCCGCGGCCATGCGACCGTTCTCCGCCGGGTAGCTGATGCCCAGCGCGAGATGCCTAGCCCCGGTGTCCAGCAATGCTGCGACGATTTCCTCGGCCGGGAGGTTGGGGCCGAGGTAGGTGGCGCGCCACCGCTCGAGCCGGGCCGAGAGTGCGACCAGCACCGAACCCAGTTCATGGAGCTGCCCGACCGGCGTGGTGACGACCACCAGGGGATCGCCCTCCCCCGCGGGGATGGCCGCATCGAGGCGCTCCGTATAGGCCCGCACCGTGACCGTAGCGAAGTGCTCGTGGACCGCCCGCAGCCGCCCCTGCTGGTACAGCTCGCCGATGGCGTGCATCAGGGGAACGAGGTAGCGGTCGATGAAAGCAATACGACCCAGGGCGACTGAGGCCTGGTCGAAATCACCCTGGAGGGCGGCCCCGTCCAGGGCGAGGGTCGCCTGGAGGGCCCCATCCAGTGGTCGGTCGGCGACGGGAAGCGTGATGTGGGTTCTCGCCGAGGGAGTACCCCCAAGCGTCCCGGCAAGCTCGCGCAACCCTTCGGTGGCGAGACCGGCGATCTGTCCGATACGGTGATCTGCCTCGACCAACTGGCGCAAGAGCGTCAGGCGGCGGGCGTCGTCCATGGTGTAGAGACGGCGGCCGGTCTGGGACCGAACCGGCGTCACGGCCCCATAGCGGTTCTCCCAGGCCCGGATGGTGGCCGGCGGGAGTCCCGATTGGTGCGCGACGGCGCCGATCTCGAACAGGCCGTGTGGCGAGTCAGTCGTTTTTTCCACGCGATCAATGTATAGGTGTTGTCTATAGATGTCAAGCATTTGTGGATCTGTTATTGGGATAATACTAAGAAACTATCTAAGACAAAGCTTGACAATTGCTCGACACATGATACCTTTGCCCCTGTTCGCTTGTCACTTCAATCAACCTGCGCAACCGAAGGAGCGCGACGTGTCTGCCAACAGTGGGACCAACGACTGGCCGGAGCTCGCCATTGGACTCTACGACCGGCTCACCGGTCGGAATGCAGAGATCACCTACGAGTTGGACAACGTGAAGGTCGCCGTCCCCAGCGGCGTCGGAGCGGAGTCCGACCGGGCGCACTGGGAGCTGAACGGCACCCTGCGGATCAGGACCCGTGACCTCTCCTAACGGTGGGGGCGTTTCCCTGACCGGGGTCGTCCACGCTCATGGAGCGGACGGCGATCTCTCGATCCACGGTCGGGCCGGCGTGGTCGAGATCAGAGTGACCGGTCGGAGAGCGCTCACCCCGTTGCTTCGGTGGTGGCGTTCCCTGTCCGTCTCCGAGCGGCGGCGCCGGCTGGACGTGCTGCGCCGCACGGCACAGTTCACCCGCCTGCGGCTCAGGGTCGTCGCCCGCTGGGCCACGGCCGAATTGGACCCCGAGGGTACCGGCAACTGGCTGGGCAGGCTCGTAGGCGGCCCCTCCGTCGCCATCCGCTTCGGCGCGGCCGAACGGGCGGAGACACCGGCCTAGGCTCACTTCACAGCAGAACCAACGGACAAGGGAGACAGAACATGTCGACACACCACGAACACGCGGCGGGCCCCGTCGCCGCCGTCCTCCACGGGAGCATCAGCGGTGTCATCGGGGCCATGACGATTACCGTGTGGTTCTTCATCATAGATGCGCTGGCGGGTCAGCCCCTGGCGACCCCGCTGGCCCTGGGTCGGGGCCTCCTGGGCGGGGACCTTCCCGCCTGGCAGGTCCTCCTGGGATACACGGCGATCCACATCGGCACCTTCGTGGTGCTGGGGATCGCGGCGGGGACGGTCCTCACCATCTTCTCGCGCGCGCCGTCCCTACTGTTCGCCGGCGTCCTGTTGTTCGTGTTCCTCGAGGTGGCCATCCACCTGTTCACGGCCATCGTGGCGGTGCCGCTCCTGGGCAGTCTGGCCTGGATCAACATCGCGGCGGGCAACTTCGTGGCCGCGATGGTGGCCGGCGGTTACCTTTGGCGCCGGTTTCCCGCCATCGGGCGCACCCTGGCCCACCAACCGCTTGGAGTACCGGCCGAACGGTAGCACGCCACCGGCTGGGGAGGGGGGATCATCGCATGGCACCCTCGACGAGATCCCTCCTACTCACCGTCGCGCTCGGTCTCGTGCAGGACCAGCTGGCATTGCAGGGGAAGGATCACGAACTCTACATGGTCGACAAGGGGGTCTCCATGCACCCGTTGCTGTTCGAGAACGTGGTACCCTACGTCGCCGGTGAGGCTACCCTGGATGCCGCGCTCGATGTCGTCATGGCATCCGTTGCACGGCAATGCTAGTCCGGTCACCGAAACGAGACGGCCGTCAGAGACCAGTGCGGTGCTGGTGCGTGAATCACCACGCGGCCGGTAGACCTGCGGCGTCGGGCAAACGACGGCGCGGGAGCATCAAGCCCCGGTCACCAGAATGTGGGCCACCTGGAACCGCCAGCGTACCATGCTCTTCATGGTGAACCGGCCCCGATGTGGCAATCGAGCGGGCGGACACCTCATCATCTGCTGGGCCCAGTGGTCGGGTAGCCACCTACCGGCCCGGGCGGTCCGGGCCGCCGCCAGCGAAACCCCGCCCTCCACACCACTCGTACGGCAGGGATGCGCCTACCATACATCATCATGACGCTCCTGGTCGCCTCGGCCGTTTCAGCCGGGGCCCAGGAGCTACGGACGTGGCAACCACTCCGAACAGAGACCATCGCTCCCGGGATCGAGATGGCCCAGTCCTCCACGGCCGGGGCCAACGTCGGCATCATCAGGGGCGACGGCGCCACGGTGCTCGTCGACTCCCACATCTTCCCCACCGTCGCCGAGTCGCTGGCCCGGGCCCTGGCACGAGAGGGCCAGCCCGTCCAGGCGGTCGTCAACACCCACTGGCACATCGACCACGTGCACGGCAATGCCGCCGTGGCCAGAGTCGTGGGCCCGTCGCTGGACATCGTCGCCCATCAGACCGCGAACAGGGACATCCCGGACCGGGCGCCGATCCAGCTGGGCTTCTGGCCCGACTTCTTCGGACGTGACATCAGCGGACTGCAGGACCACCTCGCCGGGTCGGACCTCTCCGAGGGCGATCGGCGCTCCGCCCTCGAGATGGAGATCACTGCCAAGGAGCGTCTGGCGACCGAACTCACTCACGCGGACATCGCGGGCCCGACCCGGACGTTCGACGATCGCTACACCCTCACCGCAAGCGGCCGCACCATCGAGCTGTACCATTTCGGGCGCGGCCACACGGAGGGGGACGTCGTGGTGTTCGACCCCGCGACCGGCGTGGCCTTTACCGGTGATTTTCTGGTGGGCGCGTCACGCTACCCGGTCGAGCATGCCGCCGCCATCGAGCGCTTCCTCGCTCTCCCGGTCCGGATCATCGTCCCGGGGCACGGCGACGTGGAGCACGGCACGGCATCCGCCGAGCGCCTGTTGCGGCACCTTCGAGGCATCATCACCGCCGTGGAGGAGGGCATCGCCGCGGGGAGCGGCCCGGACGACATCGCCGCGGGCATTCCCGACACCGAAGGCCTGTTCGACCCGGCCGGGATCGCGCGACGCAGCTACGATGCCCTGACCCGCTTCGAGACCGGCACCTTCGTGAGCCATGGGGTGGAGCTGACCTACGCCCTGGACCTCCCGGCGGGCGACGGCCCCTTTCCCGGCATGGTCCTGGGCCACGGCTCCGGACACCGGGTCCGCACCGAACAGGTGCAGACCGCCGCGCAGTGGGTGAGCCGCGGCTTCGCGGTGCTCCGATACGACAAGCGTGGTGTCGGCGACTCCCACGGCCACTACGCCGGCATCGGAGTGTCCAACAGCGACACCATGCTGGCGCTGCTGGCCGACGACATGGTGGCCGCCGCACGGCTGCTGGCCGACCACCCACTGGTGGATCCGGCACGCCTCGGCTTCCATGGCGCCAGCCAGGCCGGCTGGATCATCCCGCAGGCCTTGGTGAAAGCGCCGGACATTCAATTCGGCGTGGTGTTGGTGGGGCCGGCCGTGTCCGTGGGTCTCGAGAACGCTTACAGTGACCTGGCCGAGCGTTCCGAGACGTCCCTCGAGGAGGTGTACCGGCGCTTCGACCCCGCGAACGACCCTGGCGGCTTCGATCCGGTTCCGGTCCTGAGAGACGTGCGGCAACCGCTGTTGTGGATCATGGGTGGCGACGATCGCAGTCTCCCCACCAGGACCAGCGTCGCCAACCTGGAGCCACTCATCGCGGCCGGCGCTCCCATCGCGCTCGAGGTCTTCCCCACCGGCACCCACGGTTTGCGCGACTCCCGGACCGGGGCGTTCCTCCCCGTGTGGGACACCGTCGACCGCTGGCTCGAGGCCGAGGGACTGGGTCGCTGAGTCGAGCCGAGCGGTCCCGACTCAGGGTTCCGCGCCGAGGTCGTTGAGCTTGGCCACGGCGAAACGATTGTCGGGTTCGAGGGTCACTACGTCCCGGAAGTGGCTGATCGCCGCGGCCGTGTCAGCCTGCTGCTCGGCGATGCTCCCGAGTGACCAATGGTTGAATGCGAACTCCGGGAACAGTTCGACGTTGGCGTTCAACAACAGAATGGCGCCTTCGGGGTCCTGTGACGCGATCTGGTTGGCGACCGAAGACAGGACCCGCGGCGCGAAGTCATAGGCGTACGTGCCGTAGTAGTCCTCCCGTAGGCGCCAGTACTCGGTCAGTGCGGCGCTGGCGCCCGAATCGCGGGCCATCGTCGTCAGAATATCCCGGATGTCACGCGGCACCACGAGGCCGTGGTGACAGGTGGCGCAGCGCACCTCGACGGCCGGCGTGACGCGCTCTTCGAGATCGCCCAGATGGGGGTCGTTGATGTGCAGGACCATCTGCAGCATGACGCGCGCCTTCCGTTTGGCGAGCTTGTCGTCGGAAGCGAAGTCGAAGGTCGACAGATCCTGGGGGTCGGTGCCCACATGACAGTGGTTGCACCGCACGCCCAGTCCACTGGCAAAGCCGCGCATGGTGGCCACCAGCTCACCGAGGCTGATGTCCTCGGGCAGCACCTGGAGGTTGGTGAATTCCGCCGGTGGCCATTGCGCCGTGGCGGTCGTGGGAAGGACCAACGTCAGCGCGACCAGCCAGGCGCCTCTCGTCACTGCAGACCCAACGGACATGCATCACCTCCAACGTGGGGAATCGGATACCCTTTCTTCTACGCGTCGCCCCCGGCGGCGGTTCCACCGAGGATCGATCGTCCACGACGTGAATCATCCCCGCACGCCGAATCGTAGTGAAGCGCACCCCACCCCCGGAGTCGTGATGCCGCGTTTCCTCCTGGCGATCGCCGCCCTGGCACCGGCGGCCGTGACCGCCCAGACCGAAGGCCACGCCGACTTTGCCGGCTACCGCTGGACGACGGCGGGCACGGTCGAAACCGGTGAGTACCTGGGTCGCCAGGCGCTCCGCATGCGCGGCGGGCTGGCGGTGCTCGAGGGGACGGAGTTCAGCAACGGCACCATCGCCTTCGACATCGCGGTGAGTGGCTATCGCTCCTTTGTCGGTACCAGCTTCCGTCGCAACCCCGCGGGGACGCAATCCGAATTCTTCTACCTCCGGCCTCACCAGTCGGACCGGTTCGACGCCCTGCAGTACACACCCGTCGAACACGGCATCTCCGCCTGGCAGCTGTTTCCGGAATACAACGCACCCGCGACCATTCCGACCGACACCTGGATTCCACTGCGATTGGAAGTCCAGGGCGACCAGCTCACGGTGTTCATGGGGGACGGCGCCGACCCGGTCATGCGGACCCGCCTGGCCACCGACCGGACCGCCGGCACCATCTCGCTCAATTCCGGGGTACCGGGCGGCAGTGGCGGCCTGGCTGCACCTCCAGGGCTCCTGACCACGGCGTACAGCAACTTCCGGGTCACCCCTTCGACGGCACCCGCTCCGGCAACTGAGTCTCCGGCCAAGGACCCGCAAGCCGTCATGGCCTGGGAGGTGTCCGAGGCGGTGGCGGGTCCGGAGGCGCCGCCAACGACCCTGACCAGCGCCATGGTGCCGGGGGGCCGTTGGACGCCGGCTCAGCCCGACCACACGGGCCGGCTCAACCTGGCGCGCCTGCAAGGCATCCCCGAAGACGCCAACCGCGGTATGGTGCTGGCACGAACGACGGTCGATGCCGATCGCGATCAGGTCAAGCGGTTGGCGATCGGGTTCAGCGACATGGGGAGCGTGTTCCTGAACGGCCACCTGGTCTACAGTGCCGACAACACCTACCTGTCGCGGTCGGGCCGCTACCTCGGCACCATGACGTTGAACGACGTGATCGTGCTGCCGCTACGGGAAGGCACCAACGAAATCGTGGTGGCGGTGATCGAGAGTTTCGGCGGCTGGGGCGTCATCGCCCGGTGGGTGGATCGGGAGGGTCTTCGCTGACCCGGAGGAGGGGTTAGCCGAACGGTCCCAGCCATCGGAGGCGGATGTCGTCAGACAGTCGCCCACCTCGTTGCCCTCGAGCGCCCCGAATCCTCCCTTACCAGCCGGCCACTTCCCTCAGTCTGCGTCCTCCGGCCCGCGACGTGTCGATGGTCCTGCCGTCCTGCAGCTTCAGGCGGTAGCGCCCGCTGCCGAGCCGTTCGGCGTCCGTGAAGCCATCGAGCCGCACGATGTGCGAGCGATGCACTTGCACGAAGACCGCGGGATCGAGCTGTGCGGCCAGCGTCGCCATGCGCACCGCCAGAATGTGACGGCTGGTCGTGGTCCAGGCGGCGACGTAGTCGTCCCGCGCCTCGAAATGCACCACGTCGGCCACGGGCACGGCCCGGACCCTGCCGCCCTCCACACAGAACAACGTCGAGACACGGGACGGTGTTTCGCCCGGGGCGCCCGCCCTACGCCGGCCGCCCCGCCGGATACGATCCAGCGCCTTGCGGAACCGCGTGGGCCCGAACGGCTTGAGCAGGTAGTCCACGGCTTCGGCATCGAAGGCGGCGACGGCGTACTGGTCGAACGCCGTGGTGAACACCACGTGGGGCACCGGCGCGGCCCGGGCCAACACTTCCAGGCCCGACAATCCCGGCATCTGGACATCGAGAAACAGCACGTCGGGACGGAGGCGATCGATGGCTTCGACCGCACCTGGTCCGTCCGCCACCTCAGCCACCACGACCATGTCCGGCGCTTCCGCAATCCACGCGGCGACTTTCTCCCGCGCCACCACCTCGTCTTCGGCCACCACCACCCGGAAGGCCTCGCTCACGGCGCGTCCTGGGCGGGCAGCTCAACCACGGCGTCGCAGCCGGCTGCGCGGCGCTCGGTGAGGGTGAGGCGGGCGCGGTCCCCGTAGAAGGCGGACAGGCGGCGGCGTAACAGGTCCAGTCCATGGCCGTCGGACTCGGCGTGATGCGTCCCGAGCCCCGGGCCGTCATCGGACACCCGGATGCGGAGCCGACCGTTGGCCCGGCTGGTCTCGACGGTGATGGTAGCGCCCTCGAGGCGGGGGGCCACGGCGTGTTGCACGGCGTTTTCCACCAGGGGCTGGATCGTGAACGAGGGGATCAGGCAGTCCTCGGTGTCGGCGGCGATCGACGTTGCCAGGGTCAGCCGGTCGCCCAACCGCAATCGCTCGAGGTCGAGGTACTCCGAGGCGAAGTCCCACTCGTCCCGGAGCGGAACCGGCCGCACGCCGTCGGTCGCAAGGGTACGTCGCAGCAGCGTGCCGATGCGCTCGAGAGCATCATCGGCCCGTGCCGGGTCCTGGTGGATCAGCCCCGACAACGCGTGCAGCGCATTGAAGAGGAAGTGGGGGTTGAGCCGGGCCCGAAGCGAATCGAGCTGGGCCTGCACCGCCAGCGCCCGGGCCTCGGCGGCGGCCCGTTGTTGCTCGGCCAGCGCCTGGCGGATGCGGATGGCGTAGGCCACGCCGGCCACCAAGCCATAGAGCCACAGGCCGGTCAGCAGTCGCCATTCGAGGAATGGCGCCATGTCTTCGATCAGGCTCGTGAGGGGCTCGCCGGCCATGAGGAGCCCGGTGATGGTCGAGAGCAGGAGCCACAACCCGGAGAACGTGAGCCCC
>JBDHIK010000046.1:0-20213 GCA_039587475.1 Gemmatimonadota bacterium | reverse complement strand
AGCCTTGAAGGACATTCTGAAGCACCCAATCCCGACGCTCGTCTTCGTGAGCTTCCGGAGCACGGTGACCTATCTGCGCCGCGCCCTGGGCAGCAACGTCGCCTGGTGCACCGGACAGGACGCGGGGATCGGACCCAGGACGGCCGGGCGTGATTCCGTGCTGCGAGTGTTCCGGCATGGGGTATCACCCGCGGGTCGGCCGGTGGACGTGTGCATCACGACCGACGTAGTAGCGGAAGGCCTCAACCTGCAGCGGGCCGGGAGGGTCGTGCACTACGATCTGCCATGGCACGACGTCCGGATAGAACAACGGAACGGCCGGGCGGTACGGGACGGGAGCGGCCATCGCTCCGTAGAGGTGGTCACCTTCGAGCCGCCCGAGGAACTGGAGCGTTGCCTGGCACAGGTCAGGACCCTGGAACGAAAGAAGGAACTGGGAAAGTCCCTCGGGCTGGTCGCGACCGGCCGAGACCGTTGGCGCTGGCGAGGGGTCGTGGCCGAGCGATTGGGCGGCACCGGCTCTAGGCGCCAGGGACTGGTAGCGCACATGCCCTACGGCCCTCCGGGGATGCTGCTTGGACTCACAGTTGTGGGGCAAGGAAGTACTCCATCGGGAGACCGATGCGAGGCCATGCTGACCTCTACGTACCGTCAACTGGGGAGCGTCCTGGCGTGGGTCGAACCGGACGGCTCCTGGACGGAGGCACCATCAGCCGTGGGGCCACGTCTCGTCGAGGCGTGCCACCAGGAGGCTGCTACCGAGACAAGCACGGTCGAATTGCACCAGGCGGCGGTGGTGGCAAGGCAGGTCGCCACCGAGCTGCTCGCCCGATGGCAACAGGGTCGCTGGTCAGCGGCCAGACCGACGCCGGGACTCCGAACGATGGTGTTTCGGCTCAGAAGCGCGGCGGTTGCCGCAGCCCGACAACGCGACACGAGGTCGCTGATCAGGTTGGACAGGGAATTGGCGTTCCTGGCGGGAGGTCATACCGCAGGCGAGCAAATGCTCATCCATCAACTGGCGAACAGCGACCGACGACAGGCACTGGACGTGACGCTTCCCGCGGCGTCTCCGGTCGCGGCAGCCAGGGAGGTGCACCTGACGGGACTGATCTTGTTCGGGACACCCTGATAGCACGCCATGCGCACGTCCGACTACCTTGTCGCATGCCACGATACGACACCATCCTGTACGACCTCGACGGCACCCTCATCGACTCGGTCCGACTCATTCTGGACAGCTACCACCACACCCTCGAGGCCCACGGCCTGGCCCCCCGGTCCGACGACTATTGGCTCCGGGGCCTCGGCACCCCGCTCCGGGCCCAGTTCGCCGAGTGGAGCCACGACGAGGACACCCTCGAGACCATGGTCGCCACCTACCGGGCCTACAACCTGGCACGCCACGACGAGGCCGTCTCGGCCTACCCCGGCATCCTGGAGACGGTTCTGGCCGTGCGGCGGGCCGGGTGCCGCACGGGGCTGGTCACCAGCAAGAACCGTCACGGCGCCGTCCGGGGCCTCACCTGTGTCGGCCTGGAGGAGACCTTCGACGTCCTGGTGTGCGCCGACGACGTCGAGCGTCCCAAGCCGCACCCCGAACCGGTCCACCGGGCACTCGATCAGCTCGGCGCGGACGCCGTGTCCACCGTGTTCGTGGGCGACAGCGTGCACGACATGGCCGCCGGACGGGCGGCGGGGGTGGCGACGGGTGCGGTGCTGTGGGGACCGTTCGACCGGGAGGACCTGCTGGCCAGCGACCCCGATCACTGGCTGGAGCAACCGGAGGACCTGCTGGATTGTCTCGGTATCGACGGCGGCGACGCGGGCGGCTAGGCGGCCCGGACCAGCGCGCCGCGGGACATGATCTCGCGGTAGTCCGCCATCAGGTCGGCGTCCACGCCGGTCCACGACCTTTCCTGGGCGGTCCTCAGGGCGCCGTCGGCCAGCCGGGCCCGGAGCGGGGCATCGTCGAGCAGTCGTTCCAGCCCATCGATCAGGGCCTCAGTCGAGTCGGGCTGCACCAGCCAGCTGTTGTCACCGTGGTGGGCGAACTCGAGTACGCCACCGGCGGCCGCGACCAGCGAGGGAAGGCGCGATGCCATGGCCTCGAGCAGGACGTTGCCGAACGTCTCGGTGGTCGAGGGGAAGGCGAAGAGGTCGGCCGAGGCGTATGCGGCGGCCAGGTCGTCCCCCGCCTTGAGTCCCATGAGGTGCACATGGGGAACCGCACGCTCGCGAATCTCGTCCTCGAGCGGCCCCCTCCCGACCAGGACCAGGTGCACGTTGTGCCTCTTGGCGCCCACCAGTTCCCAGGCGTCGAGCAACAACAGCAAATTCTTCTCGCGAGCGATCCTCCCCACGTAGGTGACGACGATATCGTCGGGACCGGCGCCGATGGCGTTCCGGTAGTCTGCGCTCCGGAACCGGGGGTGGAAACGGCTGGTGTCGATGCCACGAGACCAGATGCCGGTGTTGCGAATGCCGCGCTCATGGAGGTGCCGCTCATAAACGCGCGAAGGACACAGCACCATCTCCGTCTGCCCGTAGAACCACCGCAGGTAGTGCCACCCGGCTCTGATGGCCCACCCAACCTTGTAGTATCTGGCGGCGTACTGTTCGTAATCCGTGTGCGCCGAGGCGACGGCGGGGATCCCGAGGGCCCGCGCGGTCTTGAGACCGGCAACCCCCATGGAAAACTCGGTCGCCGCGTGCACCAGGTCTGGGGCGAAGTCGCGCGCGTCCTCGATCACGTCCCGCAACTTCGGAAAGGCGAAATGGACATCCGGATAGAGAAAGAAGGGGACGCTCGGCACCCGGAATACTTCCGGTCGTTCCACCGCCCCGTGCGGGAGGGGGTAGGAGGGTGTGTATACCCGCACGGCATGCCCCATGGCCGTCAACGCTTCAGCCAGCCGTTGCAGCGTTACGCCAACACCACTGACCATGGGCCAGTACACCTCGGAGAACACGGCTATCCGCAAGGGGCGGGGGTCGATCACGTGGACGTTGCCTTTCGTGGCATGAATCGGGAGCATTTGACCCTAGCCGATAAGGCGCAACGTGACAAGTCGTTTCCTTGACGCAGCCGTCAGGCTGCGAGTAGCCTACCCAGGGGAACGGCCTGATTTGGGGCCCAAACCCCCCGGAGGAAACACTGGCTCAGACAGCTGCGAGCACTCGTGCAATGCCGTGGGCCGTGGTGCTGGCCGCCGGTGCGTCACGCCGGTTCGGGAGCGACAAGCTGCAAGCATCTCTCTGGGGGAGGCCGCTCCTGGCACATACCCTGGAGGCCGTGACGGCCGCCCGCCGGGCACAGTCCCTTGGCGGCGCGGTGTTGGTCCTGGCGGGGGACAATGAGGCCCTGGCCGAGATCGCGGCACCATTCGGAGTGCTCATTGCTCCGAGCCCCGACCCCGGCAGCGGGTTGGGTGGATCGCTCCGCCATGGCTTGGCGCGACTGGACCACGGATCGGTCGAGCCGCCCGCTGGAGCAGCGGTGGTCGTTCTGGCGGACCAGCCACTTCTGGACCCGGAGATCGTGCGGGGCCTCGTGGAGGCATGGAAAGCGGGTGCGGTCATCGCGCGCCCGAGGTACCGGGACGCCACGGATACCCCGGGCCACCCGGTCCTCCTCGATCGTTCCATGTGGCACCTGGCCGTTCAGGCCTCCGGCGAACGGGGACTTGGACCCCTGCTCGACAGCCTGCGGGACCGGGTGACGGTCCTCGAGGTTCCAGGCACCAACCCAGGGATTGACACGCCGGAGGATCTCGCCCGGCTGGAGGACGACACATAGATGCAGTTGGATTTTTCCGGTGCACCCATGATCGAGGCCCCGTTGCCGGAAGTGTGGCGGCGCCTGCTCGACCCTCATGCGGTGGCCGCTGCAGCCCCAGGCGTCGAGACCGTCGAATTGATCGACGCCACGCACTTCACGGTGCTGTGCAGCATCGGGCTGGGTGTCGTCAGCCTCAGCTTCAACCTCGGGGTCGAGTTCTCCGATATCATCGAGCAGACGAGCGCCCGGATGCGGGCTCAGGGCAGCGCGTCCGGCTCGGTGGTCGACGTCAACACCTCGATTGCGCTGGATGAGCACGGGCCTCGAGCCACCCAGCTGCATTGGCAGGCCACCGCAACCATCACCGGCGTGCTGGCATCCTTCGGCGTCCGACTGCTCGAGAGCGTGGTTCGCAAGCTGACCGAGGATTTCTGGGAGACCTTTGCCCGTCAGGCATCGGAGGCCAGCGCCTAGTATCCCGTGCTACCAATGAGGAAACAACGGTGCGTGACGTCCTGAACGACTGGACCCGGATGACCGGTCGCGGAACCGCGGTCGGACGGGCCGTCGTGACCCGCGTATGGGGTTCCGCACCACGGTCGCCTGGTGCCTGCCTCCTGGCTGACGCCGAAGGGAACATCGCGGGATCCGTTTCTGGCGGCTGCATCGAGAGCGCTGCGGCGGAGGCCATCGGACGTGCCATCAGGCAGAAGGCCCCGGCGGCGCTGAGCTTCGGCGTCTCCAACGAGACGGCCTGGGAGGTCGGCCTGACGTGCGGCGGCACCATCGAGGTCTTCGTGGAGCCAACCGTGCGTCCCCAACTCATCGAGGCAGCCCGCGGATCTGGCGGGGTCGTGCTGGCCACGGTGGTCCGTGGCGACACCGGGGCACCGGGGTCGGCCTGGCTGATCGACGAGACCGGCGCCACGCAGGGCCCGCTGGCACCGGCCGGCCACGACGCCGCCGGCGACCCGGCGCTGGGTCGATACAGCGACGGGATACTCGGGGTCGCCGCGGATGTGGCGCGAGGCGCAACGAGCCGGACGGAGACCATCCCGGGACCGGACGGCGCCCTGGAGGTGTTCTTCGAACTCATCGGGCCTCAGCCCCGGTTGATCATCTTCGGGGCGGTACACATCGCCATACCCCTCGTCGACATGGCCCGCCCACTTGGGTACCAGACCATCGTGGCCGACGCCCGCCCGGGCTTCCTCACCGAGGATCGCTTTCCGGGGGCGGACAGGATGGTCCTCGGCTGGCCGGCTGAGGTGTTCGATGACGTCGGCCTGGACCGGGGTAGCTTCGTCGTCGTCCTGACGCACGACCCCAAGCTGGATGATCCGGCTCTCGAGATTGCGCTTCGGTCCCCCGCCCGATATGTCGGGGCCCTAGGGTCACGGAAGACCCAACGGGCTCGCCGCGAGCGTCTTCTCGCATCGGGATTGAGTCGGATAGAGGTCGACCGGCTCCACGGTCCGGTGGGATTGAACCTGGGTGGTCGTGCCCCCGCTGAGACGGCCCTCGCCATCCTTGCTGAAATGACTGCGGTCCGATACGGCACCACCGACTCGCTGGCCCCCACGGAGGGAATATGATACGCCGCCTGGCCCCCGTTCTGGTCGTCGTACTGATCGCCGTCGCCTGTCGTCAGACCGACTATGACTTGATCCTCAGAAACGGCACCGTGATGGACGGCTCAGGGACGGCCTCCCGAGTCGAGGACGTGGCCATCTCGGGAGACAGGATCGCCGTGATCGGGGATCTGTCCGAGTTCACGGCCACCCGGGAGATCGACGTCACGGGCCTGGTGGTGGCCCCGGGATTCATCAACATGTTGAGCTGGGCCACGACCTCGCTGCTGCACGATGGATTGTCGCAGAGCGACGTTCGGCAGGGCGTGACGCTCGAGGTGTTCGGTGAGGGCTGGTCGATGGGACCGCTCAACGAAACCATGAAGGCCGAGGAACTCGAACAACAGGGCGACATCCGATACGACATCAACTGGACGACACTGGGCGAATACCTCGACTCGTTGGTGGCCCGCGGCGTGAGCACCAATGTGGCCTCGTTCGTCGGGGCGACGACGGTCCGGATCCATGAACTGGGACACGAGGACCGCGCGCCCACGCCGGAAGAACTGGACCGTATGCGGGACCTGGTGCGCCAGGCCATGGAGGACGGCGCCATGGGGGTCGGGTCGTCCCTCATCTATGCGCCGGCATTCTATGCGGACACGGATGAGCTCACCGCCCTGGCCGAGATCGCGGCGGAGTACGGCGGGATGTACATCTCGCATATGCGCAGTGAGGGCAATGGCCTCCTGGAAGCTCTGGAGGAGTTGCTGGTCATCGCGGAGCGATCGGGCGTCCGTGCGGAGATCTATCATCTCAAGGCGGCCGGTGAAGCCAACTGGTCCAAGATCGATCAAGTGATCGAACGTGTGGAACAAGCCAGGTCTCACGGCCTTACCATCACTGCGGACATGTACACCTATCCGGCTGGCGCCACAGGACTCGATGCCGCCATGCCACCCTGGGTGCAGGAAGGGGGCCTGGACGCCTGGATCGACCGGTTACATGATCCGGCCACTCGGAGGCGGGTGGCCCGAGAGATGGTCCAGGCCACCTCCGACTGGGAAAACCTCTACATGGCGGCGGGCTCTCCCGATCGTGTCCTCGTGGTCGGCTTCAAACAGGATTCCCTCAAGTACCTCACAGGGAAGACTCTGGCAGAGGTTGCGGAGTTGCGAGGTACCTCCCCTGAAGTCACGGCCATGGACCTGGTCATCGCCGATCACAGCCGAGTGGGGACCGTCTACTTCCTCATGTCCGAAGACAACATCAGACGTCAGATCGCTCTTCCGTGGGTCAGCTTCGGTTCGGACGCCGGTTCCATGACCCCCGAGGGCGTCTTCCTGAAATCGAACCCTCACCCCCGGGCCTACGGCAACTTCGCCCGGCTGCTGGGGAAGTACGTTCGTGAGGAACAGGTCATCCCGCTCGAGGAGGCGGTCCGGCGGCTGACGACGCTGCCGGCGGCGAACCTGCGGCTGGACCGACGCGGGGCATTGCTACCCGGCTATTTCGCAGATGTGGTCGTGTTCGACCCCGACCGCGTTCAAGACCACGCCACCTTCTCCGACCCGCATCAGCTGGCGACGGGGATGGTTCATGTCTGGGTCAACGGCCAACAGGTCCTGGCTGGCGGCGAGCATACCGGCACCACGCCCGGCAGGGTGGTTCGGGGTCCCGGATGGCGAGGCCGGGGGCAGAGCTCCGAGTGAAGACGCCTGACGCGCGATCATGGTCTCCAAACGCATCGAACGGAACGTGCTTTGGCCGACCGTCGCCCGCGCCAAGCGCCGACGCGCTCATCGCGCCGGGCATCCGCGACCAGCTGGACGCCCTCACGAAGCTGGCTGGGAGTGCGCCTCCTTGACCACTTCGTGCAGGTAGCTCGCTCCGATCGGCAGGACCGCCTCATCAAAATCGAAGCGGCTCGAGTGGGCCGGGAAGCCTTCTCGTCCCGGTACCTGGGAGCCGAGCCGCACGAAGCACCCGGGGACCTGCTGCAGGTAGTACGCGAAGTCCTCTCCACCCATGTTGGCCGCATGCAGGGGCACGACGAGTTCTTCCCCGACGACGCGTTGCGCCGCGCGCCGGGCGATGGCCGTCGTCTCCGGAGGGTTGATGACCAGCGGCGTGCCGGCATCGAAGGAGACAGAGACCTCCGCTTCATGGAGTTGAGCCACTGCGTTCGCCACCCGGCGCAGCGCTTCCATGAGGTGGTCGCGGACCTCCTGATCCTGGGACCGGATGGTCCCTTCCAGGGTGGCGTGCCCGGCAATGACGTTGGCCGCCGATCCGGCCTCGAAGCGTCCGACGGTGACGACCGACGGGTGCACCGGATTGACCTCACGGGAGACGATCGTCTGAATGGCCGTGACCAGGAGGCTGCCGACCACCACGGCATCGACCGCTTCGTGCGGCCTGGCGGCATGACCACCCTGCCCAGCGATCTCGATGCAAAAAGCGTCGGTGGACGCGTTCACGACCCCGTCATGGACCACAATGGTCCCCGTGGTGTGGTGCCGGTCGACGTGAACGCCGAAGATGGCGGCTACGCCTTCGAGCGCCCCGGCCTCGATCATGGCGAGGGCGCCGGCCCCGACTTCCTCGGCGGGTTGGAACAGGCATCGTACCGGGCCGACCCGGTCCGGATCGCCGGCCAGCAGCTCCAGCGCCCCCAACGCCATGCTGGTATGCCCGTCGTGCCCACAGGCGTGCATGACGCCGGGGACCTCGGACGAGAACGGAAGGTCCGTTTCCTCGGTGATGGGGAGGGCATCCATGTCGGCACGTATGGCCACCAGCGGCAGGTCGTCTCGCCCAGGCAACTCGGCGATGATGCCGGTCGTGGCTATGCCGCGCCGATACGTTACCCCGATGGCGTCGAGGTACCGGCAGATCTCATCGGCCGTTCGATGTTCCTGCCAACTCAACTCGGGGCGTTGGTGCAGGCTGCGTCGGACGGCGACCATCCGTTGCGAGAGTTGCGAATCGAGAACGGCAGTCATATCAGCTCCACATCAGGTCAATCCCCACCTCGGCACCATGGGTGGATAGGTAATCGGTCGGGTTGAAGGTGCCTACCCAGCCACCATGAACATTGCTTCACGCGTTCGGGGGATCGCCGGAAGGCGGCTGCAGGACGAACTGCCACCGGAGCCGTGCTTCGGCCAGGGCTTCGCGATACGATGGTGCTTCAACCCGCCGGGCAATGGCCTCGCCACGGGGCACCACCATGGGAGCCGGCTCCCACCTGACAGGCGCCCCGGAGGCACTGTCGATGACCCGGCCCTCGGCAAGGGCCGTGCTGGCCTCAGCCAGGCTCAGGTCCCCCAGCACCTCCAGGAGGGCCTCGAACCGGGCCTGGTCCGTCGGGTCGACGAAGCGCAGGTGCTGACGGCTGAGGGCGGCGATGTAGTAGTTGGAGGGAAGAAACGCCACACCGGCGAGGCCGAGAGCGTCGGTCATGGCCACGAGCAGCCCGGCCACCTGTCCCAGAAGTCCCAATCCCGGATGCTCCTGTCCGGGGAGGCGCGGACGCTCGGCGCTGAACGTTGCGGTGGGATCCTGCAACAGCAGCCACTCCACGAACAGCAACTCCAGCCCCGGTATCAATCGATGGTTGCGCACGACACGGAACTCGATCAGCAGCTGTGACCAGGCTTCGTCACCATACACGCGAACGGTGGGGGCCTGTCCTGCCTCTGCCGACACGCTCACCACAGGGCTCGTGAAGCCGCGGGCCCGGAGCTCGCTGAGGATTCCGGTCCGGTCGAGTATCAGTTCCATGCCATAGGGACTGAAGTGTCCCAGTACCCTGTTGTCGGCCGATGCCACGGTCATTCCCGGCAGGTCGTCGGCCGTCAGGCTCCAATCATCGGAGGCGGCGGATGTCCTGGTCAATTCCGGATCGCGCAGCATGGCCGCGAGCCTCGGCATGGCGTGGAACGCTGCCTCGGCAGGCTCCAGCGCGTGGCCGGTCATGAGCCATGACAGAAACCGGGCAGAGTAGCGCCATGCCTTGGGCCCATAACCGCCGCCCAGCACGATCGCCACGGCGGCACCAGGCGCCAGGTTCCGGACCGCCTCGATCACGAAACGATCACGCGCCAGCATGCCGTCGGATGTGATCTTCCAATCTCCCATCGTGTCGTCTGCGGCGACATCGGTCCCGGCGACGTACATGACCAGCTCCGGTGCCTGCTCTATCAGGACCGGCGGAAGCACCTCACGCAGGGCCCCAAGATAGGTTTCGTCTTCGACGGCCGTTCCCATGGCGAGTGCGGTCGAGGCGATGGCAGGTCGATCGTCCCAGGTCGTGTTGTGGATTGAAAAGGTGTACACGCTCGGGTCGTCCGCAAAGACGACCCGTGTACCGTTGCCGTCATGGAGGTCGAGGTCCACCACAAGCACCGGCGCGTCAAACCCACGGGCCCGGAGGCGCCTGATGGCCACCGCAATGTCGTTGTAGACACAGAACCCCAAGCCCCGGTCAGGCGAAGCATGGTGGAAACCACCGCCGAGATTGACCGCCGGTCGACCGGTCCGCAGGGCAAGTCGGGTCGCTTGGATGGTGCCGCCCGTCATGCGGCGGTGCATGTCCAGCGTGTCTTCGATGTGTTGTGGGTCGATGGGCGCGCCGAAGATCCCCTCGAGGGTCCCTGGATCCGTTACGGAATCGAGGTAGTCGTCGGTATGAACGCGACGCAGGTTCGCCATCGAGACCGGTCGAGGTTCGATGACCTGTGACGTCCGCACCAGGCCTTCATCCGCCAGAAAGGCCAGGACTTTCCGGGCCCGGTCGGAATCGACCGGGTTGCCCTCGGGAACGACGGGCGCCTTGGCATCGTAGATAATGGACGCCGCCGGCTGGAACCGATAGCGGAACCGCCGCATGCGCCGTCGTACGGCGCGAAGAATTGCTTGCATTCACACAATGCCGTGGGTAACCCTACTACAGAATGTGGGATGCCCCTTTGCACCCGCGGCCGGAAGACGCCCCGTGACCGGATCGGCGGAGATCGCCCCCCCCTTCATCGAGCGCCGCCGGCCATTCATGACCGCGCGGTGGTCCAACCCTATCGTCTTGACGTTCCATGCACCGCGTGAGTTGTTGCGCCGCGTGGTTCACGACCGGCTGGAGTTGGACGAGTGGGACCACCACCCCCACGTGAGTCTGGTGGCATTCGATTTCCAGGACACCCGCATCAAGGGCCGTCGCGTGCCGGGATACGTCAACTTCACTCAGTTGAACCTGCGTACTTACGTTCGTCAAGGCGACCGCCGGGGCGTGACGTACATCCGCGAGCATGTCCCCAGCCGGGTCATCGCCCTCCTTGCCCGGCTCAAGTTCAACGAGCCGTATCATACACTCGACATTCACAGCCACACCGCCGGGGCCGGAGGGGCGTTGACGGTCGAACACCGCTGGAGGCACCACCGAGCCGACCAATTCATCCGGGTCACCGCCACGCAGACGTCCGAGCGCCCGCCCGACGCCTCCTCCCTCGATCGATTCACGCAGTATCGCTGGGGATTCGGGGTCAACCGTTCCGGTGAGGTGATCCCCTATCGCGTGGAACATCCCGACTGGGCCTTTCGATCGATCCGATCGCTGGATCATGTCATCGACTTTGCCGGCCTGTATGGCTCGGACTGGGCATTCCTCTCGGAGGACCAGCCCGTTCACGCGGCCCTGGCGGTCGGATCCGCGGTCCAACTCTTCCCTCCAGGCAGGTAAAAACTCGGTGTCCGCTCCACTCCAATACGCCCGGCGGCTCGGATCCTTCTCCGCAACGATGATCGTCGTGGGCGGCATCATCGGCGCGGGGATCTTCCTCAATCCGGCCGAAGTCGCCTCGCGGGTGGAGCGACCGGAGCTGATCCTGGGCGCTTGGGGCTTGGGAGGCATCATCGCCCTCATCGGCGCCCTCTGCTTCGCCGAACTCGCGGCCCGGCTGCCTCATGCCGGTGGGAGCTATGTCTATCTCCGAGAGGCGTTCGGCCCGTTGCCGGCGTTCCTGTTCGGTTGGACCCTGCTGCTCGTCATCGGTACCGGCGCGACCGCAGCCGTGGCAATGATCTTCGCCAACTACAGCGTGGCCTTGTTCGGCCTACCCACGGCCTGGGCCCAACCACTGGCCATCGGCGCCATCGTCTGCCTGGCCGCAGTCAATTATCGCGGGGTCGTCCCGGGCGCCGTGACCCAGAACGTCTTCGTGGTCTTGAAGCTGGTTCCTCTGGCAGCTCTCGCCATCCTGGGGCTGGTGTATGTCGGCACCGAGCCCAGCGCACCGTTCGACGCGGTGGCGGCCGCCCCTCGGTCGGGCAGCAGTATCCTGATACTGGCCGCGGGACTGGGGCCAGTGCTGTTCGCTTTCGGGGGCTGGCAACAGCTGAACTTCCTCGCGGACGAAATCACCGACGCCGCGCGGACCATTCCCAGAGCACTCCTGGTCGGCATTGCCATCGTCGTCACCATCTACCTCCTGGTGAACATCGCCTACCTCTGGGCCCTGGGGCCTGTCGGGCTGGCCGCGAGCAGCGCTCCCGCCGCTGAGACCATGGGAGCGGTACTGGGAAGAGCCGGGCAGACAATCATTTCCGCTGGCATCGTGGTGTCGACATTCGGCTTCCTCGACCTGGTGCTGTTGGTCACCCCGAGGGTCTTTCAAGCCATGGCGGCCGCAGGACAACTGCCCCCTCGTCTTTCCCATCTGCACCCTCGCTACCGAACACCAACCGCGGGCATCGTGTTCCAGGCCGGTTGGGCCATCCTGTTGACCGCGACCAACACGTACGGCGCCCTGCTGGACTACGTCGTGTTCGGCGACTGGATCTTCTTCGGCGCCACGGTCGCGACGCTGTTCGTATTCCGGGCACGCGACCACCGGCATCCCGCACCGCCGTCATCGGGATTCCGGGTCCCTTGGTACCCGGTCCTTCCCGGCCTCTTCGTCCTGGCGGCCCTGTACGTGGTCGTCGGGTCGGTGGTCTCCAACCCGAGCAACGCCCTGATTGGCACCGTCCTCATCGTCGCGGGCATCCCGGTACAGCGTTTCTGGGTTCGGCGGCACCGCCCCTGACGGGGCCGCGCCGTGCCTGGTGGCGCCTCGTGCCGCCCCCCGGGGCGGTGTATTATAGGAATCGATCCCGTCCGACATCTGTTGCAGGAGAATCGATGGCCTGGTACCCGTCTCTGGTACGATCCGGTTGTCTGGCCTGTGCCGTGGCGGCCGCCGGTACGACCTCCGCCGCCGGCCAGCACCGCGCCGGGGCGGTCGAAGCCGGCGGGTACGTCCAGGTCAACTGGTTCGACAGCAGTTTCCAGATTGACAACGCCACCGGGGCCGGGGCCCGGGTCGGCGTGTTTCTGCGGCCCAAGTTGTCACTGGAGGCCTCCGCCTCATGGGCGCAGTTGAGGGACACCATCGGGCAGTCGATTCCGTACGTGCCGATCTCCCTCTTCGCGCTGTTCCACCTGCCGGTGAACGACGACCTCGACATCATTCTCGGGCCCGGATACGTCCATACCGAATACGGTGAGACGGCGAACGTCTCCGCCGACGGATTCAGCGCGCTGGCCGGATTGCGGTTTCTGGTGACGAAGCGCCTGGCCGTCCGGTTGGACAGCCGCGCCGACTTCTACTCTCAATCGCCGATCGGCAACGATCGCAGCATCAACTTCGGAGTGACGGCCGGGCTGTCCTTCTTCCTGGGGCCACAAGCGCGTCGTGACAGTGACGGAGACGGTGTCGACGACACGCTCGACCGCTGCCCGGAGACAAGTCCGGGAGCCGTTGTTGATGTTACCGGCTGTGCCCTGCCATCGGACAGCGACTTTGACGGAGTCCTGGACCCGCTGGATCTCTGCGCCGACACTCCCAGGGGGGAGCGCATCGACCAGAACGGTTGTCCACTCGACGTGGACAACGACGGCGTGTTCGATGACCGGGACGCCTGTCTCGACACCCCGGCGGGGGTCATGGTCGATCCGGCGGGGTGTACCGTCATTCCCGACAGCGACGGCGACGGCGTTTCGGACGACCTGGACCAGTGTGCGGCGACGCCACCAAGCACACTGGTCGACGACACCGGCTGTCCCCTTCCGCCCGTGCCCCGTGTGCGGGAGATCGCCTACTTCCCCCTCAACCTGGCGACCCTGTCGGCCGCGACACGAGAAGCCCTCAGGCACCTGGCCGATTCCCTGGCCGACCTCCCCCAAGAGGGCTACCAAATCGAAGGACATGCGGACAGCTCCGGCCCGGACGCATTCAACCGTGCCCTGTCACAAGCGCGGGCCGAAGCCGTCAGGGATGCCCTGTCCGGTTTCGGTGTGTCACCCACTCGCCTGACGGCCATGGGCTACGGGTCCGACCGCCCCATCGCCTCCAACGACACGGCCGAGGGCCGAGCCCGCAATCGCAGAGCCACCCTCCGGCGCCTCGACTGATTCGCCACTCGTTGACAGCAGCGAACGAGGCACGGCACATTCGCCATATGCCTCTTCCCGTCCAGCGCCTGGGTTCTCTGACGCTTCTGGCTGTCGTCCTCTTCGGCCTGTCACGACCCTGGGGGTCTGTGCCGGCGGTAGGACCACTGCTCGACCCGGTTCATGGCATCTGGGCCGCGGCACGGATGGCCCGCGCTCCAGCTGAGGTACAAGCCGGCATTCCCACCCTCAGTGACAGCGTGGTCGTCGTGTACGACGACCGTGGTGTGCCCCACGTGTTCGCCAGGGCGCCTGCGGACGCCCAGCGGGCACTGGGCTATGTAGTGGCTCGAGACCGTCTGTTCCAACTGGAGCTGCAGGCGAGAGCGACAGCGGGCCGCCTGACGGAGTGGGCCGGCCCGGTGGCGCTCGACGCGGACCGGGGAATGCGCCGTCTGGGCCTGTCCCGGTCGGCCGACCGGGAATACCAGGCGCTTCGGGCGACGGCGCCCGAAGCGGTGGCGAGCATGGAAGCCTTCGCCGAGGGCGTCAATGCCTGGATCGACCGGCTCACCAAGGCACGGTACCCCCTGGAGTATCATCTGCTTCAGGTCGCACCCGGGCGTTGGCGTCCAGAGTACTCGCTGTACCTCCTCAAGCGAATGAGCTGGACCCTCTCGTTCTCGACCCACGATCGCCGCTTCGAACGCATTGCGGCTCTGGTAGGCGAAGAGGCCGCGCGTGCGTTGATCCCACGGAACAGCGCCATCCAGGAACCCATCGTACCCAACGGGTCGGGAGGCCCCCGATTCGATCCTGTCGATCTCCCTGCGCCCGCCACGCCGGTGGCCGAGCGGCCCGCTCTGTCGACGGGCGACCCGGGATTCGCCCTCGGTCCTGATCGAGAATTCGAACGGGCGGTCGGGAGCAACAACTGGGCGGTGGCCCCGACCCGATCGGCATCCGGCGCCACCCTGCTGGCCGGGGATCCCCATCTCCAGCTCACCCTGCCGGCCATCTGGTACGAGGCACACTTGAACGTGCCGGACATGCTGGACGTCTACGGCGCCACTCTCCTCGGCGTTCCGGCGATCGTGGTTGGATTCAACCGGGACGTGGCCTGGTCGTTTACCAACAACTCGGCGGACGTCATCGACTACTACCGGGAGACCGTCGACATCCCCGAGGCGCCGGGGGCAACACAACTCGACGGCGGCTGGGTGGCGGTGGAGCGAACCGTCGAGACATATCGGGACCGTCTTGGCAACGTCATCGCTCGGGACACCATCCTCACGTCGCATCGAGGCCCGCTGTTTCGGGATGATCGGGGATGGTTGTCGATGCGGTGGCTCGCCCTCGAGTCCAGTGGAACGGTCAGGGCGGTGGGCGGCCTCAACACCGCGACGACCGTCGACGACTGGCTCCGTGCCAGCGAGGCGTACGATGTCCCGTCACAGAACGGCCTGGTGGCAGATCGAACGGGCCGTATCGCCGTCCGATCCCTGGGCCAGGTGCCGCGCCGCCCAAGTCCCTATCGCTTCATCTGGGACGGCACCACTTCCTCGAGCGACTGGACGGGGACCTATCCGACCGACCGGCTGCCCTTCGCCATCGCTCCGGCGCAGGGCTTTCTGGCGTCAGCCAACCAGCAGCCGGTGGATCCCGGCGTCGACTCGACATATTGGGGGCGCCGCTGGCCGACCCCCTGGCGGGCCATGCGCATCAACGAGGTGCTGCGCCAGGACTCCACGGTCTCGGTGGAGGACATGCGGCGCCTCCAGACGGACCCGTCGAGTCCAAGGGCGCGGCATTTTGCCTCGTACCTGGTCGTAGCGGCCCGATTGGCCCCCGATAGCGTCGCCGGGGCGGCGGGCGAGATGCTGGCGGCCTGGGATGGCCGCTATACGGCGGAAGCCGAGGCACCGATTCTCTTCGAGATGGTGATGACCGAAATCCGCCGCCGACTGTGGGATGAGTTGCGTGATGACGGCACCCTGATCTACACCCCCCCTGAAGCCACGACGGCGTGGCTCATGACGCAGCCACAGAACCCGTGGTGGGATGATCGAGCAACCCCCAACGCGGAGACGAGAGACGACATCCTGCAAGCCGCGTT
The DNA here is from genome assembly GCA_039587475.1 of Gemmatimonadota bacterium. Taxonomy (GTDB): domain Bacteria; phylum Gemmatimonadota; class Gemmatimonadetes; order Gemmatimonadales; family GWC2-71-9; genus N074bin45. Next base: position 4,317 of record JBDHIK010000046.1, on the reverse strand, counting down.
GGCCGCAGGGTGGGGGCGGACGGTTGAGGCCCACGGTCCTCCGGGGGATGAGTGGCAATGGTCCCGGGTGCGTCGGTTCTCGATCGATCACCTCCTGCGCCTACCGGGGTTCGGCGTCACCGGCGTGTTCAACAATGGAGGGCCGAGTACGCTGAGCCCCATGGGACTGCGAGGGTCGCATGGAGCGAGCTGGCGCATGGTCGTGGAACTGGGGGATACGGTTCGTGCCTGGACCACCTATCCGGGGGGCCAATCCGGCAATCCGGCAAGCGCCAGGTATACCGACCGGCTCGAGGACTGGTCTTCGGGACGACTGGAACCCGTCCATTTCCCTACCAACCCGGCCGACCTTGAGGGGCTCGTGGGCCGCACGCGTCTCCTCCTGGTGCCGGAGTCGGACCGATGAGCGTCTGGCCGATACGAATCGTCCTCCTGGCGACGGCCTTCGCAATGGTGACAGCCGCGGTGGGGTGGTGGGGCGTCGCCGCCACCGGCGTCCTGTGGGGTTGGTGGGCCGGGCGCGATGTCGCGCGCCCGGTGGTCCACTCCATCGTCGCGGCAGTCGTCGGGTGGAGTGCCCTGTTGGGCCTCGCCGCCCCCGGTGGTGGACTCGGCAGACTCGCTGAGCGTCTCGGTACTCTGCTCGGCCTCCCCGGCGGCATCACGATCGTCGTGACCTTGAGCGTCGCCGTCGTGCTGGCGGGGTCAGGGACCTGGTTCGGGGCCTCGGTCCGGGGCCCGGAGAGTCCCTCGAGCCGCCCCTAGCCCTACCTGGGTTCCGTTTGGTATCGGCTCAGCCGCCGCTACCTTTCAGGCTTCGTCGAGCGTTCCCGTCCCTGAAGGGTTGGCCCATGTCGAGACTCCTCTCTGTCATCTTCCTGCTGTCCGTTTTCGCTGCGCGCCCGCTACTGGCCCAGCTCCCCCCGGTCACGCCCGAACAGGCGGAAAAGGGCGCTCTCGTGGTCCGGGCACAGTTCGAGGCCGGTGAGATCGGACTGACGCGTGGTGATTCCGCGGTGGTCAAGGTCATGCTGCTCGATGAGGACGGCAATGAAGTCACGGGTGCACTGGCGTTCATGTTCTCGCCCGACCAGAGCGTCGTCGGTCCGCAGGTAGGGCGCCAGCGGAGCGATGGGACCTTTCTGGTGCGCGCCAACGGGCCCGGCGCCACCACACCGATCCTCGTCGTTCGGGTCAATGAGTCAGATGGAAGTTTTCGGGGGACGGCAGGCGTGAAGGAGATCGGCACGGTGGCCATCGAGGTGGCGGACTGGCCGGTGGACCACATCGAGATCGATCCGGTGGACTATGTCCCCTACGCCGGCACGACCTACAAGCTGGTTGCCAGAGCCATGACGGGGCAGCAGACCGTGCATGGAACGGCCACCGTCGAATGGTGGAGTGAGACACCCGATGTGGCGTCCGTCACGAGCACCGGCGTCGTCACCCTGCTGAAGGACGGGGATGCGCATCTCGTTGCCAGAACGGACAACGACGCTACCCTGCCCTATACCTTCCGGGTCGTCAAGAACCCGATACGCGAACTGGCAATCTCCCCGGCGACCACCCGGACGCGAACGGGAGACGTGGTGCGGTTCGACGTCACGGCCCTGGACCGCAAGGGCAATCCAGTCGAGGGCGCGGCGCTGTCCTATTCCGCGTTCGGGATCGACTCCGCAGGCGCCGAGATGTTCGAGGACGGCACCTTCGTCGCGTGGAACCCGGGCGCCTACCGCGCCGTCGTCAGCACCGGCGGGATGGCATCCGAGGCCATCGTCGAAGCGTCGGCTCGTCCAGCGTCTTCCCCCGTCCGGGTCGTGGGACGCGGGCCGGTCGATCACGTGGCCACCAGCGACCTGTGGGTGTTCACTGGACTGAACTTCCGGGACTACGCCTACACCGGCACCCACGCGCAGGGTGGCGGCCAGAAGATGTTCGTCTGGGACGTGACCGACCCCGCGAATCCGGAACTCACCGATTCCGTGGTGGTGGATGCCCGGGTGGTCAACGACGTCAAGGTCAACGATGCTGCCACCTGGGCCATCATCACGCGTGAAGGCGCCTCCGACCGCCAGAACGGCCTCGTCGTCCTGGACATCACCAACCCGGCCCATCCGACCATTCAGGCGGAGCTGACCGAGGGCATGACCAGCGGCATGCACAACACGTGGATCGTCGGCAGCATCGTGTACGGGGTGAACGACGGCCGCAACTGGATGGACATCGTCGACATGGAGGACCCGGCCAACCCCCGACATGTGGGTCAGTGGGAACTGCGGCCGGGGGAAACCGACAAGAGCCTGCACGACATCTGGGGCGACGACCGGGGCTATCTCTACCTTTCCTATTGGGACGACGGCCTGGTGATCCTGGACGCAGGAGCCGGTACCCACGGTGGCACCGCCACGCAGCCGGTCGAGGTCTCGCGCATCGCCTACGGCATGGGCAACACCCACGTGGCCTGGCGGGACCGGGACTATGTCTTCGTGGGCGACGAGATCTTCGGGTGCGCCGAATGTACCAACGGACCGCGCGGCTACATCCACGTCATCGACGTTTCGGACATCGCCGCGCCCAGGGAGGTGGCCAAGTTCGAGGTCCCCGAGGCGGGCGCCCACAACATCTGGGTCGAGAACGAAACGCTCTACATCGCGTATTACCAGGGAGGTCTGCGGATCGTCGACGTGTCCGGCGAGTTGCGTGGCGACCTGTACGCCCAGGGTCGGCAGATCGGCTGGCTCCTGACCTCGGGAGCAGATGACGAATCCGTGACGGCGAACGCACCCATGGCCTGGGGTCCACAACCGTTCAAGGGGAAGGTGTTCGTCTCGGACATGAACAGCGGGCTCTGGATCCTGGAACACCGCCGGCCGGAACCGCCGACGCCGTGACCATTCACGGGCTTCTGGGCGCATCGGTGCTGCTGCTGGCAGGATTCTCCCTGCCGGGAACGGCGCAAGCCCAAGGCGGTACCGAGGTCCCGCAGAGCTCCTATTGGGTCTACGTCGCCAACGAGTCCTCCGACCTGGTGTCCCGGGTCCGGTTCGATGCTGATGGCGCCGAGGAGGAGACCACCATTCCGGTCGGCATCGCACCGGCGGACCTCGACGGCGCCCACGGGCTGACCGTGTCTCCGGCAGGGGACTTCTGGTACGTGTCGCTGGCGCACGGGACGCCCTACGGCATGGTGTGGCGCTTCCGGACCGGCAGCGATGAACTGGTGGACTCGACGACCGTCGGGCTGTTCCCCGCCACGATGGCCATCAGCGGCGACGGTTCCATGCTGTTCGCGGCCAACTTCAACCTGCACGGCCAGCGGGTCCCGAGCAGCATCTCCGCCGTCTTCACCCCGTTCATGGACGAGGCGACGAAGATCACCACGTGCGTCATGCCGCACGGCAGCCGATTGAGCCCGGACGGCCTGCACCACTATTCCACCTGCATGATGAGTGACCAGCTCGTGGAGATCTCCACGGGCACCTTGACGGTGGAGCGGCGGCTGCGTCTCACCCGCGGCGACGAGTCGCTGCTCCCGCTCGAGACCACGGGCATGCACATGGTGGACGAATCCTGCAAGCCGACCTGGGTGGCGGTGGCGCCCGACGGCGGGCACGTGTACGTGCCATGCAACGGTCGTGACGAGATTCTCGAGATCGCGCGGGAATCACTCACCATCACCCGGGTGTTCCCCACCGGCAAGGCGCCCTACAACGCCGACGTCAGCCCGGACGGCCGCTTCCTCGTCACCACCCTCAAGGGCGCCCAGGCGGTCTCCGTCATCGCCCTGGACACCGGCGAAGAGACACGGGTCCCCGCGACACGGCCGGTGACCCACGGCGTGGTGATCACACCCGATTCCAAGTACGCGTTCGTTTCCAACGAATCCATCGGGGCAGATCCTGGTACGGTCGACGTCATCGATCTCGTGTCACGCACCCGGGTAGCCAGCACCCGGGTGCAACTGCAGCCAGGCGGCATCGGGTTCTGGAAGATGGAATCCACAACAGACGAGTCGGATATGTAGGGTCGGCCCCGGGTTGACGCGGGCGGAAGCGGGAAGCATCCTGGCACAATCGGACCGAACGGTCCTGCATCCAGGAGTCGGATGGCCAGCATCTTCGAGCGCCTGACCCAGGCCTTGCCTCCACAGTACGTCCTCCAACGGCAGATCGCGGAGGGGGGCATGGGGATCGTGTTCGAGGGCCAGCACGCGACGCTGCAAAGCCGCGTCGCGGTCAAGGTGCTCCGCCCCGAATTGGCCACGGCTGCCATGGAAGCGCGCTTCCTGCGTGAAGCGAGGCTCCTCGCCAAACTGTC
>JBDHIK010000045.1:0-20276 GCA_039587475.1 Gemmatimonadota bacterium | reverse complement strand
TCGAACGGGGTCACGTTGGTGATGATCCCGCAGCGGGCGTACGTCGACTTCCCCACGCAAATCGTCAGGACGTTGCGGGGAATCCGGAAGTACTCCACCGAGCGCGCCAGGGCAAAGCTGTTGGGTGGCACGATGCAGACGTCGCTGGTGACCTCCACGAAACTCCGATCGTCGAACGCTTTCGGATCGACCACGGCCGAGAGGGCGTTGGTGAAGATCTTGAAATCCGGCGCCACGCGCATGTCGTACCCGTAGGACGACACACCGTAGGAGATGGTGCCCTCGCGGACCTGTTCTTCGACAAACGGCTCGATCATCGCGTGGGCCAGTGACATGCGGCGGATCCAGCGGTCGGATTTGATCGACATGGCGATTTCGGGGGTCTGTGTGAGGTTGTCGAGCCGGGCGGTGGCGCCGGTCCGGTGGGCAATATAATCACGTGACGTAACTGTGTGTCAGAAACGCAAATAGAGGCTTGAACTCCACCTGGGGCCCGGTTACAATTCCCGTCGCCTTAGTGAAATTTTTCACGATTGCGAGCCATGCTGCAGCCATACATCCCGCTCTTGGTGCTGGTCCTGTTCGTGGTTGCCAATGCGGTCCTGATGATCGGACTGTCCCACGTCCTGTCGACCCACCGCCACACCCCCACCAAAGGCCAGGCCTACGAGTCCGGCGTCCCGGCGCTGGGAGACTCGCGCGACCGTTTCTCGGTCAAGTTCTATCTGGTGGCCATGCTCTTCATCATCTTCGACATTGAAGTCGTCTTCATGGTGCCGTGGGCCGTGGCGTTCAGGCAGCTGCCGGAACACTCGGGCTACCTGCTTGCCGCCATGGGCTTCTTCTTGGCCGTGCTATCGGTCGGGTTCGTCTATGCCTGGAAGCGAGGGGCACTGGAATGGGCGTGAGTGCGGAGGACCAGGCGGTCGTTTCGGAGATATCACCCAACTGGGTGACGACCAAGCTCGACTATCTCGTCAATCTGGCGCGGACCAAGTCGCTCTGGCCCATGCCCTTTGGAACGGCCTGCTGTGCCATCGAGTTCATGGCGTCCGCCGCGTCCCGGTACGACCTGGCGCGGTTCGGTATGGAACGGATGAGTTTCTCCCCTCGCCAGGCCGACGTCCTCATCTGCGCCGGCCGGCTCCCGTTCAAGCTGGCACCCATCATCCGGCGCATCTGGGACCAGATGCCGCAGCCCAAGTGGGCTATTTCCATGGGTGCCTGCGCCTCCTCCGGTGGCATTTTCGACAACTACGCCATGGTGCAGGGCATCGACACGATCATTCCGGTGGACGTCTACGTCCCGGGGTGCCCGCCGCGACCGGAGGGACTGCTGTACGGCATTCTGATGCTGCACAAGAAGATTTCGGGTGAGTCGCTGACGGACAGTGGATTGCGACAGGAGTTCACCCTGCGGGAGGACGGTCTCTTCCTCGCCCCTGAGCGGGTCAACGAGCTGGCCGAGCCGTTCGGGAATTCCGTGCACCAGACGCGTTCGGGATGACCGCGCTTTCGCCGTCGGTCGCCGCCCTGCGTGACGTCTTCGGGGACGCCGTGCTGCGCGCTGAAGTCGTGTGCGGAGATACCATCGTCTACGTGCGCCCGGGCCGGGCCCACGACATCCTTGCCTGGCTCAGGGATGAGCCGGAACAAGGTTTCGACTACCTGACGGACATCACCGCGGTCGAGTACCGGGACCCGGAGCGACTTCTGGAAGTCGTCTATCAGCTGCGGGCTCTGAAGCGACGAGCCGACCTCCGCGTCAAAGTGGAACTCGATCCCCAGGGGGACCTGACGGTCGACTCCGTGTTCGACCTGTGGAAGGGCGCCGACTGGCTGGAGCGCGAGGCCTACGACATGTTCGGCGTGACCTTCAAGGGGCATCCCGATCTGCGGCGCATCCTCATGTGGCACACCTACGCCGAGGGACATCCGTTGCGGAAGGACTTCCCGCTCCGGGGCCACTTCAGCCGCGCCGAGCAGGTGCGCCAGGCCCTGTCGCTCGCTCCCGAGGAGCACTACGCCCCGCCGAGCGCAGCGGCGCTTCCGGAGCAGGAGGGTGGCCAGGGATGACCACGCGTACCGTGGAGATGGAGCTGGCCACGACCGGGCTCGATCCGCAGGGCCGTCCCACTCGGGTCCCGCTCGGGGTGGGGTTGCCTGATCACGAGGGTGAGGGCATGACCGTGAACATCGGTCCCCAACACCCCGCGACCCACGGTGTCCTCCGCCTGGTGGTGGAACTGGACGGCGAGACCGTGGTACGCATGCAGCCACACGTCGGGTACCTGCACTCCGGATTCGAAAAGCTCGGCGAGTACCGCCACTACAACCAGATCATCCCGCTGACCGACCGCACGGACTATCTGGCCCCGATGGCCAACAACGTCTGCCTGGCGCTGGCGGTCGAGAAGCTGATGGGGATCGAGATCACCGAGCGGTGTACCGTCCTCCGCGTCATCGCGTGCGAGATGAGCCGGATCATCTCCCATATCGTCTGGCTGGGCACCACGGGTATCGATCTCGGTGCTTTCACGCCGTTCCTGTGGTCGTTCCAGGAACGGGAACGCATCTACAACCTGCAGGAGGCGTGGACCGGCGCCCGCCTGACGACCAGCATGACGCGGGTCGGCGGGCTCATGGCGGACATCCCCGAGGGGTGGGAGGACGGCCTGCGTGAGTTCTGCCGTACCTTCCCGAACGTGCTGGACGAAGTCGACGCCATGTTCAGCAACAACGGCATCTGGATCGGCCGCACCCAGGGCGTCGGCGTCATCTCGGGGGATGAGGCGACCAACTACTCGCTGTCCGGGCCCATGTTACGGGCTTCCGGTGTGGACTACGACGTCCGCAAGGACCGGCCCTACCTCGACTACGAGACGTACGACTTCGACGTTCCCGTGGGGGAACACGGCGACATCTACGACCGCTATCGCGTCCGGCTGGAGGAGATGTACCAGTCGACGCGTATTCTGGAACAGGCCCTGGACCGCCTGAAGCCGGGGCCCATCAACGTGGACGACCCCAGGGTCATCCTGCCGCCCAAGTCCCGAACGATGACGGACATGGAAGCCATGATCTATCACTTCAAGCAGGTGATGGAAGGCGTGAAGCCACCCGTGGGTGAGGCCTACATGGGCGTGGAGAACCCCAAGGGAGAACTGGGGTACTACCTCGTGTCCGACGGCACGGCCAAGCCGGTACGCTGGCGCATTCGCCCGCCCGCGTTCATCAACCTGGCGGCCTTGCCGCGACTGTGCGTCGGTTCGCTCCTGTCCGACGTGATTGCCATCAATGCCAGTGTGGACATCGTGATGGGGGAGGTCGACCGATGACCGGAACGACGGAAGCCGGGACGCCCGAGACCTACGAGCCCGTCTTCGTGGGCGAGACCATGGGTCGGCTCGAGGCGCTGTTCGAGAAGTACCCGACCAAGCAGGCATGCCTGCTGCCGGCCCTGTGGATGGTACAAGAGGCGCGCGGCTGGATTTCGCAACAGGCCATGGCCGAGGTCGCGGATGTCATCGGCGTCACCCCGGCGTATGTGAAGGGCGTGGTCACCTTCTATACCATGTATCACACGCACCCGGTCGGGCGACACGTGATTCAGGTGTGCACCACCAGCCCCTGCGGATTGTGCGGTGCCGAAGCGGTCATGGAGGCCATCCTGTCGGCCACGGGTTGTGAGGAACTGGGCCGGACCAGTCCGGATGGACGTTTCACCGTGCAGGAAGTGGAGTGCCTCGGCGCCTGCGGCTTCCCGACGCCCATTCTCGTCAACAATGATTTCATCGAGAACGTGACCCCGGATCGTGTACCGGGAATACTGGCGGAGTACGCCTGATGGGATACCCACATCCGCCCCATGTGGGCGAAACGGTCGTGCTGTCCCAGTACTTTGGAGACGAGGGAGCCCGGACCTACGAAGGCTGGATCGAGCGGGGAGGCTACCAGGCGCTGAAACAGGCGGTCGGTATGGCCCCCGGCGAGGTGACCGACACCGTCAAGGCGTCCGGTCTCCGAGGCCGTGGCGGCGCGGGCTTCCCGACCGGGCTCAAGTGGTCGTTCATGCCCAAGGACAGCGGCAAGGCGCACTACCTCGTCTGCAACGCCGACGAATCCGAACCGGGGACGTTCAAGGACCGCGAGATCATGCGGTGGACGCCGCATGCCCTGATCGAGGGCTGCGCCATCGCGGCGTACGCCATTGGGGCCGAGCGTTGCTACATCTACATCCGCGGCGAGTTTACCGAACCATTGGCCATCATGGCCGACGCGGTGGAGGAGGCGTACCGGCATGGCGTGCTGGGTGAGCAGTTGATGGGGAGCGGGCCGCGGCTGGATATCGTCGTGCACCGCGGCGCCGGCGCGTACATCTGCGGCGAAGAGACGGGCCTCATGAACTCGCTGGAGGGCCGGCGCGGGAACCCGCGCATCAAGCCGCCGTTCCCGGCCCAGGCCGGCGTGTTCGGGCTTCCCACGACGGTCAACAACGTCGAGACCCTCGCCGCGGTGCCTCACATCCTCAGCCGTGGCGCCGAGTGGTATCAGGGGCTGTGCCGTGGCAACGAGAAGAGCACCGGCACCAAACTGTTCTCCGTCTGTGGGCACATTCAGAAGCCGGGCAACTACGAAGTCACCATGGGCACTCCACTGGAAGACCTGTTGTTCGACATGGCCGGGGGGATGCGTCCGGGCCGGACGTTCAAAGCGGTCATCCCCGGAGGTTCCTCCGTTCCCATCATGGACGCCGAGGACATCAAGGGCTGCCTGCTCGATTACGAGGGCGTGGCAGAGCGGGGCTCCATGTTGGGGTCCGGTGGCGTCATCGTGATGGACGACTCCGCCGACATGGTCTATCAGATCTGGCGCCTGGCTCGCTTCTACGCCCACGAGTCCTGCGCCCAATGCACGCAATGCCGTGAGGGGACCGCCTGGACGGTCAAGATCCTCGAACGCATTCTGCGCGGCGACGGCAAGGAAGCCGACATGGGGCTGTTGCTGGACCTGGCCGACAACATGACCGGCAAGACCATCTGTGTGCTGAGTGACTCGTGCGCGGCGCCCGTGGTGAGCGGTATTCAGAAGTTCCGCTCCGAATTCGACGACTACATCTCCGGGGCTCGCGAGCCGGCCCTGGCGACCCACTGACCGCGATGTCTGACTCCCTCGTCACCGTGACCATCGATGGGGCCGAAATCCAGGTCCCCGCCGGCACGACCATCATCGAAGCGGCCAAACAGGCCGGGGTGCTGGTCCCGCACTACTGCTACCATCCCTCTCTACCGTCGCCCGCCGTGTGCCGGATGTGCCTCGTCGAAGTCGAGAAGGCGCCCAAGCTGATGCCGGCCTGCGTGACCACGGTGGCGGAGGGGCAGGTGGTGCACGTCGACAGCGAGTCGGCCAAGAAGGCGCGCGAGGGCGTGCTCGAGCTGCTGCTGATCAACCACCCGCTGGACTGCCCGATTTGCGACCAGGCCGGCGAGTGCGAGCTGCAGGATTTCGTGTTCCAGGAAGGCCGGAGCGGAACCCGGTACCGGGACTACCCCAAGCGGTTCAACCCGGTCGAGGACTTCGGGCCGGACGTCCTGTATATCCCCAATCGGTGTATCCTCTGCACCCGCTGCGTCCGGTTCATGGACGACGTGGCCCAGCAGCCGGTGCTCAACGTTTCCGAACGGGGCGACCGGGCCTACATCGGCATCTTCCCGGATCAGGCCCTGGATCATCCCTGGGCCGGCAATGTCGTCGACCTCTGTCCGGTCGGGTCGCTGGTGTCCAAGGACTTCCTGCACAAGGCCAGGGCCTGGGACCTCGACAAGACCGCCAGCGTCTGCTCCGGGTGCTCGCAGGGCTGCAATACCATGATCGACACCCGGGACAATGTGGTCGTGCGGTTGCGCCCCCGGCCCAATCTGGACGTCAATCGGCACTTCATCTGTGACGTGGGACGATCGGATTACCGCTGGCTCAACCGCGGAGATCGCATCGAAGCCCCGTTGGTTCGCGAGGGGGATCGCCTCCAGGCGGTCGACTGGGACAGTGCCCTCGACCGGGTCGCCGAGACACTCGATGGCGCCTCCGGATCCGCCGTGGTGCTCGCCTCCGGTCGGGCCTCCACCGAGTCGTTGGGACTGGTCTATCGCATGCTCCACGGGTTCGACCGGACGGCCGCCGTCCGGGTCCCCGTCGGTGACGAGCGACCGCTGGAGGGCATTCCAGATCTTGCCCTGCGACGTGAGCGGGTTCCCAATCAGACCGGGGCCGCCCTGGTGGGGTATGACGCGGAGTGGGAGACGGCGCTGGCCGCGGCCGAGCAGGCGCAGGTGGTCGTGGTGCTGGACGAAATGCTCGACGAAGCGACCATGACGAGGCTTCGTTCGGCCGGTACCGTCGTCGTCATGGGGACGATCGATCTGGAAGGGTACCATGACGCCGACCTGGTGCTGCCGCTCACCAACATGGCGGAAGAGCAGGGCACCTATGTCAATCGGGACGGCCGCGCGCAGGTGATTCGTCAGGCCAAGGCGGGCCCCGGCATGGCTCGGCCAGGCTGGTGGGTCGCGGCCGAGGTACTGGCCCGTCTCGACGACGGGCAGACCGCGCCGGCGTCCGCCAACGATGCGCTGGTGATGCTCGGTGCATCGGTCCCCGCCCTGGATGGCCTGTCGCACCAGACGCTCGGGTTCGCCGGGCGCACGTTGGACGTCGGCGATGCGGTGGGGGCCAAGGCATGACTCCCGAGATGAAGGGATTCCTGCTTCTCAGTGTCGTGAAGATGCTGGCGGTCTTCTCGGTGGTCATGGTCGGCGTGGCCATGTTGACGCTGCTGGAGCGGAAGCTGTCCGCCTGGATCCAGAATCGGCTGGGACCCAACCGGGCCGGGCCCGGCGGTCTGCTGCAGCCGGTGGCTGACGGCGTCAAGAACATCCTGAAGGAGGAGGTCCGCCCGGCGCGGGCCAATCCCATTCTGTTCAACCTGGCGCCGGCCATGGCCTTCATCCCGGCCATGTTGCTGTCCGGGGTGATTCCGTTTGCCGCCCCGCTGGCCGTGACCTTCGATTTCTCGCTCCCGCTCGCCGGGCGCTTCGTGCATGACGGCCTGATGCCGATGGTGGTGGCGGACCTGCCGGTCGGCTACCTGTTCATCCTGGCCATCAGTTCGGTGGGTGTCTACGGCATCGTGGTCGCCGGCTGGTCGTCCAACAGCAAGTACAGCATGCTCGGCGGCCTGCGGGCCAGCGCCCAGATGGTGTCCTACGAGCTGTCCATGGGGCTGGCGCTGATTCCGGTGCTGTTGTTGTCCGGCAACGTGGCGTTCAGTGCCATCATCGCCAACCAGCAGGGCTCCCTCTGGTACGCCTTGCCGCTGTTCCTGTCGTTCTTCGTCTTTCTGGTGTCGGGCTTCGCCGAAACCAACCGGCTCCCGTTCGACATGCCCGAAGCCGAATCCGAGCTTGTCGCGGGGTATCACGCCGAGTACAGCGCCATGAAGTTCTCGATGTTCTTCATTGCCGAATACGCCAGCATGGTGACCATCGCGGCCATGACGGCGACGCTGTTCCTCGGTGGCTGGGACATCCCCTTCACGACCTGGGATGATGCCGGCGGATCACTCCTGGTGGTCCTGGTTACCGGGGCGGCTTTCTTCGTCAAGACGTTCTCGTTCCTCGTGCTCTTCATCTGGATTCGCTGGACGCTGCCGCGGTTCCGGTACGACCAGGTCATGGCGCTGGGCTGGAAGTTCATGATCGAGCTCGCCACCGTGTACCTCGTGGTGATGGCGATCGCCATCCACATCGTGGAACGGATGCTCGGGCTCACGGACCCGGTCACGGTGGCGCTGTGCTATACGGGAATCAACGTGGTGCTGGCCTATCTGGTGTTCGTCGTGCTGGACCGCGGGCTCATCATCCGGGGCTCGGTGCGCCGCCGTGCCGGTCCCGTTGGGGAGGAGGGGTAAGTGGCCATCGGCGTCAAAGTGCTCAAACGCCCCACGACGGAAGTGAGCTACGTCCGGGCCGCGCTCAAGGGCATGCGCCTCACGTTCAAACACCTGCGCCAACCGAACGTGACGATGCAGTATCCGGAAGAGAAGAGCCAGGACGACTGGACCATCAGTCAGCGGTGGCGCGGCACGCACCGTATGCTCACCGACGAAGAAGGCCGGTCCAAGTGTGTCGCCTGTGGCCTGTGCCCCCAGATCTGTCCCGCCAACTGTATCAAGCTGGTGCCGGGCGAGGACGAACACGGGCACCGGTACCCGCTGATCTACGAAATCGACGAGTTCCGCTGCGTGTTCTGTGGTTACTGCCAGGAAGTGTGCCCAGAGGAGGCCATCCACGTCGGCGTCCATTACGAGAATGCCGAATACGAGCGTGCCCGGTTCGTCTACGATCTGGAGCGCCTCCAGGCCCAGACCCACCCGGTCTCGACCCTGTGGGATCCGGTCGACGCGAGGGGTGAGTAGCCGTGCTGCAGTTCGTCTTCTACGTCTTCGCCTTGACGGCCATTCTCGGGGCGATCATGTGCGTTACCCAGCGCAACCCGGTCGCCGGCGCCTTCTGGCTCGTCACGGTCCTGTTGTCGCTGGCGGGGATCTACGTCCTGCTCCAGGCGCAGTTCATCGGCGTGATGCAGGTCCTGGTCTACGCCGGCGCCATCATGGTGCTGTTCCTGTTCGTCATCATGCTCCTGAATCTCGGGTCGGGCCGTGACGATCGCCGCGGGGTGTTCAGTTGGGGCCTGGCGCTGCTCGTCGCCGGGGCCCTGACCGTCAGCATGGCTCAGGTGGCCAACTACAGCCCGGCTCGTCTCGCGGCGGAACTCTCCGGCTCGACGAATCTGCCTCCTGAAGCCGTGCTGACCGAAGGCCCGCGCCTGCGCGAAATGGTGGCGGACCGGGGCGTGGTCGGGGCGGTGGCCGAACCGATGTTTCTGACCTACATGATCCCTTTTCAGATTACCGGCTTGCTCCTGCTGACGGCGATCGTCGGCGCGGTGGTGCTGGCCAAACGGAGATTGTGATGCTGCTCGGCCCTGCGCTCACGTTGTCGGCGATCCTGTTTGGCATCGGGGTCATCGGTGTTCTGGCTCGCCGCAATGTCATCGTCATCTTCATGTGCGTCGAACTGATGCTCAACGCCGTCAACCTGTCGTTCGTGGCCCTGGCACAGCATCATGGGGTGGGCGGCCTGGTCATGGTGTTCTTCGTCATGACCGTGGCGGCGGCGGAAGCCGCCGTGGGGCTGGCCATCATCATCGCCGTGTTCCGCCATCTGGACTCCGTTGACCTCAAGAACATCAACCTCCTGCACGGCTGATGCTCCTCTCTCTCTTCGGTCCCGCGGCCGACCTCCTCGACAGCATCCCGCGATGGATGGTCCTGCACCCCAAGTGGGTGTGGCTGACGGTCGCGCTGCCGCTGCTGGGCTTCGTGGTGAACGCCAAGCTGGCCTTCTGGGCGACGGGCCTGCGCCCGCTGCTGCCCGCAAAGCTGGCGGATCCGGTCGCGGGGTGGACCCGACGCCACCAGGGAACCGTCGTGTCCCTGGTCGGGGTCGGCGTGCTGGTGTTGTCGTTCCTGGTGTCGGTGATGGTGTTCCTCGGGTTCCAGTTCATGCAGGATCCCGGGGCCTACGTGGTGACGCTCTGGTCGTGGCTGCCGGTGGGGCAGCTCCAGGTGGACCTGGCGCTGCAGGTGGACCAGCTGTCCCTCGTCATGTTGCTGGTCGTCACGGGTGTCGGCAGCATCATTCACCTCTTCAGCGTGGGCTACATGCGGGAGGACCCCGGGTATGCCCGCTACTTCGCCTACCTGAATCTGTTCGTGGCGTTCATGCTCGTCCTGGTCCTCGGCTCGAGCTTTCCGGTCATGTTCATCGGGTGGGAAGGCGTCGGGTTGTGCTCCTACCTCCTGATCGGCTTCTGGTTCGAGGACAAGGCCAACGCGGACGCCGGGAAGAAGGCGTTCCTGGTCAACCGGATCGGCGATTTCGGATTCTTGATCGCCATGTTCCTCATCTGGTCCACCGTGGGCGCGCTGGATTACGAAACGGCGCTGCAGCGACTGCCGGGAGCGGTCCCGGTCGGTGGTGCCATGGTGACCGCCATCACGCTGTTCCTGTTCCTGGGCGCGACCGGGAAGTCCGCGCAGATCCCGCTGTACGTCTGGTTGCCCGACGCCATGGCCGGCCCGACTCCGGTGTCGGCCCTGATCCACGCGGCCACGATGGTGACGGCGGGTGTCTACCTGGTGGCGCGGACGGGCGTGCTGTTCGCCATGGCCCCGCTGTCGAGCACCATCGTGGCGGGCATCGGGGCGCTGACCGCGCTGTTCGCGGCCACCATGGCGCTGCGGCAGTACGACATCAAGAAGGTGTTGGCCTACTCGACCATCTCCCAGCTGGGGTACATGTTTCTGGGCGTGGGGACCGGGGCGTTCGCCGCCGGCATCTTTCATCTGATCACCCATGCGTTCTTCAAGGCCCTGCTGTTTCTCGGATCCGGGAGCGTGATTTACGCCATGCACCGCGCCTACCACCAGGTGCATGCCCACGATGACGCCCAGGACATGCGGAATATGGGCGGGCTCCGAACCGCAATGCCCTGGACCTGGACCCTCATGTGGATCGCCACCATCGCCATTTCGGGGATGGCCCTGTCGGGTCTGTTCTCCAAGGACGAAATTCTCGCGTACACCTTCGGACGGGGCCACGACAACCCCATCTACTACGTCTACTATGCCATCGGCATGGTGACCGCTGCCCTCACCGCGTTCTACATGGCGCGCCTCATGGCCATGACCTTCCACGGAACGAACCGTACCAGGGAAGCGGCACGGTCGCACCTCGGGGAGGCGCCCTGGATCATGACCGGTCCCCTGGTGGTCCTGGGCCTGCTGACCATCGTCGGCGGCGCCATCAATTGGCCCACCTGGGCGGGGGGTCACCACTGGCTGGAAGAATGGCTGCAGCCCGTCATGGCGCAGGCCTATTTCTACTTCCGGCCGGAGCTGCCTCACGGAACCACGGAGTACGTCCTCATCGCCGTGGCGATTCTCGTGGCGATGGTGGGCCTGGTGGCGGGCTACCGGATGACCCTGCGGCAGACCATCGTCGCGGCCGAGGACGCGCCGGAGGAAGAGGGGCTCTGGCGCGTGCTGTATCACAAGTACTACGTGGACGAACTGTACGACGCGGCGGTGGTGCGCCCGCTGATGGCCTTCTCGGAGCGATTCCTCTGGAAGAGTGTGGACAGCCGGGTGGTGGATGGCGGTTTCGTGAACGGGTCCGCCGGACTGTCGCGCGTCATCGGCCTCATCGGGAGTCGACTCCAGACCGGCCAGTTGGGGTTCTATGTCCTGGTGTTCGTGATCGGGGCCGTGTTCATCCTTCGTGCCGTGGTCAGGTGAGGTCGAGATGACGGACTTCCTCGCATCGATCGGCTACACCAACTGGATCATCCCGGCGCTGCTCCTGGTGCCGACGGCCGGCATCGTCCCCATACTGATGGCCCCGGCCGCACAGGCCAAGCGGGTTGCGCTGGGGGTCTCCACGGGCGTGTTCGTGCTGTCGCTGGGGCTGTGGTGGGCATTCGACCCGTCCTCCGGCAATCTGCAGATGGTCACGGCCGCCCCCTGGATGTCGTTCTGGGGCATCTACTATCGGGTCGGCATCGACGGCATCTCCCTGTTCATGGTGTTGCTCAGCACCGGCATGATGCCGCTGGCCGTGCTGGGGAGCTGGCGCTACATCACCAAGGCCGAGCGCGGGTACTACGCGCTCCTGCTCGTCATGACTTCGGGGATGATCGGCGTGTTCGTGTCGCTCGATCTGTTCCTGTTCTACGTATTCTGGGAATTGATCCTCATCCCGATGTACTTCATCATCGGTGTGTGGGGCGGCCCCAACCGGCTGTACGCCGCCATCAAATTCTTCATCTACACGATGTTCGGCTCGCTGCTGATGCTCTTCGCCCTGCTGTTCATGGTGTGGGAGATCGCCGGCGCCACCGGCATACTGTCCTTCGAGTACGCCTTCATCCTGAGTCACACGGACGTCCTGACGGATCACGCCACATGGTACTTCGCCGCCTTTGCGTTGGCGTTTGCCATCAAGGTGCCGATGGTCCCGTTCCACACGTGGCTCCCCGACGCCCATACCGAAGCGCCGACCGCCGGCAGTGTGCTGCTGGCCGCGGTGCTGCTCAAGATGGGCACCTATGGTTTTCTGCGGTTCGCGGTGCCGTTCTTCCCCGAGGTCGCCATGAGCCCGGTCGTGAGCGCGTTGTTCGTGACGCTGGCGGTCATCGGGATCGTCCACGGCGCCCTGGTGGCCATGGTGCAACCAGACGCCAAACGGCTGGTGGCGTACAGTTCGGTGAGCCACATGGGCTTTGCGGTGCTCGGTATCTGGGCCGCCACGGTGCAGAGCGTGCAAGGCGCCCTCATGGTCATGATCGGCCATGGCCTCGCCACCGGGGCGCTGTTCTTCCTGGTGGGCATGTTGTATGAGCGGCGCCACTCGCGACTGTTCGCGGACTTCGGCGGCCTGGCTCGCGTGCTGCCCCTGTTCAGCCTCGCCCTGACGGTCGCCGCGCTGGCCTCCATCGGGTTGCCGGGCCTGAGCGGCTTCGTCGGCGAGTTCCTCGTCCTCCTGGGGAGCTTTGAGGCCCACCCCTGGGCCACGGTGATCGCGACGACCGGGGTCATCTTCGCCGCAGCCTACATGCTGTGGGCGGTCCAGAGGATCATCTACAACCCGTTGGTGGCTCCAGAGAACAAGGCGCTGGAGGGTCGCGATCTCGACATGCGGGAGTACCTGGTCGTCCTGCCCCTCATGGTGGGGATGCTGTGGCTGGGGCTCTATCCCAAGCCGGTGCTCAGGCGCATGGAGGCGGCAGCCGCCCGCTACGTGGAAACCACCATCCCGTCCACCTCGCTGGTGCGCACCGGGTCGAACGGCTCCGCCCCGGAGGGCGCCAAGTGAACACGCTCGACCTCTTCCAGCCGCTCGATATCGTCATGGGCCTCCTCCCGGAGATCATCATCACGGTGACGGCGTGCCTCTGTCTGGTCGTGGCCGGCTGGCGCCACGGACAACCAGGCGCGAGCCGCCTGGCGGGATGGGTCGCCCTGGCGGGGATCATCCTCAGCGGCCTGGCCCTCTCCTATCTGTGGATCGGCGACTACGCCTCGCAGGGGCTGCCGCACATGATGGCGCTGGACCCGTACCGCTACGGAGGCGCCGCGCTGTTTCTGGTGGCCGGGGCGGTCACGGTCGCCATGTCCCTGGGATATATGGAACGAGAGCAGCTGCTGGCCCCCGAGTACTACGCCCTGCTGCTCCTGGCCACGGCCGGCATGATGCTCCTGGGGGGAGCCGCCGATTTGATCGTGGTCTTTCTCGGCCTCGAAGTCATGTCGGTGGCGGCGTACGTCCTGGCAGCGTTCGACCGTCGCAGCCGCGCGTCCACCGAGGCGGGTCTCAAGTATTTTCTCGTGGGCGCCTTCGCGTCGGCCTTCCTTCTGTACGGGATCGCGCTGTTGTACGGCGCCACGGGTACCACGAGCATCGTCGCGATCGGTGTCGGCCTGTCCAGCGGTTCCGTGAGCCTGATGGCCGCCTTGGGCGTCGGCCTCCTGTTGATCGGCTTTGCCTTCAAGGTGTCTGCGGTGCCGTTCCACATGTGGGCGCCGGACGTCTACGACGGAGCGCCGACCCCCGTGGCGGCGTTCATGGCGACCGGTGTCAAGGCCGCGGCCATGGTCGCTCTCGTTCGGGTCCTGATGCAGGGCCTGGCGCCGGTTGTGGATATCTGGCAGCCGATCATCGCCGTACTCGCGGTCCTTACGATGGTCACCGGGAACTTCGTGGCCCTGAGCCAACCGACCATCAAGCGAATGCTGGCCTACTCCTCGATCGCACACGCCGGCTACCTCCTGGTGGCGGTGTGGCCAGGTACCCGTCTGGGAGCCGCCGCCGTCCTCCTCTACCTCCTGGCCTACGGCGTGACCACGCTCGCGGCATTCGGGCTACTGGCCATGATCGGACGTGGTGGCGAGCGGGACGTACGGCTCGACGACCTGGCCGGGCTGGCCAGCGAGCGACCCTGGATGGCGTTCGCCATGACGGTCTGCATGATGTCGCTGCTTGGATTCCCGGGCACGGTCGGGTTCATTGCCAAGTGGCTGGTCCTGTCCTCGGTGCTCCTGGAAGGGCAGTGGGTCCTGGCGTTGGTGCTGGTGCTGGCGAGCGTCGTGTCGGCCGGCTACTACCTGCCCGTCATCATGTCGATGTACATGCGCCAGCCGGAGAGCGGGGTCGAACGGCGGCCCATCATCGTCTGGGGGGCCTCAGCGGGCGTATTGGCCGTGGCGGTGGTGGCCATTCTCCTCTTCGGTATCTGGCCGCCCGATCTCATCGACCTTGCGATGGAGAGTTCGGCCAGTCTTCTGGAGCAGACACTCCCCATCGCCACCCAGTAGGGCGGCGCCATGATTCCACAGTCGATCTTCCGCCAGTACGACGTCAGGGGCCTGGTTGGTGAACAGCTGACCCCTGAGCTGGCTCACGCCCTCGGCCGGGCTTATGCGACGCTGGCCCACGAGAGGCTGGGCCGGGCCCCCAGCGTGGCCGTGGGTCGCGACAACAGGCCATCGGGTGTGGCCCTGGCCGCCGGTCTCCGCCAGGGCCTGGTGGACGCCGGTGCTCGCGTGGTCGACGTGGGCATGGTTCCCACCCCGGCACTGTACTTCGCGGTCACTTCCCTTGGGACCGATGGAGGCATCCAGGTCACCGGATCCCACAATCCTCCGGAGTTCAACGGGTTCAAGATGGTGCTGACCGGGGGCTCGTTGCACGGGGAGGACATTCAGGAACTGTATCGGCTCATCGCCGAGGACCGGCTGCGATCCGGCGGAGACGGGAGTGAGGCCTCCGACGGCTCGGTGCTGGCCGGGTACCGGGACGCCATCGTGGAGCGTCATACCCTCCAGCGCCCGGTGCGCGTCGTCGTGGACTGCGGGAACGGTGTGGCGAGCCTGGTCGCGACCGATATTCTCAAAGCGGTTGGGGCTGACGTCACGGCGATCTTCTGCGAATCGGACGGCAGTTTTCCCAACCACCATCCCGATCCCACCGTGCCGGAGAACCTGATCGACCTTCAGGCCGAGGTTGCGCGGCGGGGTGCCGAGCTGGGCATCGCGTTCGACGGAGACGGCGACCGTATCGGCGCCGTGGACGAGCATGGCACCATCCGATGGGGGGATCAACTGCTGATTCTGTATGGCCAGGACGCGGTGCGGCGCTTTGGGGTCGGGACGCCCGTCATCTTCGACGTCAAGTGCTCCGACATTCTCCCGCAGGAACTGGAGCGCGCCGGAGCCACCCCGGTGATGTGGAAGACCGGCCATTCCCTCATCAAGTCCAAGATGAAGTCGCTCGACGCTCCACTGGCGGGGGAGATGAGCGGGCATGTCTTCTTCGGCGGCGATTACTACGGATATGATGACGCGGTATTCGCCGCGGCGCGATTGCTGGAAATCGTCAGCCGTGGCCCGGGCGGACTGGCTGCGCTCCTGGCGGACGTGCCGGACACGTGTGTGACGCCGGAGATCAGGGTGGATTGCCCCGATGACGAGAAGTTCGGCATCGTCGAGCGGGCCGCCGCTCATTTCGGCGACAGGTTCGAGGTGGATACCATCGACGGGGTCCGAATCCGCTACGACGACGGATGGGGTCTGCTGCGCGCCTCGAACACCCAACCCGTACTCGTCCTCCGGTTCGAGGCCGCAACGGAGCAGGCGCTCGACACCCACCGGGACGACGTCCTGCAGTGGCTGCGCGGGCAGGGCGTCGAGGTCTAGTCCGGTGACCGGACGGGGTCGCACCCTCACGCTGTTGGGGGGCGCCATCGTTCTCCTGCTCCTCCTGGGCCGGCGCGGCAGCCTGATCCTCAGCGACTACTGGTGGGGCAGTACCATTTCGTCGGATGCTGCCTCGTTTCTTCTGCAGTTCCAGCTGCTTCGCCTGGTACTCGATGGCGCCGCCGTGCTGGTGGCGAGCACGTGGTTCATCGGCAACCTCTTCATGGTGTATCGCGCCCTGGGCCTGGTCCAGGTGCCACGGTACGTCGCCAACCTCGAGTTCCGCGAGGCGGTCACCTCCAACCTCCTGCTGGGCATCGCCGTTGCCCTGGGTGCCGTTCTGGGCCTCCTGGCAGGACTGGGCGCGGCAGACTGGTGGGCCAACCTCGCTCTGGCCTGGTACGGCGTGGAGTATGGGGTAACGGAGCCACTGCTGGGGAACGATCTCGGCGTATACGTGGCCCAACTCCCCTGGTGGCGAACGCTTCGGAGCTTTGCGCTGCTGCTGGTCGTGACGGGGATGGCCGTGGTGGTGCTCCTGTACGCGGCCATTGGTTCGATTCGCTGGATGGACAACCGCCCCGCCATTTCCAACCACGCCAGAGCCCACCTGGGATTCCTTCTGGCCACCTTGGCCCTCTGCATCGCCTGGAGCGGCGTCCTGCTGCCGTACGAGGTCGTCGCCGGGTTGCACGGTCCCGAAAGCGCCGGGGCCTGGGCGTTCCGCAAGACCTCGAGCAGTGTTCTGGCCGGGACCGCCTTCGCAACGGCCGTGCTGTCCGCGCTGTGGGCGCTGCGACCACGGCATTCACTGGTCCTCGCCTCCTGGATCGTCCTCAGTGGCACCTGGCTGGGCGTCCGCGTGGCGCTTCCCGGCATGGCGGACGACCAGCGCGAGTCGGTGCCTGAGGACGTCCGCAGGTCCATGGAGCGCCTGGCGTTCGGTTTGGAGTCCCTGGTCCTGGAACCGGTCTCGCACAGCGCCCCAGTACCCCCCGGGGACCCCGTGACCAGTCCGTGGTCGGTCCCCGCCATCCGGCAACTCGTGGAAGTGGACTCGGCCAGCCTCATTGCCGCTGTCCCGGTGTCGCTGACCTTCGGGGGTGCGCGACGGGCCGTATGGCTGACGGTGTCCCGGTCGGAAGGCGCCGTCACCGGATCCGCCGTAGTGGCGGACCGCACGACCGCGGCCGGTGATGCCATGTCCTATCTGCCGGCAGATTCGGTGGCATATCCGTCGGTCCAGCAGCTCGTCAGCCTGGACTCCGCCACGGGTGGCTACTGGCCGGGTGCGGCCCGCCATCGGCTGTCTTCCGGCGGCGATGGCTACCCGGTGGGAAGCTGGCTGCGCCGGGCCGTGCTGGCCTGGGGGCTGCAGCTCCCCCGACTGCTCGGCGGTGTGCCACGGGACGGGCGGCTGGCCTGGCATCGGGACCCAATGGCGCGAGTGGCTCATCTGGCCCCGTTCGCCCATTGGACCAGCCCCCAACCCGCCTGGGATTCAGAGAACCTGTACTGGTTGGTGTCGGGGTTCATCATGGGGGAGACCTTCCCCGGGGTGACAGGGCAGTCTTGGTCCGGGAGATTCGTTCGCCAGCTGCGGCCCGGATTTCTGGCGGTGATCGAGGCATCCACAGGTGAGACATCACTTTATCTCTTGCCCGAAACAGACGATGTCGCAACGACTTGGGCGGATGTCGCTGGGGGAATGGTCAAGCCGTCATCGGCCATCCCTCCGACCCTCCTCAGCCAGTTGCGCTATAGCGAAGAGTTCGCGGCGGTACAGAGCCGGGCGTTGTCAGGGGGGCTCTGGGGTGGTGGCGTCCCGATCAGGGACCTTGGAGACGGGTCGTCCCGGACAGGCGGGGTTGACGTAGGGTGGCTCGCTTCCGGCCGGCCAGGCTTCACGGTGGCCTACCAGGAACGTGGTACTCGACGCCTGGGAGGGCTGTTTCGGGGCTATTTGCTCGATGGGGTGCCGTTTCTCCATCTGGCGTCTCTCGACAGCGCGCTGGGCAGCCCGACCCCGGCCATTCTGCATCAGCGATGGTCCCGGTTCCCGTTGTTCGAGCAGATCCGGGATTCGATCAGGCAGGAGGGGGCCCGAGTGGAGTCGGGCCCGGTTCAGTATCAATTGTCCGGGGGCGGTCTCATCGCTCAGTCACCGGCCTACGCCATACGCGACGGGGCCCGGGCCAGGGTTGCCTGGTATAGCCTCGCTGCGGGCAACCGCCTGGGAGCCGGGCGCAGTCCCATGGAGGCGTGGAGCAATCTTGCGGGAAACGGGGTCCCCAGGCCCCCGGGTCAGGGGCCGGAATCCACGATGGCCGAAGCCAGGCGCTGGATGCGCCTGGCCGATTCGGCGCTCGCAGTGGGGGACTGGGAGACATTTGGAAGGGCTTTCGGCGCGCTGCGCGATCTGTTGCGACACGGCGGCGATTGACCCGGCGTTCGGTCTGGCGTCTTCTCTTGCTTCGCGTCTCCCGACCGCGGTAGCTTCCCCGGCTGTATGTCGACCGACGCCGCGATGTTACGGGCCAAGCCGGTGGTCGTGGCCTTGGGGGGCAACGCACTCGCTCCTCCGGACGTCCGCACCTCCATCGGGACACAGTTCAGGCACGCCAGGGAGAGTGTGGCCCCTCTGGTGGATCTGGCGCGAGAAGGCTGGCCGTTGGCCGTGGTCCACGGCAACGGTCCTCAGGTGGGAGACGCGCTGGTCCGCAACGAGGTGGCCCGCGATCTGGTCGAGCCGCTCCCCCTCGGTGTCCTGGTGGCGGCCACGGCCGGGTGGATCGGGTACATGATCCAGCAGTCGCTCCAGAACGGTCTGGCGCAGGCCGGGATCGATCGTCCGGTCCTCACGGTGGTCACCCAGACGTTGATCGATCCGGACGATCCGCGCCTGGCGGCCCCGACCAAGCCGATCGGACTGGCCCTGACCGACGATCAGGCCGCCATGTTGGCGGCGGAGGGCGCGTCGGTTGGCCGCGACGCCGATGGACGGTTCCGCCGACTCGCGGCCAGCCCGGTTCCGGTCGGCGTCGTCGAGTCTGGAGATGTCGCCTCTTTGGTGCGTCAGGGGATCATCGTCATCGCGGCCGGTGGGGGCGGGCCGCCGGTCGTGCGTACCGGCAGCGAGTTGGACGGACGTGATGCCGTGGTCGACAAGGATCGGGTTGCGGCCCTGCTGGCGCGGGACCTCGGAGCCGAGGCGTTGGTGATTCTGACGAACGTCGACGCCGTGTATCGAGGGTGGGGGACGCCTGCGGCCGAAGCGGTGCGCCACATGGACCTGGCTGCGGCCGAAGCGTTGATAGCCGCTGGAGAGCTGGACGAAGGCGGCATGCGTCCCAAGGTCGAAGCCGCCATCGACTTCGTCCGTTCAGGTGGTGGCCGCGCGATCATCGCGCATCTCGAAGCGGGCGTCGCCGCTCTCAGAGGAGAAACGGGTACAACCATCGAAGGGAATCTGTCGTGAACATTCATGAATACCAGGCGCGCGAGTTGTTCCTCGCTGCGGGCATCCCCATGCCTGAAGGAGCGGTCTCGTCGGACGCGGCCGAAGTCGAGGCCATTGCCCGGCGGATCGGCGGC
Organism: Gemmatimonadota bacterium; assembly: GCA_039587475.1. Lineage (GTDB taxonomy): Bacteria > Gemmatimonadota > Gemmatimonadetes > Gemmatimonadales > GWC2-71-9 > N074bin45. The sequence goes on along the minus strand of JBDHIK010000045.1, from coordinate 811 downwards.
ACCGTGGTCGTCAAGGCCCAGGTGCACGCTGGTGGCCGTGGGAAGGCCGGCGGGGTCAAGCTGGCCGGCACCCCCGAGGAGGCCCGCCAGCACGCCGAGTCCATTCTGCAGTTGACCATCAAGGGGCTGCCGGTTCGCAAGGTCATGGTGGTGCCGGCCATGGACATCGCCTCGGAGGCATACGTCGGCATGATCATGGATCGTGAGACGCAACGGCCGGTGATGATGGTCAGTCCCGCGGGCGGTATCGATATCGAGGAGGTGGCGGCCACCACGCCGGAGAAGATCCGCAAGCTGCCGGTGGACCCGCGCTTTGGCCTGCTGCCGCACCAGTCCATGGGGTTGGCGCTCTTTCTGTATGACGACATGCGGCAGGTGCGGGCTGCGGCGCGCATCATGGAGCAGTTGTACCAGGCCTTCATGGCCAACGGGGCGTCGCTGGCGGAGATCAACCCGCTGGTCACCACCCCGACGGGCGAGGTCCTGGCGTTGGACGCCAAGTTCGTCCTGGACGACAATGAACTGGATCGCCGGCCCGACCTGGCCGGGCTCAGGGACGATAGCGCGGAAGCGCCCTCGGAGGTGCTGGCGCGGGAAGCCGGCCTGACGTTCATCAAGCTCGATGGCAATGTCGGGTGCGTCGTGAATGGGGCGGGCCTGGCCATGGCCACCATGGACCTGGTGAAGTACTACGGGGGTGAGCCCGCCAATTTCCTCGATATCGGCGGCAGTTCCAATCCGGAGAAGGTCGTCGCGGCGCTTCGCATCATCACCCAGGATGCCAATGTGAAGGCCATCCTGTTCAACATCT
>JBDHIK010000171.1:0-4437 GCA_039587475.1 Gemmatimonadota bacterium | reverse complement strand
GGGCTGGTCGCGGGCCTCGCTCCCCCGATAGAAGTGCGGGACCTCCGTTTCACCGGCCCGGACGAGTTGGTCTGGGATCCCGACCGGTCCGTGGGCGACTACGCTCTCTACCGGGGAACGGTCTCGAATCCCTTTGATCCCTCCTACGGCTCGTGCCGGTTGCCGAACCCGGTGGAGCCCTTCACCGTCGAGGACACCACGCCCGTCTCCGGAGAGGTGCTGTTCTACCTGGTTACCGCCCGCAACCGCTTGCGCGAGGAAAGCACCAAGGGCCGGGCCAGCAATGACGTCGAACGGGCCAACCCGTTTCCCTGCCCATGACGAGGATCCCGATCATGACCCGAACCACGCTGCCGAAAGGCCCGCTCCGGATCTTGCTTCCTGTTCTGCTGGCCCTGCTGGCATCCATCGACATGCCGAACGGGCAGGCCAGCCCCGATCCACTGCTGAACTACCAGGGCGTGCTGCGCGACACTTCAGGCGCCCCGCTTGACGGGCCGTTCGACATGATCTTCGCGTTCCACGATGCTGCCACCGGTGGCAGCGAGATCCTCGTGGACGGCCACACCGGCCCCGAAGCGGTGACGGTGGTCGGTGGCTTGTTCAACGTGACCCTGGGCGGCGGCACCGTGGCCGACGGCTCGGGACCCGGAATCTACGGATCGCTGGCGGAGGTCTTTCGTGATCACGACGCGGTCTGGATGTCGGTGACCATCGACCCGGCGGGACTGGACGAGACGCTGATGCCGCGACTGCAGATCATGGCGGCGGCCTACGCGCTGAACACCGACCACCTGGACGGCAAGAGTGCCGAGGAGTTCATCGACACCTCCTCCGGCGCCCAGACCAAGGCGGGCGACCTGACGGTGGATGGGACCCTGCACGTCGCCTCCCAGGTCCGCATCACCGGCGGCTCGCCGGCGGCGGGACTGGTCCTGACCTCGGACGATTCCGGCCTGGCTAGCTGGTCGCCCGGCACGCCCGGGCCCGCAGGCCCCGCAGGGCCGTCGGGACCGACCGGACCGCAAGGGCCGCAAGGCCCGCCGGGACCTCAGGGCCAGACCGGTGCCGCCGGACCGAGCGGCCCCCAGGGCCCCGAGGGGCCGCCGGGGACCACCGTTCCGGGCCGGCCGAGCCACATCATCACGGTCCTGGATACGGAAAGCTGGAACCCCGACATCGCCATCGGCGTCGACGGCCTGCCGACGATCAGTTACTACAACTCCACCAACAATGAACTCAGGGTCGTCCCTTGTGCCAACGTGAGCTGCTCGACTTTCGACCTCCCCGTGACGTACGGCGGCGCGCGTTTCGGCTCCATCGCCTTCGACGTCTCGGGGCGCCTGCTGGTCGCCTACCACAGCAGCTCACGGCTCTGGGTCGACTGCCGTAGCCAGGGCTGCTGGTCAGATCCACGGGACCTGGGTCCCTCGGACGGATGGCCGTCGCTGGCCATCGGTGCGGACGGAATGCCCGTGATGGTTCACAAGAACGGCGGCACGAGGGTCGTGCACTGTGACGATTCCGACTGCGCCGAGCACACCACGAATCCACTCCACGGGGAAGACTGGCCGCAGATCGCCATCGGCGTCGACGGCAATCCTCTGGTCATGTCGGAGGCATCAGGCGAGTGGCTTCTCGCCCATTGCTACGATGCGGGCTGCGGAGCGGTGGTCAGCGAGATTCCGGCAGGCTTCCGGTCGGATCCGTACGTCGGCCCCGCCGGCCTCGCCGTCTCGACGGACGGCCGCCCGCTGACCGCGGCGCAGATCCAGGAAGGCGGCGGCCTCGGAATTCGTGAGTGTGGCATCCAGTACTCCGGTACCGCAGGCTCGGAATACTTCATCACTTACTCATGTGTCGCAGAGGAATGGAGCGCCGTGACCGACGGGCTGGGCCATGTCGCACTGGCGGTGGGCCGCGACGGTCACCCCATCATGGCCTACGTTCGCGAGCAGGCGGGCTCGGCTCAGGGGGAACTGATGTTCTGGCACCGGGGACGCAGCGGCCCCCCCCCCCTGGGTGGCCATGCCGGCCTGGGCTCTCGACGCCGTGGAGGTCGAAGGAGGCGGCATGCTGTCGGTGGACAGCCAGGTCGCCATGGCCATCGGCACCGATGGAATGCCGATCATCGTCTATTACGACGGCACCGACGATAGCCAGCTCAAGGTCATCCACTGCGCCAATCGTTACTGCCTTCCGTACATCCGGGACTAGCTGGATGCGCTGGCTCGGACCGGCGCGAGTGGCCAGGAAATACCAACGCGGGTTTCGGTGCTCCAGCATCCGAGAACGAGCAGCCAGAGGCATCGTGTACCGCACGGGATCGTTCGAGACAATCGCAAGTCAGCGAGGAGGAATCGTGAGCTTCATGAAGCGGACCGTTCCCGGCCAGCCTGACCGGCAAAGTGGACTAACGCTGTTGCTGGCGACGCTCACCCTCGTTCTCACGAGCGTCTCGACGACTCCCGCGAAGAAACCCAAGAAAGTCGAGCGGCACGAAGATCTGGCGAGAATCTACGTTTTCTACTCCGAGCCGCGCTTCGAATACCAACCGAAAGGCGAGGTCCGAATCCGCCTCGCCACCATTTGGGGTCGGGACAAGAAGGAGCGAAAGATCCGCGAGGCCGTCGCAGAGAAGGGAGCGGACGTCGTCATCCTGGACCGGTCGTACCTCGAGTTCGATGAAGCGCCCCGCATCGTCCGGGAACCGAGTGGCCACCTCGGAGAAACCGTCACGAAGCTGCGTTTACCCACTCAGTCGGCCTACGTTGAGGGGCGTTTGGCGACCCGGGTCGAGGAGACCCCGGCGCGCGATTGCGAGCGCGTCTACACCGAGGACTTCGAAACCGTCTGGGCCGGAGTCCTGAGCACCGTCAAGACCCTGGGCTGGGAGCTGGAGACGATCGACACCGACTCGCGGTACGTGACGACCGAGCCGAGCATCACCTCCGCGTCAACGATGGCCTGCACGGACCCGACTTCAGGCTGGCTGCCGGCCGTCTTCACGGTCTATGTGAACAGCTACGAGAAGAAGGCCCTGGTGAGGCTTGACGTTGCATTCGTCGATCGTTCGACGCTCGAGCCGACGGAGTGCCGTTCCGTCGGTGTGTACGAGGCAGCCTTCTTCGGCAAACTCGACCGGCGGCTGGCGGACGATTGACGCGCAGGAATCTGGGGCGAGTGATGGGACTCGAACCCACGACAGCCAGATCCACAATCTGGAGCTCTACCGACTGAGCTACACTCGCCACACGCTCGGGAAGCCGGGCGATTATATCGCCGGGCCCAACCCGCTGCCAGAGATGTCAGGAGGCCCGCAGTTCCTCGGGCGGCGGGCATGAGAGCGTGACCCGCATCCCCGAGCCGGGGTGCCGCACGGCCAGCTCCGAGGCATGCAGCTTGTACCCCGGATCCCCGGGCAGCACGCGGCTGCCGGGCCGCGGCCGACCGCCCATCGCGTAGAGCGGATCCCCGACCAGCGGGTGGCCCGCCGCCGCGAGGTGGATGCGGATCTGGTGGGGCCGCCCCGTCTCGATCTCGACGTCGCAGAGGAAGCAGCTCTCGCGGGCTTCGACCACTTCCGCGCGGGTCCGCGCCGGCCGCCCGTCCGCCGTCGCCGCATGCACGCTGCCGATCAGCGGGTGCGGCACCGGCCCGATCGGGTCGGTGATAACGAAGCGCTGCTTCGCGGGAATGCCTGCGGCAAGGGCGCGGTAGCACTTGCCGACCGTCCGCTGCATCCACTGCCGCGTCAGCTCGGCGCGTGCCCCGGCCGTCTTGGCGAACAGCACCAGGCCCGACGTCCAGCGGCCCAGCCGGTGCAGCGGGTAGGCGTCGGGGGCGTGGGCCCGCACGAGGTAGAGCAGGGTCGACTGCAGGAAGCCGGCCCCCGGCAGCGTCGGCAGGCCGGCCGGCTTGTCGACGGCGACCAGCTCTTCGTCTTCGTGGACCACCTCGTAGTCGAGCGGGGCCTCCGGCTCCACCCAGGGTGGACGCTGCCAGACGAGCGACTGGCCACGGCGCACCGTCATACCCGCCTCCGCAGGCTGCGAGTCGAGCAGGATGCGCCCTTCGCTCAGGCGTACGAGCCAGTCGGCGCGCGAGCTGTGGCGGTAGCGGTGGGCGAGGTAGTCTTCGATCGGCCTGCCGTCGGCCTCGGCACCGATCTGCTCGCGATACTCGAAGCCGTCGTTACGCATCCCGGGGTGAAGTTTACCCCGAAAACGTTGGCGCGCCCGCCAGGATTCGAACCTGGGACCCACGGCGTAGAAGGCCGTTGCTCTATCCGACTGAGCTACGGGCGCATAGGGCTTTTGAGGCCGAACGCGCAAATGCTAGCACGCAGGTGACCGGGTGCGAGGAAGCTGCAGCGGCTTCAACAGGTCAGCACCACCTTCCCGATCGACTCCCCTCCCCGCAGGTGCTGCAGCGCCT
>JBDHIK010000170.1:0-4453 GCA_039587475.1 Gemmatimonadota bacterium | reverse complement strand
CGAGATGGCGGACGACGATGCCGCCGATGTCATCGGCGACCTCGAGCCCGAGCAGCAGGCCCAGGTCCTGGCGGCCGTAGCCGACGAAGAAGCGGCGGAAATCGAAGAACTCCTCACTTTTCCGGAGGAATCGGCCGGCGGGCTGATGACCCGGGAGGTGCTCTCCGTTTCGACCCGGCTCACAGCGGGTGAGGCGATCGCCGAGATCCGGAGGCAGGCGCACGAGGACTTCGATTTCTACACCATCTTCGTGGTTGACCCGGACGGCACGTTCCGCGGGGTGGTCGCCCTCAGGGACCTGGTCATCGCCGATCCCGCGGCGTCGATCGCGGACCTCACCGAGGAGCCTCCGGCTGTGGTCACGGTGGACACCGACCAGGAGGAAGTCGGGAAGACTCTCTCCCGCTACAACCTCGCTTCCCTCGGCGTCGTGGATGCGCTCGGACGTCTGGTCGGCCGGATCACCTTCGACGACGTGATCGACGTGGTCGAGGCGGAGGCTACCGAGGATATCTTCCGGTTCGCCGCCGTGTCCGACGAAGAAGAAGTTCGGGGCACGACGGGCGACGCGATCAAGAGCCGTTTGCCCTGGCTGATCCTCAGCGTGGTCACCGCCGTCGTGGCCTCGTCCGTGGTGTTCGTCTACCAGAGCACCATCGAGGCGATGGCCCTGCTGGCCGTGGCCATGCCGGTCATCGCCGGTGTTGGAGGCAATGCCGGTACCCAGGCCCTGGCCGTCACGATCCGCCGAATCGCCCTCTCGGATGAGACGGTGGGCGAGCGCCTGGGGGTGATCTGGAAGGAACTCGTCGTCGGGCTGGTGAACGGACTCGTCATCGGAGTTCTGGCGGCGGTGCTGGGACTCCTGTTTACCGACGCAGGGATCATGTTCGGCGTCGTCGTTCTCCTGGCGATGTGGGGCAGTCTCGTGGTCGCCTCTTTCGCGGGCGCCTTCATCCCGATCTTCCTCGAGAGGATCGGCGTGGACCCAGCCGTAGCCTCGTCCCCATTCGTCACCACCCTGACCGATCTGTGGGGATTCTTCCTCCTCCTCGGACTGGCTACAGCCGTTCTGATGTGACCGCCGGCGCCCCCAGGGTGTCATCGGGACGTCAGCATTGGGACCGTGCAAAAAGCGACGAACCGGACACGCCCGCGGCGTGTCAGCGATGCGGGAACCCCCTGGAGATTAGCGTGTTCTAGCCCCCGCAGTGAGTGTATTGAGGTGCGCGGCGTCGCGGACGGGTGACGGCACCGATATTGCCCGGTTGGAACGCGAATACGTGCATCCGGACCCGAGTGAAGGCCCTGCGCCCAACAGATTATTTGGAGTGAATACCCTATGACGAGACTGCGCACAGGTGCCCTGGCCCTCCTGGTGTCGGCGGCGTTCGTTGGCTGTGGCGACGGCAATCCCAGTGATCCGGGCCCCGAGACGACGCTGACGTTGAGCATCGTGAGCGGAGACGGCCAGGTGGGAGCGATCGGAGTGGTTCTCCCGGCTCCCCTGACCGTCCTGGTCGAGGACCAGAACGGGAATCCGGTGAGCGGCACGACCGTGACATGGTCCGTGGCCGCGGCAGCCGGTCCGAACTCGAGCCTGAGCTCCAACAGCACGCCGACGGGAACGGATGGGCGCGCGTCGGTTTCGTTTACTCTGGGTGATGCAGCGGGCACGTATGAAGTGCGCTCCGCGGTGACCGGATCGTCGGCTACGTTCTCTGTCGAGGCTACGGCGTCTGGTGCGCTCTCCGTCGTGTCGGGTGACGGTCAGGTAGGGCTGGCCGGGCAGACCGCTGCGCAGCCGCTCGTCGTGAGGGCGGTGGGTACGGGTGGGGTGCCCGTTCCCGGTCTGGAAGTGACCTTCACGGTGACACAGTCCGCTGGCGCGGGTGCGGCGGTCAATCCGGCTACGGCGACTACCGGAGCCAACGGCCAGGCGTCCACGACTCTCACCTTCGGCGACGCCAACGGGGCCGTGGCCGTGAGCGCCGGGGCTAACGGCTCGGCGGCCGAGTTCTCGGGCTACGCCTGCGGCGGGGACGCCAGCGCGGCAGTTCTGGATCTGCAGCCCGGAGAGGACGCGGTGATCAGCGGCGCCGATCTGGCCTGCCTGCAGCTCCCTGCGCACGCCGTGGGGACTGAGTACGAAGTGGTGGTCACGCCGCTGCCCCAGGCCCTGGGATTCAACGACATGACGCTGGCCGTCGGCGGCTCCGCCGCGCCTTCACCGGCTGTCGTCTCGGGGACTGGCGCGAGTGGCGCCTCGTTCTCGCTGTTTGGAACAGGGGCGGATCTGACGTACCAGCGCGCCCGACAGTATGAATGGGACATGCAACTTCGCTCGATGGAGCGCCCGCTCAGACCGTCGATCAGGGCCAACGCGGTCGGCGGATCGGGCTTCGGCCTGGCGGCCGCCCCGCCGCAGGTGGGCGACGTCATGGACTTCGGGTTCTCCTGCGTGAGTCAGACTCAGTTCCCGAACACGCCGACGGACATTACGGCAGAGGTGGTCAGCGTAAGCAACAACGCGGTGATCTTCGAAGACACGCTGTCGCGCGGCGCCTTCACTACGGGTGAGTACGACGCCATCGCGCTCAACTTCGACAACGTGATCATAGGTACCGACACGCTCTACTTCGGCGCGCCTGCCGATGTGCCGGGGGACATTGCCCCCGGACAGGTGGTCATCCTGTACTCGCAGGGCGTCAACCGGATGACTGAAAACTACAACAGCGGATTCATCGCCGGCTTCTTCTGTCCGCTCGATCTGGGCTTCAGCGGCGGAAACGACGCCAAGATGTTCTACCTGCTGGTACCCGACCCGACCGGCGATCTGACACCCGGCTCGGATGGCGGCCTCCTGACCAAGACGAACGTCCTGCGAATCACGGACAACACGGTGGCGCATGAGTTCCAGCACCTGATCAACGCGCAGGTCGGAACCGGTGCGGCGGCTGACGTGGGAATCAATGAGGGTCTGTCCCACCTGGCGGAGGAAGTGGTGGGCCATGCAACCGCGCAGATCGCGGGCCTCACGGACTTCGCTCCGGGCAACGAACTGGATGCGGCAGACTTCCTGCAATCGTCGGCATCCCTGGAAGTGGTCAACACGTGGTACCTGGGCAACTGGGTGAACCTGGGCTTCTATCTGGACGCTCCGAGTGACACGGCGGCTCTCCTCAACGACGAAGATCCGCTCGGCATGGAGACGTTCCGAATGCGGGGAGCGAATTGGAGTTTCGTGCGCTATCTGCTCGACCGGTTCGGCGACCCGGCGACCGAGTGGCAGCTGACCCGGGCACTGATCACGGACGGCGCCACCAGTTCCCGTGATGCTGTGGCCAATGTGTTCGGAGTCTCGTTCGACATGCTGGCGGCGGAGTGGGCGGCCATGCTGGTGGTCGAGGACCGGGACGATCTCGGCGGACCCGTCCGGACCTCTTTGCAGACGACCTCGTACAGAATGAGGGACATCTACAACAATCCGAACATCGGCAGCGTCGCCAGCCCGACGGGCAGCTGGCCCCTCATGCCTGTAAGTCGGGTGCTCAACGTGTCCAGCTCCGTGGGCATGGACTTGTTCACGGCCACATCGTCGTATGTCACGCTGCGTGCCAATACGGCGACCGGCGGAACCGGACTGCGGCTGCTGGAAACCGGCACTGGCGCCGACGTGAATGCCGCGATCATGCCGTACATGGCGATCGTGCGCACGAAGTAGAGAGAGCGTCGCGCCGGTCAACGGCGTATTCGCGGTTTTGCAGTGCTGACGGCCACTCAGGGATTCCCCGAGTGGCCGTCTCCCGTTCAGCTTCTTGCCGGGTCGGATCGTCCAGGGCAGTTTCGCCTGCATGGATGACTCCACCGCGCGACCGCTCACACCGCCAATGCAGCGACTGGCCGATCGCTTCCGAGCGGGCGATCCCCTGGCCCTGGCCCGCTGCATCACCCGGGTCGAGAACCAGACCGCGGGCTTCGAAGACCTTTTGCACGAGCTCCATGAAGGGGTCGGACGGGCGCGGCGAACCGGACTGACGGGTCCGCCGGGTGCCGGGAAGTCCACGCTCACGGCAGCGGTCGCGCGCCGGCTGCGCGATCGCGGCGAGACGGTGGGCATCGTGGCGGTGGATCCCAGCAGCCCGTTCACCGGGGGCGCCCTGCTGGGCGATCGGGTGCGCATGGACGACCTTGCCACCGAGCCGGGGATCTTCATTCGCTCCATGGCCAGCCGGGGCTCGCACGGCGGTCTGGCCACGACGACTCGCGAGGCCGCCGATCTCATGGACGCGTTCGGCTTCGACCACGTCCTTCTGGAGACCGTCGGAGTGGGCCAGTCGGAGCTCGAGGTCGCGACGAACGCGGATTCCACGGTCGTCGTCCTCGTCCCCGAGTCCGGCGATGGGATCCAGGCCATGAAGGCGGGGCTGATGGAGGTGGCAGACCTGTTCGT
>JBDHIK010000169.1:0-4467 GCA_039587475.1 Gemmatimonadota bacterium | reverse complement strand
ACCGCGAGGTAAAGTTCCTGCGCTTGGCGCAGCAGGATGGCGCAAGCCAGCAGGGTGAAATGCGGCCAGAGGGGAAAGCCGATGTCACCGAGCCCCCACCACGCAGCCGCAAGGAGGATCGCCAGCATACTCGGAACGGCAAACCGGGCCCACACCCCCAGCGCCGAGCGGAACACGGCGGCTGAACCGTCGGCCGCTCCCTGGTAGCGCACGATGGCACGATCTTGTCCGATAAGGAGCACGCCGGTGAGCAGGGTCTCCGCGGCAACCAGAAGCCCGACGACGCCATACTCCTCGGGAGACAGGACGAGGACGAGTCCAGCCATCAGGAGCCAATTCAAGCCCCGTCCTGCGGCCTGAGCCGCCCCGAAGGTCAGAATGCGCCTCAACATGGGGGAAGTTGCGACAACGGGGTGGAATGAATCGGATTACTGGAATGGAGATGCTTGGAAGCGCACACCACCCTGTGTGCGCGGGAACCGCGTGAGCCATGCGAAGGGCCGAGGTCGAGTCGGATAGCGGCCGTCATCCCTCTACACAAAGCGCTTGCCCTACCCGCTCCCCCGCCCTCCCGTCCCACCCTTCCGGAACGCGTTCCCCCACCCCGGCGCGGCCTGCCGCCAACGCCTCGCGCCATGCGTCCACCCCACCGGTCGTGGTCAGCGGCCACGGTGCCAGTCGATTGGTGCCCTCCGACACGGTGACGGGTCGCTCCGTCTGCTCCCGCAACGTCACGCACGGAACCCCGAGGACCGTGGTTTCTTCCTGGACCCCTCCGGAATCGGTCAGCACGACCGCTGCCCCGTCGGTGAGCGAGATCATTTCGCGATAGCCCACCGGTTCGATGATCCGGAGTCGCTCGAGATCGGCCTCCAGACCGAAGGCCAACGCGTTCTTGCGGGTCCGGGGATGAATGGGCACCACGACCGGCATGTCGCGACTGACCTCGGCCAGGGCGTCCAGGACCGCCGTGAGCGCGACGCGATCGTCGACGTTCGAGGGACGATGGAGCGTGCTGAGCACGTAAGCCCCTGGGGTCAAACCCAGGCGCCCGGGCATGTCCAATTCGCGGGCCTTCGGCAATTGGGCCAGCAGCGTGTCGATCATCACGTTTCCCACGAAGGTGATGCGACCGGGATCGATCCCCTCGCGCTCGAGATTGGCATGCGCATCGCGAGAGGGCGTGAGCAGCGCGTCAGACAACCGGTCCGTCAGCACCCGGTTCACTTCCTCCGGCATGCGCCAGTCGTGGGCTCGCAATCCGGCCTCCACGTGCGCGATGCGACAACCCAGCTCGGACTTCAGCTTCACCGCCACCAGGGCGCATGCCAGCGTGGAGTTCACATCGCCGACCACGACGACCCAGTCCGGACGTTCGGTCAGCAGGACGGGCTCGAACGCCTCCATGACGCGAGCCGTCTGGACGGCATGACTGGCAGACCCCACCTCGAGGTGATGATCAGGCTGCGGCAGGTCGAGATCCCGGAAGAAGGCATCCGACATCCGGGGATCGTAGTGCTGACCGGTATGCACCAGCACGCCCTCGTGTCCCGCGGCGTCTAACGCCGTCAGCACGGGAGCCACCTTCATGAAGTTGGGTCTTGCGCCGGCCACGACCAGGGCCTTCACGGCTATACCTCGAGCGGCAGCGACACCGTTGTCCCGTCGCGCGCCGATTGGTAGATCCCCACCAGCAACTCCAGGGACCGCAAGCCTTCCCGCCCGTCGGTCAGCGCCAGGGATTCGCCCCGCAGGGCCTTGAACACGTTGTCGTAGTACAGCGGATGGCCGATACCATACACGGAGTCGGTTTCGTAGGAACTGTCCGCCGCTTCTTCATCCCCGGTGACCGCGTCGGCGAAGTCCCAATGCTGCAGCTCGTTGACCGCCACCCCGCCGACCCGCACCGTCCCCTTCTCTCCGATGATGGTGATCGAACCCTCGAAGTTCTTCGGATAGGTCAGCATGGTCACGTTGAGTGAGCCGAGGGTGCCCGAGCGCCAGCGGATGTTGACCACCCCGGTGTCCTCTACCTGAATACTCCGTCCCAGGGTGGCCGTCATGGCATGGACCGAGTCCACGGGCCCGATCAGCCAATCGAGCAAATCGACGTAATGACTCGCCTGGTTCATGATGGCGCCGCCGTCGAACTCCCACGTCCCGCGCCAGGGCGCGCTGTCATAGTAGGCCTGCGGGCGGCTCCAGAAGACGTTGACGTCCACACAGTAGATGCGGCCAAAGCGGCCGGCATCGATCGCTCGCTTGATTCGCTGAATCGTCGGGTTCATCCGGTTCTGCTTGACCACGAACAGCTGCACGCCGGCCCGGTCGCACGCCTGCACCATCCGCTTGCCGTCGGTCCAGCGTGTCGCCATCGGCTTTTCGGTCACCACATGTCGTCCGGCGTCTGCCACCAGCACCGCCTGGTCGGCATGAATGCCGCTCGGCGTGGCCAGCACCACCACGTCCGCCTCCGATCCCGCCAGGAGGTCGGGAAGGGACCCGAACCCGGTCACCCCCGTGAGGGCCTCCGCCTGCCCCAAGGCTCCCGCGTCGATGTCACAGACGGCCGTCAACTCGGCCACATCACCGTGGGCCCCGATGGCATCGAAATGCTTGCCGGAGATACGGCCGCATCCGACCAGCGCGACGCGAATCTTCCGATCCGCGAGGGGAGATGGAGTCGCCATCATTGACGCCCTGGGAGTGGATGGAGAACGCCGGAGCCCCACGTGGGCCCTGGCGGCGCTAAACAAGCTATAAACAATTGTGGGATAACACCATACGCCGCACAGGGCCTAGGGGTGCACTTCGACACCCTCGTTGCGGAGTCGATCCACGATGGCTGGCGGCAACCGGACGCGCACCTCGACCGTGCCGTTGACCGACTCCCTGTCGATCACCTCTCCGGCCCGGTAGAGAAACGCCAGCCGGGCCCCGTCCTCGACCGGCACCCGGACCCGGACCGCCGGACGACGGGAGCGCTCGCGTGCCCGGAGCGCCGCCTTGAGACTCTCGAGCCCGTCGGTCCGGATGGTGGTGCTGACCACGGAGTCCGGGAACAACTCACGGGTTCTGGTGACGAACGCCACCGGGTCCTCCACGGCGTCGATCTTGTTGAAGACCGCGATGACGGGGCGGTCAGCCATTTCCAGCTCGGCAAGGACCTGTTCCACCACCGCCATCTGTTCCTCGAATTCCGGATGGCTGGCATCCACCACGTGGAGCAGCAGGTCGGCCTGGCGCGCCTCTTCCAGCGTCGCCCGGAAGCTGGCGACCAGATGGTGGGGCAGCTTGCGGATGAACCCGACCGTGTCGGTCACCCGGGCCTGATATCCCTCCCCCAAGTCGATCTCGCGGGTCAACGTATCGAGGGTGGCGAACAGGCGGTCCTCGACCACGATCTGGTGTTGCCCGCTCAAGCCCCGAAGCAGGCTCGATTTCCCGGCGTTGGTATAGCCGACCAGCGCAATCGTCAACATCGGTTCCCGACCCGAGCGAATGTTCTCCCGGTGGCGGGCCACCGCTTGCAGTTTGGTCTTGAGGCGGCCGATCTTCTGCCGGATCATCCGCCGGTCGGTCTCCAGCTGCGTTTCACCGGGGCCTCGAAGACCGATGCCACCACGGATCCGGGACAGGTGGGTCCACATCCGGGTCAGCCTGGGCAGCAGGTATTCCAGTTGCGCCAGTTCCACCTGGAGTTGTGCCTCATGACTGCGCGCCCGGGTCGAGAAGATGTCCAGGATGACCTCGGCCCGATCCATGACCCGCACGTCCAGGGCTTTCTCCAGGTTGGCGCCCTGGACCGGGGTCAACTCCTCGTCGAAGATGACCAGCGTCGCCTCGGCCGCGACCACCGCGTCCTTGAGTTCGCGGACCTTGCCTTCGCCGATCAGTGTTGCGGGGTTGGGGGCGGGAACCTGCTGTGACACGCGGCCGACCACGGCTGCCCCGGCGGTATCCACCAGCCGGGCCAGTTCTTCGAGGTGCTCGTCCAGCCTGCGGGCATCGGCCGACCCCTTGCGGGGCGCACCGACCAGGATGGCGCGCTCGTCGGGATCGCGGACCGGGACGGGGCTACGGATGGGTCGGTCCCGTGTCGATGGAGCCGGCGGCGGAAGTCGTCCGGCGGTACAGCGGCAGCCGGCCGGACTGCCGGTAGGGGACCCGCCCACTCCCGAAGGGCGTCTCGAGGTCCACTCCACCTTCGATGGCGTACGCCAGTTCACCCTCCATCAAGAGAGCCTGGGCGGCGTATCCCACCGCAGACCAGAGGACCCGGACGGGCACCTCCACCGTCGTGGTGTCCATCCCCGCCAGCCGGAACGCGTCCTCGTGCGTCATCTCCCCGAACCGGACATCCTCCAGGTCGAGCGTCACTTCCATGCGCCGGCCGTGGATGGTGAACACGTTGGGATTGTCGACCCTGAGGGACAACACCACTTCCGCTCCAGAGGCACTGACCTC
>JBDHIK010000044.1:0-20804 GCA_039587475.1 Gemmatimonadota bacterium | reverse complement strand
CTCGGTGATCGGCGCGGCGTCCGGCGAGATGGTCCGGGACACCTTCGGCCTCCCGGTCCTGGCCGGGGTCCTGGGCGTCATGGTGCTGATCGGCATGCTGGTCTACCTGGGCACTCGGGCGGTCGAGCGGTTCTTCGCCGTGTGGTCGCTGGTGCTGTACGCCGCCTACCTCCTGTTCTTCTTCCTGACCCTGGCTCAGCACGCCGGCGACATCGGCACCAACCTGACCGGCATCGCCACCCGCCCAGGTTGGTTCCGGAGCGGAGTGGCCTATGCCGGCTACAACGTCGCCTTCGTACCGGCGCTGCTGTTCTGCCTTCGGCACGTCCACACCCGGCGCGAGGCGGTCACGGCGGGCCTGCTGGGAGGGCCGATCGCCATGATACCCGCGGTGCTGTTCTTCGTCGCGATGATCGGCCAGTACGAGGCCCTCACCCTCGCGGGCAGCGACCGGTTACCTGTCACGGTGCTCCTGGAGGCGCTTGGCGGAGCGGCCCTGTTCACGGTGGTGTTCCCCCTGGTGCTGTTCGGCACCTTCGTCGAGACGGGCACCGCCTTGATCCACGGGGTGAACGAGCGTCTGGCACGCATGCTCGAGGAGAAGGGCCGTTCCCTGGCGCCACGGGTCCGGGTGGCGATCGCGTTGGCCATCCTGGTCCTGGCCATCGTCGTCGCCGACACGGTGGGATTGACCGGGCTGGTGGCCCAGGGTTACGGCGTGATCACCTGGGGCTTCCTGCTGGTGTTCGTGGGACCGGTGTTGACGGTCGGCGTGTGGCGTGCGTTCCGGGGTCCACCGCCGGTGGAGGCGCGCTACGACTGAGCGCGCGGGAGTTGGTCCGCGCACTCAGCCGTGAGCGTTGGAGAGGTTAGAAGACGACCGTGGCCCGCAGAGCGCCGTAGGCACCGTACGACGACGCGTCGATGCTGTCGGTGCTGCCGTCGGCCTGCAACCCGCTCAACATCGTCCCTTCGAGCCCGACTTCGGCGCCGACCGCGAAGTGCCCTCCAAAGAAGTGGTCGCCACCAACACCGAGGCGGCCGCCGAAGACGTCACCGCTAGCCTTCTGTTCCGTCGTGGTCCCACCCGAGGTGAACTTGTTCGATGCGGAGGCCTGTCCGAACGTCACCTCCACCACCACGTTGGCTCTGGTCATCCCGCCGGGAGCCTGCCAGAAGTGGATCAACGCCGAGGGACCAATCTGCCAGATCGTGCCGGTCACCTTGTCTTCGGTGCTCGAACTCTTGTCCGTCAGGCTGAGGCGGCTGTAGCCCGCGGCCAGGCCGAGGGCGAACCCGTTGCTCTGGTAGCCGACGACGAACGTCGGGCTGGTGGAACTGCTGGTGCTGCCCCCGAGGGCGGCCCCCAGAAGATCCACCGAATTGGTCTCCAGAATCCTGGTCCAAATGGAGAATCCGGTGGCCGGTGCATCCTGGGCCCGAACACTCGGTACCAGCAACAGGGCCAGAGCCACACCCAACAGGACTGAACGAAACGCTTTCATGCCGTACCTCCTGGTTGCAGGGACTTTCCGCCGGTCGCCCGCCTCCCCCTTGGCGTTGTCTGGCGTCCAGGGCATCAGGCAAACCAAGCCACGATAAGGCTAGTGGCCTGATCGTGAAAATAGCGTGAAGTGCCAGGGAAGAGGCTGGCAGGTCGGGCCCGACGGGACCCTGCGGATCAGCCAAGAGGAAGCGCTGCTAGTCTCCGGGACCGACCTGGCCCACCACGCGCCCGAAGCGGTCGACCCGGCGCAGCGGAACGCGGTCGATGTCGTTCTTCATCTCGATGGCCCCAGGGGCCGTCACCACGAGGGCGTTGGGGTTCCCCAGGGTATAGCTGTCGGCCAGGGACAGATCGACGCTGTAGCCGTAGTCCTGCAGCAGCGCCAACGACACCTCGCTGAGCGGGTTGGCCACGCCGACCGGCGAGATGAACGGCGTCATGAGCTCGGTGAGGAAGGTCGACTCCCGCCAGTGCCCGTCCGCCGACCCCGGGATGCCGGAGTTCTCGACCGGGACCTTGTTGCCCAGGGTGTAGGCGGTTCCGCCCACCGCGTCGAACGCAGCCACGGAATTGCTGCCGGGATAGTAGGTGTCCACGCAACCCGGGTTCCCGCTGCACGCCGGATCGGACGAATTCATGAGCCCCCCCTGCAAGGGCACCACGTTGATCCACAAGACACCGATCCCCAGCGCGTGGCCCATCTCGTGGACGACCACATCCAGCAGCCGACCGTCGGCCTCAAGGACCGCCATATCCGCCGTATCGAAACGCATGCTGCCCAACGGTGGGAGGGACGTCGCGTTGCGAACGGCCCAGCAGGGGCCACCCTGCGCCAACACTCCGCCGACCCCGTCGATCGGTTCGAGTTTCACCCAGATGACGAGGTCGTCGACCGTCCCGTTGAATGCCGAGGTGTTGCGGCAGGCCCCGGTGGGGACCGAGTCGACGCCCATGAAGGGTACATCGGGGAGGTCGGCGGTGATGATGTCCTGCCAGCGTCCGGCGGCGTCACCAAAGACGGTCTTCTGGGCGATGGTGCCGCCGTCGGTGAACACCAGCTCGATGGTGTAGGGTGAGTTGCTCCCGATGGCAAAGAACGTCCCGGTGAGCCCCTGACCCACGTTGTCGGCCACATCGAGCAGATTGGTCCCCACCCGCCCCAGGGTCCACGAGGCGGCCGCCCGTCCGGCGCCATCCGTCAGGACCGTCCCGCTGGCGACGGTGCCGTGGCCGCCCCGGGGAGTAAACGACACGCTCACACCTGGGGTGGCATTGCCGTGCTGGTCGCGGAGTTCGACCGTCGGGGCCGTCGCCAATGGCGCCGTCAGGGTGCCGTTCTGGTCGTCCCCCTGCAGGAACGTCAGGGTCGCCGGCACGTCTGCGGTGCCCATCGCACCGATCGGCACGGAGAATGGATCGCTGTCGACCGCGGCGGTCACCTCATTGGCGCCGGCCACCGTCCCCAAGGTCCAGCTCCCCAACGTCGCCAGACCGCTGCCGTCCGTGGTCTGCGTCGCCCCGGTGATCGACCCGCCACCACCGGTGACGCTGAAGGTGATCGGCACTCCGGCGGCCGGCTGGCTGTTCACGTCGCGCACAATGATCCGGACCGGGCCCGGGACGGTGCTGTTCACCGTGGCCGATTGGCCGTCGCCGGCATCGATGGCGATCGACGCCACCTGCAGCGTCCCCGTCGCGTTGAACGTGTAGCCGGACGTGCCCGTGACCTGGGCCGCGAGTTGATTCGGGCCCGGCGTCAGTCCCAGCGTCCACGAACCGACCGTGGCCACGCCGCTGCCGTCGGTCGTGTCAGGAGTCCCGGTGGCGGACCCGCCGCCCTGGAGGACCACGAAATCGACCGCCACGCCCGGTACCGGGTTGGTGAACTGGTCCTCGACTCGCACCGACGGTGCCGTCGTGACCGCCGTTCCGGACACGGCGCTTTGTCCGTCTCCGGCGGCAAGGACCACCGTGGCGGGCGAGGCGGCGGTCGCCGTGGCGCTGAAGGTGTAGCCCGGTGTGCCGGTGACCTGGGCTTCGAGTTGATTGGCTCCGGGGGTGGTTCCGAGCGTCCATGATCCGGCTGAGGCCACGCCGGCGACATCGGTCGTCGCAGACCCGCCGGTCACCATCCCGCCACCCGCCAGCACCACGAATTCCACCGCGACACCCTGGAGCGGATTGGTGTACTGGTCTTCCACGCGCACCGACGGCGCCGCCATGAGCGTGGCACTGACCGAGTCGGTCTGCCCGTCGCCCGCGACCGCGACCACGTTGGTCGGGACGTCCGGATCGCCGGTGGCGCTGAACACCACCAGGAACGCCTGCCCGTCCACCTGGGCCTGCAGCGTGTTGAGGCCCGCCGTGGTCCCCAACGTCCAGCTCCCCAGCGTGGCGAGGCCGTCGACCCCGGTGGTCTGACTGCCGCCGGTCACCATGCCACCACCGGAGGCGACCGAGAAGGTCACGGCGACACCGGCCGCCGGCTGGCTGTTCACGTCGCGCACGATGATCCGGACCGGGCCGGGGACGGCACTGTTCACCGTGGCACTCTGGCCATCACCCGCGTCGATGGCAATCGACGCCACCTGCAGCGTCCCCGTCGCGTTGAACGTGTAGCCGGACGTGCCCGTGACCTGGGCCGCGAGTTGATTCGGGCCCGGCGTCAGTCCCAGCGTCCACGACCCGACCGTGGCCACGCCGTTGACGTCCGTCGTGGCGTTGGCGCCGGTCACCGACCCGCCGCCCGCCGCCACCACGAAGTCCACCGACACGCCCTGGAGCGGATTGGCGAACTGGTCCTCCACCCGCACCGACGGGAGCACCGGAACCGCTGTTCCGGACACGGCGCTCTGCCCGTCACCCGCCACGAGTAGCACATCGGCCGCGGTCCCCGCCGTTGCCGTCGCCATGAACGCGTAACCAGGCGTGCCGCTCACCTGAGCCTGGAGCTGGTTGGGCCCCGGCATCATCCCCAGGGTCCACGACCCGACGGTGGCCACGCCGTTGCCGTCGGTCGTGGCCGACGCGCCGGTCACGGAACCTCCACCTTGCATCACCGCGAACGTCACGGTGACCCCCTGCAAGACGTTGGTGTACTGGTCTTCGACTCGGACCGACGGCGGCACCGGCACCGCGGCCCCCACGGTCACGGACTGCCCGTCACCCCCGACCGGGACCACGGTGGTCGGGACGTCCGGATCGCCGGTAGCGCTGAACACCACCAGGAAGGCCTGTCCGTTCACCTGGCACTGCATGGTGTTGACGCCCGGCGCAGTGCCCAACGTCCACGAACCGACGCTGGCCAGACCGTTGGCGTCGGTCGTCTGGTTGGCACCGGTCACACTCCCGCCCCCGCTCGTGGCCGAGAAGGTGACCGGTACACCGGCCGCCGGCTGACCATTGACGTCGCGGACGAACACCCTCGGCGCAACAGCAACGGCCGTGTTGACCGTGGCGTTCTGGCCATCACCGGCATCGATGTCGATACTCGCCACCTGGAGCGTGCCGGTCGCGTCGAACGTGAACCCCGGCGTCCCCGCCGCCTGGGCGTTGAGTTGATTGAGCCCCGGCGAAAGCCCCAGGGTCCAGGAGCCCGCGGTCGCGATTCCACCAGCATCGGTCAGCGCCGGCGAACCGGTCACGGAACCGGCACCTTGGACCACGACGAAATCGACCGACACGCCAGGGACAGGGTTGCCGAATTGATCCGCTACCCGGACGGCGGGGGCCACGGCCACGTTGGTACCGGTGACGGCACTCTGGCCGTCCCCGGTCGCGGGAGTCATGGCGGCCGCCGCATCCGGGGTGGCAGTGGCGTCGATGATCCGGTCGAGTCCCGGAACTCCGGTCGTGAGGAGCGTCTGGGGGCCGGCCCCGGTTCCCAGGGTCCAGCTGTGTCCCGGAAGGGTGACGACACCGTCGGCACCGGTGGTGTGAGCCGCGTTCGCGACCGCACCACCACCCGAGGCCACGGAGAACAGCACATCGAGTCCGGCGATGCCATTGCCGCTGGCGTCGGTGTACGTCACGGTGATGTCCTGGGGGACGGACTGTCCCACCGTGGCGCTCTGGTTGTTCCCCGACGTGACGGTCGCGCCGTTCGGCGACCCGGCCGTGGCGGTGGCCGAGAACACGGCTGCGGCGACCCCGGTCACGGAAGCCTCCAGGGTCTGGGGGCCGACGACGCTGCCCAGGGTCCAGGACGTGGCCGCACGGCCATCCTGATCAGTGATCACCGGTGACGGCGCCGTTCCGCCGCCGCCGGTGACTTGAAACGTCACCGACACGCCGGAGAGAGCGTTACCGTTACCGTCGCGGACTTCGACTTGGGGGTCGACGGGCAACATGGTCGCGTTGGGTGCCGTCTGTCCGTCTCCGGCGACAATGACCACGGTGGCGGGAGGGCCCGCCGACGCCGTGGCCGTGAACGTGGCCACGCTGCCCAGGCCCTGGATGGACGCTTCGAGCGTGTTGGGGCCTGGATCGCCCAGGACCCAGGCCACCGAGGAGACGCCGCTGGCATCGGTTGCCACGGGTGATCCCGAGACGCTGCCGTTGCCGCCAGTCACCGTGAACGCCACGTTCACACCCGCCACGGCATTGCCGTGACCATCCTCGACGGTGACGGCCGGCCGGGTCGGCACCGGCTGTCCCGAAGGCGCCGACTGGTTATCGCCGGCGCTGACATTGATCGTGGTTGGAGCACCGGCGATCGAGGTGGCGCTGAACATCACGGGTGGGAGTGAGCCGACCGAGGCCCGCAGTCGATTCTGCCCCGCCGACGTTCCCAGAGTCCAGCGATCCACGGTGGCCACACCACGCGCGTCGGTGGCCGCGGTGCCGCCGGTCACTGCACCATCCCCGGCAGTCACCGAGAAGACGACCGAGACGTTGGCCAGCGCGGCGCCGGCGGCGTTGGTCACCCTGACCGATGGCGCGATCGCTACCGGTTCGCCCACGGTGGCCTGCTGGTTGTTCCCGTCCTGCATCGAAAGGGAGGCAGGTGTGACGTCCGGTGGTGGTGGCGGACTGGGCCCCACAGCGTCACTGCCGCAGGCGTAGATCGCGGCGGTGGCGCAGGCGACGAATAGAGCTACCCGCCCCGGAGTGGGGGGCAATCGGATGGGTTCAGGCATAGGGGCGAATTCCCGGAGGTCACGAGCCGGCAAGGGCTCAGGCGGTCGGACCGTGACTCACCGGAGGCGTCCCGGTGAATTGCAAGAAAAATACCCCGGTGCGGGCACCTGACCGTGTCAGCCCTGACGCTATAACGTATTGTACTTAGTCGACTTACCTGGCTCGTCCACCGGTTGGGACGCAGAGCGGTCTCGTGGTCTTGGCGGCGGATGTGGCGCACGAGACACACTACATAATGGAAAGGACGCCGCGGTTTGGACGGATGGGCCAGAGGCGCTAGGATGCTGGCATGAACGCCCTCGTCCTGGTGGACCTCCAGAAGGACTTCATGCCCGGCGGCGCCCTGGCCGTCCCGGACGGCGATGCCGTGGTCACGGTGGCCAACCGGCTGGCGGGACAGTTCGATCTGGTGATCGCCACCAAGGACTGGCACCCCCGGGACCACGGCAGCTTCATCACGGCCCATCCCGGAAAGGCCGTGGGCGACCTGGCGACACTGGGAGGAATGGACCAGGTGGTGTGGCCGGTGCACTGCGTTCAGGAGAGTCCGGGCGCCGAGTTCCACGACGACCTCGACGCAGGGGCCATCAACGAGGTGATCGTGAAGGGCACCGACCCCGGCATCGATTCCTACAGCGGCTTTTTCGACAACGGTCACCGCCAGGCCACCGGCCTGCAGGACGTGCTGGAGGCCCACGGCGTGGACCGGATCTACCTCATGGGCCTGGCCACGGACTATTGCGTCAAGTACACCGCTCTGGACGCCCGGCGACTTGGACTCGAGACCATGCTGATCGTGGATGGCTGCCGCGGTGTCGATCTGGCCCCCGGTGATGTCGAGCGGGCCCTGGAGGAGATGGGGCGGGCCGGGGTGACGCTGGTCTCGAGCGACGACGTCCCATTGCCTTAACCAGGCCGGGCCTGCTCATCGATCGTGGAGCTTTCTTCATGTTTCGCTCACGCTGGCTTCCGGCGGAGCGCCCTACCCTTGTGGCCATACGTTCAATAAGGATCGAGGTCACACCATGCCATCCATGCTCTTCCTTCGCCGCCAGGCCGTCCTCGTGTTGGCCCTGGCGACCATCGTGACGACCGTCCAGGCACAGCACTGGCTTCACGACGACGGCACCAAGACCAACAACTCGATGTTTCGCGCACTCGAGGAGTGGCCCGATCCGACGGACTACCGGACGGCGTCCGGCGCTCCGGGAAGGGCCTACTGGCAACAGCAGGTCGACTACCGGATCGAGGCGGCGCTCGATACCACGACCCATAGCATCACCGGGTGGGAGCGCATCACCTACCACAACAACTCCCCGGATCAGCTGCGGTACCTCTGGGTCCAACTGGATCAGAACGTCCGTTCACGGGAACACAGCCGGAGCTATCAGACCCAGGGCGCCCTGCCCGACAGCATCAGCGAACGGTTCCGCCAGTTCGTCGGTCTAGAGCCGTTCGATGGCGGTTACACACTGCACCGCGTCCAGCTGGTGCACGAGGGCCAGCCCATCGACACCGAATGGCGCATCAACAACACGCTCCTCAAGGTCCTGCTCCCGGAACCGCTCGAACCAGGGGCCAATCTGGAACTGGACATCGAGTGGACCTATCCGATTCCCGATCGGGCCCGGGGTGCCAAGGAGAAGGTGGCGGACGGCTGGTTGTACGAGATGGCGCAGTGGTTCCCACGGATGAGCGTGTATGACGACGTCAACGGCTGGCAGACGGACCAGTTCATGGGCCGGGGCGAGTTCTATCTCAACTTCGGTACCTACGACGTCCAACTGACCGTACCGTGGGATCACATCGTCGACGCCAGCGGGGAGCTCCAGAACCCCGAAGACGTCCTCACGGCGACCCAGCGCCAGCGACTGGCACAGGCGTATCAGTCCGAAGAGCCCGCCTTCATCATCCGGCCCGACGAAGTCCTCGATCCGGCCACCCGGCCGGTGCAGGACGGACGCCTGACCTGGCATTTCATTGCCGAGAACGTCCGTGACTTCGCCTGGGTGTCCTCGAAGGCCTACGTCTGGGACGCGGCCGGCTTCCAGTATTCCGCAAACGACACCCCCATCAAGGTGCACTCGTTGTATCCACGCGAAGCCATGCCGCTGTGGGACAAGGTCTCCACCCGGGCGGTGGTTCAGACGCTCAAGACGTACGGCCGGCTGGCGTTCGCGTATCCCTACCCCAAGGCGACCAACGTGCACGGCCCGGTATTCGGCATGGAGTACCCGATGATCGCCTTCTGCGGCGCCCGGCCACAGCCGGATGGCAGCTACAGCGACGGCCTGGAGCGGGCCCTGATCGGCGTGACCATCCACGAGGTCGGCCACAACTGGTTCCCGATGATCGTGGCGTCCGACGAGCGCACCTGGACGTGGATGGACGAGGGGCTCAACACGTTTCTACAACACTATGGTGAACTCGAGTACGCGACGACCTACTGTGGCACGGCCTGGACCCAGAATGAGGAGTGCGTGTTCCCCAGTCGGCGCGGCCCCGCCCGGAATATCGTGGACTACATGAAGGACCCGGACCAGGTGCCGATCATGACTCACTCGGACCTGATTCACAAAGACTTCGGCAACAACGGATACGGCAAGCCGGCGACCGGACTGGTCATGTTGCGAGAGCACGTCGTCGGCGAGGGCGCCTTCGACGAGGCCTTCGGCGAATACTCGACCAACTGGATGTTCAAGCACCCGCAACCGGCAGACTTCTTCCGGTCCATGGAGTCGGGGCTGGGTGAGAACATGGCCTGGTTCTGGCGCGGTTGGTTCTACACGACACACGCCAACGACCAAGAGCTGGTGGCCGTGGAGACGCAACCGGCCGCCGAGCTGACGGGCACCGATGATCGTGGCGCTTACTACTACCGTATTCAAGTGGACAACAAGGGCGGCCTCGTCATGCCACTCGAGTTGGAGATCACCTTCGAAGACGGCACCGTCGATCGCATCGACCTCCCGGTCGAGGTGTGGCGCTACAACGAGTTGACCTTCACCAAGGGATTCTTCAGCGACAAGAAGCTCATCAAGGTGGTGCTGGACCCGGACGAGGCCTATGCCGACATCGACCGGAGCAACAACGTCTGGCAGACACCGGCGGATGTCAGCTAGCCCGGCGTCCGACCGGATCGGACTGACGCCCGGATGGGGCCGCGGCGCGTGACGGCGCTGCTGGCCCTCTGGGCGGCACTGGCTGGGCCGCCACAACCGGCTTTCCGGGCCCACGACTTCCACGTGACCTATGGTCGGTTGGCCGTGGAGGGCACGGTCGCGGTGGCGCGGATCCGCTTCTTCCGCGACGACCTCGAGTTCGCGCTCGGCGGGTTCGGGGGCCGGGACTGGCTGCGGATGGCCGCTGACCCCGAAGTCGACTCCCTGTTCCTGGCCTACCTGGCCGACCGCTTCATCCTCGAAGTCGATGGTGAGCGGCTTCGAGGATCCATCATCGGCAGCGGGGAAGACGAGATCGATCACGAACCGGCGTGGTGGTACCTGGTGCGCTTCGACGCCCCAGGGCCAATCGCCGGTGTTGCCATCCGGAACACCCTGTTGTTCGAGCTACACGACGACCAGAAGAATCTGCTGAAAGTCGTGCGCCTGCCCGGCGACACGGAACGAAATTACACGTTCTCGATCGAGGAACCGTCGGCCGTCATTCAGTTCTGACTTGCTCGGCGTCCGTCACCGAAGTCCCACCACCGGAGATGCTGGCACCTCGGCCCGCTGGCGGCTACACTTAGCCGTCCCCACCACCGCCGAGTCCCCGTGACCACCGTGAAGACCTCGAGATTCGACCGATCGATCATCGAGGGACCGATCCCCCGCGCCGTCTGGCGGCTGGCGTGGCCCACCATGCTGCACAACATCGTTGGCGGCCTGCAGGGGCTCGTCGATCACGTCATGGTGGGCAACTACGTCGGCTTCGCGGGCAACGCCGCCATCGGCGTGTCGTGGCAGATCTTTCTGGTGGTCATCCTGTTCGTCAATTCGCTGTTCGTCGGCATGGGCGTCCTGGTGGCGCGCTACGCCGGGGCAGATGACGAAGACAAGGTCAACCAAGCGGTCTATCAGGCGTTTCTCACGACGACGGTCATGTCGCTAGGTATCCTGGCGCCGCTGGGGTACTTCCTGTCCCCCGTCCTCCTGGACATGGTCAACGCTCAACCGGAAGTGCAGGCCGAGGCCCTTCCCTACCTGCGCATCATGTTCCTGTTCAGCATCGGGCTGATGTTGTTCTACATGTTGGGCGGTGCGCTCCGCTCGGCGGGTGACGCCAAGACCCCGCTCAAGTACGGCCTCACGTTGACGGTGCTGAACATGGCCTTCAACATCGTGCTCATCAGAGGCATGGGACCGATCCCGGCGTTCGGCACCAAGGGCGCCGCCGTGGGAACGGTCCTCGCCGGCGGCATCGTGGGTCTGATGGCATTTCAGCGCTTGTTCTTCTCGACGCGCTGGGTCGTCCACTTCAAGCGCGGCATGAGCCTGGCCCCCGATTGGCATACCATCCGTGCCCTGTTCCGCTTCGGCATTCCGGCCGGGATCCAGGGCGTCGTCATGAACGTGGGCGGTGTCATCATGGTGGCGTTCGTAGGGTCGCTGGCGATGAGCGCCCAGGCCCAGGCGGCCTACGCCGTCGGCTACGGCCAGCTGTTCTCCCTCATTACCTGGACCTCGGCGGGGATGATGGCGGCCGCGGCCACGGTGGCGGGACAGAACCTGGGTGCCGAACAACCCGACCGGTCGGTCCATGGCGTCCATGTCGCCTCGCTGATCGGGCTGGGGGCCGCCGCCGCCTTGGGACTGATGTTCCTGCTGATCCCGGATACCCTGCTCGCCATGTTCGGCATGGATGATCCGATCGTCGTCTCGATCGGGTCGGAGTTGCTGCGCTTCCTCAGTGTCTCCGGTCTGTTCGTCACGGTGGCCCTGGCCTACACCGGAGGCCTGCAGGGCACAGGAGACACCAAGAGTCCGCTCTACATCTCGATCGTGTCACAGGTGCTGGTCCCGATCGGCATCTGTGTGGTGGTCCAGGCCGTGTGGGGCCTCGAGTCCTGGGTCATCTGGCTGGCCATCCTCATGGGACACATGACCCGGGCCAGCCTCAGCATGATTCGGTTCCGGCAAGGGGCCTGGCGCAGCATCGCGGTGGATTGAACCTCGCAGGCTCCCCCTCCCTCACACCGGCTCGTGGGGATTCCGCAGGGGGGCGCGCGAGGCGTCCGGGAGTCAGTTGACCTGCGCTCGTAGCGGTCGCCCGTCGTCGTCGAGCCAGACGGTGGCGGATCCGAACCCACCGGTCCACGGCCCATAGCGCACGTCCACGATGTCGACGCGGACACCGTCGTCCGTGGCGCGGACCCGATAGGTCGGGAAGCGCGCCCAATGCATGAAGCCGGCGATGGCCGGAGCGACTGCTGCCGCCTCGGCCTCCGGTCCTGTCCCTATGGGCTGGAAGGTCCTGGGCGAAGCCCTTCCGAGGACCCAGTTCACATCCCTGATGGCGTAACCATCCGGAAGGGCCGTGATGACCTGGCGCCGAAGCGGATTGGCCGGCACCGGTCCGGCCATGACGACGTCTGCCAGCGGCACGTCGTCGACTGCGGCGACCTGGCGGCGCGCCAGGCCCGTACCTGTCAGCATCAACCCGATGAATCCCGCCGCGACCACGCAACTCGCCGTGGCGAATCGTCTCTGGTCGATACGCGACGCCGAACGGCGCAGCAGGACCAGCGCGGCCACCCCAATGAACCAGAGGACAATCGCGGCAGGCGGCACGAACGGAATCAGCACGATCGGCACCGAGGCAAGCACGGCTGCTCCCGCCCAGAGCACCTTGCCCGTGGCTCCCCCGCTCGAGGCCAGCAGTGCCGGGCCGGCCAGCACCAGCCAGAGCCAGGGGTCGACGATGAACACCGCGTCACCGTAGTACCACTCCCCGGAAAACGGCATGAAGAGGCGGACCCCGTAGGTGTTGAGCCAGTCGAGCAGCGGGTGGGTCAGGGCAGCCCCGTAGGCGATGAGTGTCAGCTTGCCGTAGTGGATGGGCGCGTCGCCCGGCCGGCCCGTCAGCCGGCGCCAGCCCCAGAGACAGCCTATCAGAACGAGTGGCAGAAGCAGCAGTCCCAACGGGCCGTGACTCCAGCCGCGGCGCCACCCCAGTGATGCGTCGGCACCGGCGAACGAAGCCGCGATGTCGACGTCCGGGAGGTTGGCGCCGATCATCAAGGCGGCCATGGCGAGCGGCGTGGTACGCGCCACGCCGGTCCGTCCGATGGCCACGCCCGTGAGTGTGTGAGTAATGGGGTCCATGATCCGCTGTTCGCTGTTGGCTGTCGGTCAGCGAGAGAAGGTAAGGCCTTCGGTCATCTGGCGCCGACCCTCGGGGCAGCGCACGTTGGAGTGATGTCGAATGCCGGACACACGCCCCAGTGCGCTTTCCTGGTGCGAGACGCGATCGTCCCGGACGACGCCCTCGCGGCCGGACGACTCCGCGCCCTCGGCTGGGAGGTCGTAGCCGTCCCCTGGCGGCAGCCGGCGGTCGACTGGCGGGCCTTCGACCTGGTCGTCATCCGCTCGACCTGGGACTATCATCTTGCGCCGGATGCATATCTCGCGGTGCTTGCCACTGTCGCGGGCCAAACCCGATTGGCGAATCCCTTCGACATGGTGAGCTGGAACAGCCGTAAGACCTACCTGAAGGACCTGGCCGCCCGGGGCGTGCCCATCGTTCCCACCGTGTACCGCGACCGGGGGGTGGACGCCGACGTCGCAGGCCTGTTCCGGGACCTGAAGACCGATGCCCTCATCTTGAAGCCGGTCGTCGGCGCCAGCGCCTCCGGCACTCGTCTTCTCCGGTGCGGTGACCGAACATCCCCGGCCTCGTCCCTCAACGACGAACAGCACCTGATCCAGCCTCTGGTTCGGAGCGTGCTGACCGAAGGTGAGTACTCGGTGTTCTTCTTTGGAGGACGCTACAGCCACACCGTGCTCAAGACACCAGGGCGCGGGGATTTTCGAGTCCAGGAGGAGCACGGAGGTCGCACGGTCCCCGCCCCACCGGATCTCCGACTGCTGGAAGCGGCCGAACGGGCCATGGAGGCTCTGGAGTCGCGGCCGCTGTACGCCAGGGTCGACCTGGTGCGCGCTCCCGACGGGGAGGCCTTCTGGTTGATGGAACTGGAGCTGATCGAGCCGGTCCTCTATCTGGGGATGGATATCGGGGCCCCCGAGCGGCTGGCGTGTGCCATCGTCGAGTGGCCGAACGGCTGAGGGCCCAGATCCGGACACCCATACCTGCAGTCTCTGATTAGTTGTCAAATTTCGATACGCTCTCCCCTAGCGTGTCGGTCGTTTGATTCATTCTATCACATTATTAATCAATCAGTTACAGAACGTGTGATCTGTGTCACTGTTTGTCTAGATTCTGGTGGTTACCGTGCAATCCCGCAGCACACTGAACCCATCACCCGAATCGCCACTGGAGAGGACGGATGATCAACTACCAGGCCCGGATCAAGCCCCAGTACCGAGGACGTTTCCCTCAGTTCAAGCCGAGCATGTGGTACGATGTGGAACCGCGCTGGGCCAGTTCCAAAACCCGGGGCGTCGACCTGTTCGGCAACCGGGTGGCCCGCCTCAAGGTCGGCGAGGAGCACACTTCGCTCCGAGCGGAGTACCTGACGTTCCGGCCGAATCCAAGCCGGGCGCGGCAGACCGCCTAGCGGACTGCAAGTGGGAACGACGCGAACGCCGGGACCGGCCGAGTGGCCGGGCCCGGCGTTTGTCGTCGTGATCAGCGGTTCAGGACGCCCAGATACTCCCGCCAGGGCCCGACGGCAGCGGCATACTGTTTGGCGATGACGCGGACGATCTGAGCGATGTGGGTCAGGTCGTGGACCACCCAGGCGGCGAGGAGCTGGGACAGCGTCACCGGGCCCAGCGCGGGGTGGACCCCAGGCAGTTGCAGCCGGTCTTCGTCGAGGCGCAGGTCGCGGAGCGTGGTCAGGTTGTCGCTCCGGAGCTGCGCGAATTCTTCCAGCAATGACGAAACCGAACGACCGGCCAGACGGGTCCGGAAAGCCGTCCGGTCCACGGGGTCGAAGGGTCGGCCCTCGCCATGTTCCAGGAGGATCTTCACCCGCGGCAGCCAGTCGGTGCGTTCCAGGTCTGTCATGTGGGCCATGACCTCCCAGGGACTCCAGGTGTCCGGCCCTTCGGTGACGTGGAGCCATGCCTCGGACAATCCTGCCAGGAGTGCCTCGAAGCTCGCAGGAGAGCGTTCGAGGAGCTCGAGGCCGTGATCGATTCGGTATTCCATGTGGTCGCCATCCTGATGTCATGATGTATCGAAACGAACAAGGCGGCCCGAACGTTCCTCGGCGTCTCTTGCGTCCGACTGGACGGCGCGGCACCTTGTGGCACTTCTTCTATCGAGGTGCTCCATGCGCCACCGTATTACCGCCGCCGCTCTGGTCGCGCTCGCCTTCGGGGCCGCGCCGCTGTCCGCCCAGGACGTGGACGTCCAGGGGGCCTGGGTCCTCCAGTCCATGACCGATACGGCTGGGACGGAAACGGAGTCTCAGCCGGGACTGTTCGTCTTCACCGGCACGCACTACAGCATGATGTACGTTCCGGGCTCGGAGCCACGGGCCGAGGTCTCCAGCGACACCCCGCTGACCGACGCCGAGAAGGTCGTGGCCTACAACTCGTTCATCGCCAACACGGGCCGGTATGAAGTCGACGGGGACCAGCTCACGTTTCGGGCCTTCGTCGCGAAGTTCCCGCCCTACATGGCCGCCTGGCCCGACAATGCCGGGACCGTGACGGTCCACCTCGCCGGCGACATCCTGCACTGGACGTTCCAGAACGGCTTCATGTTCACGCTGCGCCGCGTCGAGGGCGAGCCGCCACCCTGGTCCGAGTAGTCCCGCAGGTGGCTCCGGACGTCCCGCGAGAGACGTCCGGAGCACCCGGCCCTATTTGACTGCCGCGGGTTCCTTGCCGCCCTTCGGCGCCGGGACGTAGCGCATATAGGGCTTGATCCGCCGGATGTTCTCGAACTTCGCCGCGGCTTCTTCGTCGGACACGGCGGGGACGATGATGCAGTCCTCCCCGGGCCGCCAGTCCACCGGCGTGGCCAGCTTGTCGTTGGCCGTGAGCTGCAGCGAGTCGATGACCCGCAGGATCTCAGCAAAGTTCCGACCTGTCGAGGCCGGGTAGGTCAGCATCAGCTTGATGGCCTTGTCCGGTCCGATGACGAAGACCGACCGCACCGTCGCGGTGGCGTCGGCGTTGGGGTGGATCATGTCGTACAGTTCGGCCACCTTCCGGTCGGGATCGGCAATGATCGGAAAGTTCATGGTGGTGTTCTGCGTCTCGTTGATGTCCTTGATCCACTCGTGATGCGAGTCGAGCGGATCGACGCTCACGGCCATGATCTTGACGCCACGCTTGTCGAACTCGCCCTTGCTGATGGCCGCGCGGCCCAGCTCGGTGGTGCAGACCGGGGTGAAGTCGGCCGGGTGGGAGAAGAGGACTCCCCAGCCGTTGCCCAGCCACTCGTGGAACGAGATGGTCCCTTCGGTGGTCTCGGCGGTGAAGTCAGGGGCGATGTCGCCCAATCGCAGTGACATGTGCTACCTCTCTTTCAAACGGAAACGCCACGGCATCCCCCCGACGCAATCTCGGTAGGGTGCCAGCATGCTGATGTGGAGTCAGTGCTCCACGCTGGGATGCGGAAAGATCTTCGAGAAGACGACACTAGACCTGCCCCACCTTCAGGGGACGACTGCGGCTCGCAAATCACCGGCGGTCGCCAGGACCTACGACACGCTCCGGTTCGTCTCCACGAAGGTATTCCTGTTTCAGCTGGATGCCAGGGTTGGGGACAGAGCCGCTCGGGGAGCGTGCACTCCGGTGGGTACCCGAGCGGGCCTGGTCCAACAACCGCTCGACATCCACCCCCAGGTACCATGGCGCAAAGGGCTGCAGGCAACGGATCGCCTTGGCGAATTGGGCCCGGACACCATGAGCATTGCCCCGTTGGACATGGACGAAGGCACTGGCGTACAGGATGAGTCCATGGTAGAACTCGCTCCGGTGCTCACGCCAAGCGTCTTCGAGTGCCTCGTGGCTCTGCCAGAATGCTGCCTCATTGAAGAGGCGGACGAATGTTTGTAGCGCCGGGGGAAACACGTCTTGGGTCACTGAGCCAGGCAATCGTTCCGAGTAGGTGAATCCACTAGCCGTCGGCCTTCGTTGAAACCGGGAGCGGTCGCACGGC
This sequence comes from Gemmatimonadota bacterium, assembly GCA_039587475.1. Lineage (GTDB taxonomy): Bacteria > Gemmatimonadota > Gemmatimonadetes > Gemmatimonadales > GWC2-71-9 > N074bin45. The sequence goes on along the minus strand of JBDHIK010000044.1, from coordinate 3,859 downwards.
GTAACAGTCTGCAACTTAACCAGGCCCGAGGTCATCTGTGCTCACCCCCGCCAGCCGTACCGCCGTCGGCATCGGCCTGTCATCGCTACGCGCCAACCCGCTCCGCAGCGGACTGTCGACCCTCGGGATCATCATGGGCGCCGCCGCGCTTGCCGCGGTCCTGACGATGTCGGATGGCGTGGAGGCGTTTGCCCGCGGCCAGATCGAACAGCGGACCGACGTCCAATCGATCGTCATCCAGCCCCTCAAGACGGAGCGACTGGACGGCATCATGGTCCCCATCAAGGATCCGGTCCGACCCGGCGCGGCCGACATCGATTCCTTGCAGCGTATGCTCGGCGTGCTCGGCACGGCCAATTCGTCCCTGGTGGGCTCCCTGGTGTTCACCAGGGAGGATCGCCGTCGCGCGGTGCTGCTGACCGGAGCCACCGACGCGCCGCCACCACTCGCCGACAGCGCCCTGGCGGCCGGCCGTCTCCCGACGCAGGAGGAGCTACGCGGCGCCGCCCCCCTGGCGGTGCTTTCCGCCGCACTGGCCGAGACACTCGCCGAGGACTCGACGGACAGCGCGGCACTGATCGGGCAGGACGTCGTCTTCGACGAGGGCACGCTCCAGGTCATCGGCATCGTCGATCGCGCCGTATCCCAGGAGCGTCTGGCCCTGTTCACACCCTACCAGACCGCGACGGCCCTCCTGGCGAAGCATCCCGATCCGCCGTTGCCATCCGTCATCGTGCGGGCCCACCGACTCGAGGACGTCCAGGCGGCGCAGGAAGTCGTCGAGTGGTGGCTCGAGGGTCAGCCGGGCGACTGGACCGGCAAAGCCCAGGTCATGGTGATGCAGAACTGGTTGACCCAGATTCAGCAGGGCATGCTGGTCTTCCGCATTCTCATGGGGTCCTTCACCGGGATCGCGCTGGCGGTTGGCGGCGTGGGCATCATGAACGTGCTCCTCGCCTCGGTGGCCGAGCGCACCAGAGAGATCGGCGTGCGCAAGGCGGTGGGGGCCCGGCGCAAGGACATCGTGGCCCAGTTCCTGTCGGAATCGGTCGCCATCGCCATGTTGGGGAGTGTGATGGGCGTGCTGTTGGGTCTGGGTGTGGCGGCGCTTGCGGCCACCATCATGCGGAGTCAGACGGACGCCGCCGTCTACCCGGCCATCACCGGGGTCACGCTGGTGGTGTCTGCCCTGGCGGCCATCGTGACCGGCCTGGTGTTCGGGACCTATCCGGCTCTCCGGGCGTCCAGGCTGGATCCGATCGAGGCGCTGCGGCACGACTGAGCAATGGCTGTGGCGTCGGGCCCGGTTCGTCAGTCGGGCAACAGCAGGGCCATACGCTCCTCGATGTCCTGGCGCGTCTCGACGAGGCCTGGATCGGCGTCGCGCCAGAGCTCGAGGAGCATGCCGTAATAGCGGAGGGCCTCGCTGGTGTCGCCGTCCTGCTCCGCCATGAATCCCAATCGTTCGTAGACCAGGGGAAGAAAGAGGACGTCCCAGGGGCTCCAACCCTCGTCCAGGCCGCGATAGTACATCCGCGCCATGTTCCGATCCCCCACTTCCCGCTCCAACTCGGCCCGGAGGAAGCGGGCCCGGGACCCTTCCGACATCGCTCGGACGGTGACCGCATGTGGCACATCGAACGTTACCTGCCGCAGTTCGCGGAGGGCCCCGGCGCTATCACCACGATTCAGCGCCACCTCGGCGCGCAGCAGGTGCACCGGGTCGTCCCTGAACGACCCCAGGCCGGGGAATGCATCCGACTCGGCCAACTGATCGATGACCGCGAGCGCCTCTGTTTCCCTGGCCAGGCGCAGGAGCACCTGGGCGATGAAGTAGTCGCGTTCGAAGGCCATGGATCGTTCGGATATGTCCTCGTAGGGCGGGAGCCAGCTCGAGGCCAGGAGCCCGCGGGGCGTGGCGGTGCGCAGGTGAGACAGCGCCACCTCGAGTTCCTCCCGGTCGGCGTCGTAGCTTCCGCTGGTGAGAACGTAGGCGTCGTAGAGGTCCCACGTGGGTGTACGCCGGCCCTCAAGCGAGTCCATGAAGGCCCGGTATGCCATGTGCCGGCCTTGCGCTATCAGATGATAGGGAACCAGGGCCATGAGCATGGGCGCGTCACCAGTGCGCGCGGCCAGGAGGTCCGACGACCCGTCGAAATCCCGGACGAAGCGCGCCACGCCGTGCACCGCGTACCATCGGTAGAACCAGGCCTTCCCCTCGAGGCTGGCCAGGGCGTCCGCCTGGCCGGCTGAGTCCCCTGCCGCGAAGGCATACATCGCCTCCACCTCGAGGGCGCGCTCGCTCTGGGGGGCCGCCACCGCCAGGAAGTCCGCGGTGGTGCGTAGCGCCTCGGTACTGTCCAGCAGCGCCATCATCCGGGCCAGGTGGATGTGGGCGATCAGGTTGCCGGGTTCGAGGTCGAGGGCCCGCTGGAACGGCTCGACCGACTCCAGCATGGACCGTCCGCGGCGGGGGTTGTCGTGGAACAGCACTTCGCCCAACTGGACCAGCGCCTCGACCTCGCCGGGGTAGCGATGCAGGTGCGCGCGGTAGGCCTGCTCGGCCTCGAGGTTGCGCCCATTGCGCCGCAGCTGCAACGCGTGGAGAAGGCTGCGTTCCCGCGGCGAGAGGGCCTCGGCAAAGGCCAGCGCCCGGTCGGCCGACGACCGTACGTCGTAGGCGTCGATCCAGTCGGCGGCGACGCTCTTGCGGTAATAGGCCAGGGCGAAGGCCGAGTCCAACTCGATGGCACGGTCGTAGGACTCGGCGGCCGCCCGGTACTCGCCGCCGCGCAGCAGGCGCTCACCATCGAGGAAGGCACGGGTAGCAGAGAGGGACGCCGAGGTGGCGGCCGCCATGGACTGCAGCCGGGTCGACGGTTCGGTACCGCTCCCGACAAGGAGTTCCGTGACGGCCGCGTCGATCAGGTCGAACAGCGCGTCGGCCGGCCCGTCGACGCTCGACTCACTGAGGGGCGTGCCGGTATCCTCGCTGTCATACAGGTACGCGGTGAGCGTGATCCGACCGCCGACCTCGGTGATCTGGCCGGTCACGAAACGTCCGGCCCCTACCGTTCGGGCCAGGGCCTCGCCCGTCGCCGGGGCGGCCGGGTCCAGGTCGCGTTCGGCCATGTGGGCCAGGACCCAACGCGGGTTCACCGTGGTGAACCCCCCGGCCAGCTTGGCGCTCATGAGATCGACCATCCCCTCACCGAGGTAGGCGAACTCCGGTGCGCCGCGGATAGTGAACGGCACCACGGCCAGCACACTGTCTGGCAAGGTGCCGGTAGGCCCCGGTCGCGTCCCGATTGCCAAGGCCGCCACGGCCACCAGCGCGGTAGCCACCGCACCGCCAATGAGGAGACCTCGTTTCCGTCCTGCGGGAGGCCGTGCCGCAGGCGCCGTTGGAGCGTCACCACGGTGGGCAAGCGCCTCGAGTTCGGCCACCAGATCCTCGGCCGCCTGGAAACGGTCGCCGGGATCCTTCTCGAGGCAGCGGTCGACCAGGTCGATCACCTCGGATGGCACGTCATCGCGGAGGCCGGCGATGGGCATCGGGTCCTTGTTGATGATGGCGAACATGACCGCCGGTTCCACGTCCCCGGTGAAGGGCCGCTCACCGCTGAGCATCTGGTAGAGGATCACGCCGAGCGACCAGAGGTCGGTCCGATGATCCACGCCGCGGCCGTCGATCTGCTCCGGGCTCAGATAGCCCGAGCTGCCCATGATGGCCCCGGTCTGCGTGAGCGTCCGGCCAGAGGACAGCTTGGCGATCCCGAAGTCGAGGAGTTTGACCTCGCCCCGGTCGGTGACCATGACGTTGGCGGGCTTGAGATCGCGGTGGACGATGCCGGCGTCA
>JBDHIK010000168.1:0-4584 GCA_039587475.1 Gemmatimonadota bacterium | reverse complement strand
TCCTGCTCCCACGGACGGGTGTTCCCCCCGCGAACCGGCCACACGTATTGTGCTCCCCCTTTTCCTCTGCTATCCACGACGCCACCAACAAAGAGCTGGGCCGCCCAGGCGTGGCCCAGAGCCTGTCGCCGGTTCGACGATGACCAGTAACGATCGGCCTGTACCGATGTGAAGGGATCGCCTTCCGTCCAGCAACCCGAACCTGTCGTATCGGGAACAGCCACCCCTGTGAAGGCGATGTCATCGAAACAGACGTCCTTGTCCCGCATGAGAGACGCCCATTCTCCGGTCGCTGGCTCGCTATCGGCGGGGCCGCAGTTGTTGTTGACGACTGTCGGTAGGCAGCCGGCGGTCGGCAACCGCCAGTCGCCGGGGGCCGAGCCGTCCGTCAGCCCGCATTGCCCATCGCCAAGGGCGGCGGCGCTGCTGTTGGCGGCGGCGTAGGTCTGTTGTCCGAAGCAGTTCGCGTCCTTCAGCCAGATCAGGCCGGTGATCTGGTCGGTCACCGTGCCGTTCCCGCAGTCCACGAAACGGGTCACGTTGTCAAAGCACGGTGGGTCCGGCCGCGCCGTCATGAGCACCGAGCCGTCGGCGAACTCCACGTTGCCTCCCACCGTCACATCGCCCTGAACCTCCAGAGGGCCGGCCTTGACCTGCGCCGCCGCGGTGGTGTCGAGGAACTCCGTCGCCCGCTTGCCCTCCAGGTGCAGCGCGTTCTGCGTGAAGGCCGAGCTCTCCACACGGATACGCGGCGACAGAATCTGGCCGTTCACCTGGGGCTCGACGTATACCACATCAAAGTCCCGGAACAACTGCCCAAGCGAAAGGTAGACCCCGGCGCCCGAACCGTCCGTCAGACTGCCGCTGCCCAGCGCGGCGTTGAACAGGCCGTCCGTTACCGCAACCGGAATGAATGAGGTATGGCCATCAATCAATACCTCCTCGTTGGCGATGCATGCCTGGCACGACGCGAACTGTTCCGCTTCGCGGGAGCAGACGAAGTCCCAAGTCGAGTTACAGCAGAACGAATCGACAGCACAGACGTCAGCCTGGCAGCTCGCGTCGCTGCAGCCTGGACTTCCGTTGGCTTGGCCGCAATCGCAAGCCCCCGCCCCATTGCCGAAGAAGCGAAAGACCATTTCGTAGTTGCCGTCAACAACCGGTGCACCGGAGGCGTCCCGCAGCACGCCCTGGAAGTTGATGCGTTCCGGAGGGCTCGCAGCCATCGTCATCCCGCCCCAGCCCAGCAGTAGACCAACGCCTATCATCCACAGAATGCGTCTTGCGCTGTTCTTCATATTCATTGCCTTCCCCCTCATCACGGACACACCGGCAGGCCGGTCGCACCGAAGCGCTCGATGTTGCCGCTCTGGAATCCCTTCGTCCCTTCCTCCGCCAGGCGGTTCTCCACCGTCACCAGGTAGTAGAACGCCGCGCCGGCAGCAGGCGTCACCTCGTCCACCGCCGCGGTCGCGCCCAGGCCCTGTTGCTCGCACGTCCCATAGCCATCGCTGACATCATCGCGGTACAGGTTGTAGCGCCCAGCCGAGCGCTCCGGCGGCCAGGCTAGTGTCTGCAGGTCGATGAAGCTCAAGCATCCAGCCCCGTCGCTGCACATCGCGGCCACCTCTCCCGGCGGCGGATACGCCACGCCGAAGCCGGAGTCGAACTGGAACGATGGGCTGCCCAGTCCGACGGCCGAGACCGTGTCGCCGATGGAGGACACCGTCATGCGGAAGCTCGCCGAGGCGACCTCCGTCCCGTCCTTTGGTGTCCCTCCCGCGTTGAAGGTGTACTCTTCAAGCTGGAAGCTCGCGCTGGTCTGTGCCAGGGCGCTGCCGCTCCATAAGAGCAGCAACACTCCTGCCCTGATGGTCCATTTCCACATGGGTTCCTCCTTGGGCTTACCGACGGTGGAGCGAGTTCCCTGGCAGCGCACTGGGTCGCTGGGGCTTCTTCAATATACGACGAAACGTGGTGGTTTGGCAGAGGTGCACGTCCCGCAATGGTGTACCCCAGAGGTACCAGCGCCTCAGAGGGTTCCGACGAGCCCCCTGTCGGAGAAACGGGGGGGGGGCGAAGAGACACCGCCAGGACTCACAAATGGCGGGAGCGACGGGGCTTGAACCCGATCACGGGCAAAAAGCTAACCCACTGCTGGCGCACGGATTTCGTCTTTAACTGTTTGATAACTCGTTGCCTTGTGTACAACGCGTTGTCTTCTGGAGTCGTCTGGAGTCCCCTGGAGTCGTCCCCAGTCTTGGAGATATCTTGGAGTCGGAGCCGCGCCGCCAGTGTCTTTTGAGCCGCCCAGTCTGCCAGCCGCTGCGCCCACAGGCAGCGCTATCCAGCACGCTCGGAGATGAGCGGATACGGCCGCGCATACCTCGACCCATGGCCTCGCTCTGGAAGACAGGGCTTGACAACTGGCGGTTATGGCCGTCTATTTGAAAGAGGGGTCTTCCATGCAATTCCAGCGATCGTGGTTCGGCATGTTCGTGGCGGCGGCGTTGCTGACGGCCTTCGCGGTGCCGAGTGGGGCAGCGCCGGAGGAACAGCTTTTCGTCGTTGTCTCCCCGCTGGCGGAAGCGGGGCCGTCGGGCGTCGTCATCTTCGAAGTCGACCAGGACGGCGCGCTGTTCCAGGGCTCCACATACGCCACCGGCGGGGAGGGACGTGGTTCAGCGAGCCCACAGACAGCCGTCGTGGACCCTTCGAAGCGGATTCTGTTTGTTCCCAACAACGCGAGTGCCGATATCTCTGCTTTTACGATCGATGAGGACGGCTCGCTCAGCGCGCATCCCGGGTCGCCTTTCGCCAGCGGCGAGACGCCGAGCGACATGGCTCTACACCCGACGGGGGACTGGCTCTACGTCACGAATTTCTCGATCGGGAGTGTCACCGTCCATGACGTCTCGGCCTCCGGTTCCTTGACGCTGGTCCAGACGATCGGTGCCGGGTTCCCGCTCAGGATGGAGGTCCATCCAAGCGGGGAGTACGTGTATGTCGCAGACCTCTCCGTCGGCGTACGCGGCTTCGCGGTTGCGATGGACGGCACGCTCTCCGAGCTTGCCGGCTCTCCTTTCATGTACACCAGCGGGCGGTCGGCGGACGTCGAGATCGGCGCCGCGGGTGAGCGTCTTTACGTGCTCGACCTCGACCAAGGGATCGCCATGTTCGATATCGAGAGCAACGGCGAGCTCGTTCCGGTGGTGGACCCGCCGGTGTTCGTGAGCGGATTCACGGGCGCCTTCCTGTTGACCGACGACAACGCCCATATCTACGCGAACGAGGGATTCGTGGACCTCATCCATGGATTCCGTGTGCGTGGTACCGGCCGTCCGCGGCAGGTGAACCGTTCGCCTTTTCCGGGCGATCTCACCATCATCCAGATGCTGGATCGCCCCGGCACGAGGACGATGTACACCGTGGCGCGTGATCTGCGCCGCATCGGCATGTTCGAGCTTGCGTCGAACGGCCGGCTGTCCGCGCCGGAGTTCTTCGCGGTCGAGGATCCGGACCAGCGTGTTCCCTTGGGTGCAGCCTTTTTCGTCGGCAACCAAGCTCGGTAAGGTCCAGGAAGTGGTGCCGGAACAGGTGTTTGCGCCTCAGACCCTGGTGATTCCACCGATGTTCTCGAACGAGCTTCATGAGCTGATGGCGAGATGGAGCGACGCCATGAGGACAGCTGAGACGCCCGAATGCGAGCACCTCAGCCCACTGCCATCTGGAGCCCTGGTCATTGGGGGGAGAGCCCAGGTCTCGCAGGACGGGCCGGATTCCGAGCGCTACCCCGAGGTCGCTGTAGACGGTGCGGGCAACCCCAACCTCCGAGGACCTCGGTCAGGCGACTTTCTGCCCAGAGATAGGGACCACCTTGCAGTCGTCGAAGACGAGATTGCCCGGGAACCGCACGCCGATCCTTCCGTTCATGATGCCCGCGGTGCTCATGCCTTCAATCACCTTGACGCTCTCGGGCACCACAGCGCGAACCGTCTCGGTCGCCGAGTCACAGCCCAACACGATCACGGCAGCGAAGTCCTTCGCCTCACGCGCGAGCTTTGCGCGGCGGCGCGAGGTCCACATGCACATGAACCACTGGTGGTACACGCGACTCTGGAACACCTTGGAGGGGACGCCTTTCTCCGCGAGCCGAGACTGCATCGCTTCGATGTACTCCTCGAACGGGGCCGACTTGACAGGACTTCTCCAAAACCGCAAGAAAGGCCGGTTCTGGCGAGTCGCCACGGTCACCGCCGGACATAGATTGCAGGGAACGATGAGGGCGGAGCCCAGCCCTGCGACCTCCGATTCCACGTCCAGGTCTTCGAAGTGGATCGGCATCTGTCACTCCTTTCTGCCGCTCGGCAGGCATCGGGTGCGCCCAGCACCCGTGTCCATCAACCTCAGCCGTACCAGGGCTTCTCGTCCGGTTCGACCTGGAGACCATCCATCAGCTTGTTGAAGCCGCTGAACAGATCCACCACCGCCATCAACTCGAGCACGCCTTCGTCGTCCAGGCCCAGCTTCCGCACCGCGGAAGTGTGGACTTCCAGTCAGTATCGGCACCCGAGAACAGCCGAG
>JBDHIK010000167.1:0-8457 GCA_039587475.1 Gemmatimonadota bacterium | reverse complement strand
CCACCGCCGAAGGCCAGCCCTTGCAGGTTGGCTTCGTCGTTCAGCGCGGTCTGCACGGTCGTGGGCTCGATGTTGTTCGCGCCGGTGTAGGAGTAGCTCCCCTGGATCCGGGCGTTGAACCCACTGCCGCCCAACCGGTCGAAACCCAACTCACTGCCGAAGACGAACCCGGCCTTGTTGTTGGTCGGCTGGTTGAAGTCACCCAGTACCGTCAACCGGGTCGACGTCGCCGCCACCAGGTCGTAGGCCAGGCCCACGCGGAACGTGGTCGGCAGCGGGAAGCTGGTCGACCGCAGCGAGGCCGGTTGCGGCAGGTTCGGCACCGGGTCTTCCCCCGGCAGCGGCGTCCGCGGCACTTCCGCGTTCAACGCGTCGCCGCTGTAGCTCAGACTCCCACCCAGGTTGGCCAGCACGAATGAGAACCGCACCGGATGGTTGTTCAACTGGGCGTGGAAGTTGGTCCCGAAGTCCACCGCGAATCCGCTGGCACTGGCCTCGCCCAGGTTATCGAAGATGAACTTGGCCGTGAGGCCCGCCGAGAACCGGTCGGAGAAGTTCTGGGCGTAGGTGAGCCCGACGAACGTCTCGCTGACCGAGTACACCGAGCCCGTCCCGTCGGGCTGAGCCACGGTATACACCGGCTGATCGCTGAAGCCGAACGTGCCCAACTGGAGCCCGAAGGTCCGGGCCCCTCCGCTGAAGGGAAACGCCAGCCCCACCCAGCTGTACCGGGTCTCCGCCACGTAATCATACGTGGAGACCATGGCGCCGGCGTTGTCGATCAACGCGGCACCGGCCGGGTTGTAATAGAGGGAACTGATATCGTCGGATAGAGCCGCAAAGGCCCCGCCCAACGCGGTACCCCGTGCCGAGGCGCCCAGGAGGAGAAACTCCGCCGAGGTCGTCCCGAAGGGGGTGTTGTTCTGGTTGACCACCTCGTCGAGGTTGCCGGACGCTTGGGCGCCGGCCACGGCCGGAAGAAGCGCGGCGAGAGCCAACCCTGTCATGAGATGTTTGCGCATGAGATTCCTCATTGTCGGTTTACTCCGTGTACCGCACGATGGTCATGCGGCCAACTCGCCGCTGGTCATTGGACTCGATGTGGTAGAAGTACACGCCACTCGCTACCACCTGATTATTCCGGTTCCGCACATCCCACACGGCACTCCCGCCCGCCTGCTGCGAGTCGTGCTCGACCAGGTCCACCAGCACGCCGCTCGACGAATAGATCCGGATGATCGCCTGCTGCGGCATGTTGACGAACTCGATACGCGTCGCCGTCGGGCTGTTGTCGAACTCACTCGTGACATACAGCGGATCCGGCACCGGGTGCACGTTGGCGATGTCGTCCGCCGTCACCGTGTTGATCGCGTTGGTGGCGGTAAACGACCCCTCGAGCTCCACCCCGATTGCCGTCATCGGGCGCGTGTACTCGATGAAGCCGTAGTCCCCGGCATCGTTCACGATGGTCACCTGGTCGGGGCCCGTCCCGCGGCCGCCGTAGATGCCCCCGATGTGGTCACGCATGGTCCACACCGTCCCCGCCGCCGGCAGGGTCGTGGTCTCGAAGAAGAAGATGTTCCCGTTCAGGTACATCGCGAACCCTTGCGACGTGCGCTGATACGTGGTCCCCGTGAAGGTGGTCGTGCGATACCCCAGGGGATCGATCGCCGCGACCGGCGACAGGAGCATCGGGCTGTCCCCCGCCCCCGGACTCCGCTGACAAGGCGCCCGGATGTGGGTGTCGACCCAGAACGGATTCAGACAGGCGAAGTCCCAGATCGAGATGTGCGTGGGATCGTCGTTGTGCTCCCCACCGCCGGCCTGGTCGGCCAGGGTCATGAAGCCCCAGTTGCCGCCGACGCCGATGCCGCCACTGGCCGGGGTCCCCGACCGGAACGGCACCACCACGTTGTGGGTCACGTCGATCACCGAATCCACCACCCCGCCCGCACCCCAGTAGACGCTGACGTCAGCCGCTCGGCTGTCGCCGCCCATCGCGCCCTGGAACTCGCGGAACGAGAAGTTCATGGTGGTGTACGACGCCGGCTGATGGATCGTGGTCACGTTGGGCAGATTGCCGGCGTTGTTCCAGTTCGACACCGTGCAGTTCGGCGCACAGAACCCGCCCGTCGGATTGGCGAACGACTCCGTGCCCTCGAACCAGCGCGGCCCATCGTAGAAGCTGCCATCCCACAGCGCTTCGTTGATGGAGCCGTCGCCGAACGCCAGGCTCGACGCCCGGCCCGTGCCGTTGGTCACGTAGATCCCCGGCTGGCTGATCGACACCTGGCCCTGAATGAAGTAGCCACCGTCGCCCCCGTACCGGCCGGCCAACGACGGGTCGGTCGATGCGGCGGGATAGGTCAGCGACTGGAACGTCTCCGCCGGGTCGTCCAGGAACGGCTGGAAGCCCGACAGCGTGAACACCACCGGCGGATTCACGACACCCGTCCAGTAGTAGATGTTCACCTCGTCCGGGTTGCCCCAGGCGTTGCCCAGCTTGATCGAGTCCAGACGGGCCCGGAAAGTTCCCTGGGCCGGCATCACCGTGGTGATGAACTCGGCGATCTGGATGTCCCAGCCGTTGGCCGGCGGCATCGGCCCGCTCCACACACCCGTGGTCGGGTCGAGGGTCGGCACCGAGGCCGTCGGATCCAGCTGCACCCCACGGCCGTACATCGCCGTCGGGCCAGCGGCCGCGCTGGTCTCGTAGTTGGTCGCGGGCCGCGTCGGCACCACCGGCTTGGTGGTCCGCGGCGACTCGAGGTTGGTCGGTCCGGACTGCCACGAGTTCACGTCAAACGCCGTGACCGAGTAGAAGTACCGGAAGTTGTTGAGAACCTGATCGTCCACGAAGAAGAACGGCACCCCGTTGTCGCTCAGCGGCGGGCACAGATTGGGCGCGCACGAAGCGTTCGAGCCGGTCACCGCAGTGTCGGCGATCAACACGAACGCGGTCCCGTCGGCCAGCAGCGTCCGCTCGCCGAACTTGACCTGGTTGAGGGTGTTGGACGTCTGGTTCAGGTCCACCGAGTTGAACACGGTGCGCTGAATACCCGGCGCAAAGTCGGCCGGGTTGTAGGGCACCGGGCACCCGGTGACGAGGCCGAGCTCCGGAGCACACAGCGACCCGTAGTCCACCTGGCCACCGTAGTCCCGCAGCGCCGTCCCCGCGTAGTCGAACTGCGCGATGAGCGACAGCTCGTTGGGGGAATCCACCCGGCCTCGATAGATCCGGTAGCCCTCGACGTCGAACTCGCGATAGTTGGCGTCGTACAGCGGGTTGTTGAGCCCGCCGACCTGCGCGTCCTTCGCCACCTGGTAGAACGGATCGCCCGTCAGTTCCGAGGGCGAGATCCGCCACATGACCGTCACCTGGTTGTCGCCCGGAATCAGGAAGAAGTCCGGCGCTTCGGGCGCGAACGGCAGCAGGAACTTGGAATCGAACACGGCCTGGGCGGTGTTGGCCTTGCCCAGGAGCGAGCCCGGCACCACCGTGAATTCGTCCTGCTCCACGATGTTGTTGGCGTTCACGTCCGACCAGCCGATGTAGCCCGCCAGCTTCTGCTGGTCGGGAATCTGGGCAGGATCGCCCGCCCGGGCCGGGTCGTTGATCGCCGTCGGGTCGCCCGGCACGATGTCGCAGGGCGGCGCGCACACGCCGTCCACCGGGGCGGCGAACACGTACGCCACCACGATCGAGCCGAACCCGCCGGCCGGCAGCGACAGCGGTGTCGACGACTGGAAGAACCGCATGTCGAACGGCCGCGAGTTGTTCACGTAGCAGATGCTGGTCACCGTCGGGTCCCCGGTGTTGCAGGGGGCGTCGCCGGCCGCCGTCGAGATATTCCCCGTCGGGCTCTGCAGGTACTTGACGCCCACGAAGCCCGACCCCGCGAAGAACGGCGCCGAGAAGATCGTCGGGTCGAAGGTCCAGCCGGCGGCCCGGTCGAAGGTGTGGTCGTAGGTATCGCCCAGCGCGAACGGCAGGTTTACCGAAGCGTAGTTGATGCCGGCTTGGGCCACGTCCATGTCGGTGCCGAAGGCCGCGAACAGCGGGTCGATGGTGTAGCCCGCCGTCGGCAGGGTCACGTTGAACGCCGCATTGTTGAGGGCGTGGAACGTGGTGGCCTGCTCGTTCAGAATCGGTTGCATGGAACCCCGCGACGAGGCGTAGGCCGCCGGGTCCAGCGAGGTCACGTTATAGAACGTGTAGGTGAAGTAGATGATGTCTTCGTTGCCGGACGGAAAGTTCCAGCCCATGCCGCGCGTCTCGACCAGGACGCCGAGCGGGTGGGGCCGGCCGGCGTTGAGCGCCGGATCGCCGTCCCAGGACATGAACCAGATATCGCCCTGCGACGCATTGACCCGGCCCTGGAGCAACGGGCTGTAGATATCCGCTACCGCGTCGCCCTGCGGCACCAGCGCTGCATCGGGCCAATTGAGGGCGTCATTCGGGTCCTGGGAGTTGTGGATGGGACGGACTTCGATGCCGTGGGCGGTGGTGCCTTTGGGATCGAAGAAGAACGCACCGGTCGTATCCCCGGCCCAGGGACCGCCATCGGGCCCGACGATACCGGCCAGCTGCAGGCCGGTCGCGAAGACGTACTGGTCGGCGGTACCCTTCGGCCAGAAGCCGCCGCCGATCGTGGACGACCCGAGAGAGTCGACACAGATGTTGCCATCCGAAGTCATCCCGCAATACACGCGGTTGATCGTGATGGCGCCCAGGGGTCGCGCAAAGAGGCGAAAGCCGCGCTTGGCTCCAGCCTCCGGCTTCGCCTGGGCGGTGGGAGTGACGACCATGCTCGTCAGGACGCCGACCAGCGTCGCGAACACGATTCGTCGCAAGGCATGAGTGACTCGCATTACATCCCCTCTCGAAATGAAAGACCGTCAGTAACTCGACGTCGTGCCCTCACGACGTCGACGTCCCGCTGGGGACGAACATCGGGATCGCGTTCGCACGCCCCTCGAACTCGAGAGCGGTGTACGAACTCGCGACGACTGCGTTGCAGGGAAACTCGGAAGGTGCGCGGGTGACGGCGGCCCCATCACATGTTCGCGCCCACACAGAGTGGGCACACATCACCACGATGGCAATCATTTCGGGACCAGTCGTTCCCCCCGCGGGCTGAGGTGTGGCGTGTGGTGATGAACCGATGACGACCCACCCCGGCGGATTGACACACAGAATCGAACACCAGGTGCGGGACCGGTCATGCTGGGGAGCAGATGTGCAGGCGCGTGACAGTCCGTCGTCACCGGGGGGTAGAGCTCGGAAGGCTCGTAGTAGGCAGGAACAGAGGATGACCTGCAGAAAGGAACGGACCACCACGCGGGGTGCCCCGCGGGTCGGCCGCTACGCCGTTCAGCGCCCCAGCAGGCGCTGCCGGTAGTTGCGGCTCACCTTCAGTTGCGTTCCGTCCAGGAGGATGGCAAGGTAGTCTCCGCCCACCCAGGGCTGGACTTCCTTGATGCGACGGACGTTCACGATGGTCGATCGATGGATCCTGACGAACCGGTCGGGGTCAAGATCCTCCATCAGGCGTCGCATCGTCGACCGGATCTGATGGGTGGCCGCACCGACGTGCAACCGGACGTTATTGCCGGCGGCCTCGAACCAGTCCACGGCATCCGTCTCGACAAAGGTGATGCAATCGTCCGCCCGGATGGCGAACCGGCTGGTGCCCGGAGACGATCCGGCAACGCCTCCTGGTCCCCCCGCCGGCGATTCGGACCCGAACTCGGCGAGCAGGGCGTTGAGCCGGCGGCTCAGTTCGCCCTCACGCCGAGCCAGGAGTTGGTGGCGCGCCCGGTCGAGGGCCTCGAGCAGCCGGGCATCGTCAAACGGCTTGAGGAGGTAGTCCACGGCATGCACATCGAACGCCTTGAGGGCGTGCTCCTCGAACGCGGTGACGAAGACCACGACCGGCATGTTCTCCACGCCGATGTGGCGGATCACATCGAAGCCGGAGAGGCCGGGCATCTGGACATCCAGGAAGACGACGTCGGGAGCGACGCGGCGAATGGCGTTGACGGCCTCCTGCCCGTCTGCCGCCTCGGCAACGACCACGACATCGTCCAGCCCCTCCAGGGGAAGCCGAATGCAGTCCCGCGCCAGGGGCTCGTCATCCACCACGGCCACCCGCACCCGCCCCACCGCACCGGCCATCACCGGCTCAGGCGCCCACCGGCCACGCGTCGGCGGCCCCAACCCTCGTGAGGGGCAGCCGCACACGCACGATGGCACCGCGATCCACCGGGACGAACCCGACGGAGCCCTCGTCGCGATACAACTCTCGTAGTCGCGAGCGGGTGTTGCTGAGCCCAACGCCCTCGCGCACCGGTGCACGGCGTTGCCCCAGCCCAGGCCCCGAATCCTCGATGTCCAGCACCAGGTCCTCCCCGTCCCGCCGGGCGACAATGCGAACGCGCCCAGGCCCGGGCAGCCTGGCAACACCGTGCCGAATGGCATTTTCCACCAGCGGCTGCAGGATCAACGGAGGCACCATCGCGTCGCGACAGTCATCCTCTACGTCCATGACGACGGAGAGCCGGTCGCGAAACCGAATCTGCTCAATGGCGAGATACTGCTGGAGAAACGCCAACTCGTCAGCCAGGGTGACGGTAAGGTCATGGCGCTGCTCCAAGGTGGTGCGCAGCAATTCACCGAGCCGGGCCAGCATGTGCACGGCCGCCTCGGACTCGCCGTTGCGGATCAGGCCCGAGACGGCATTGAGCGCGTTGAAGAGGAAGTGCGGGTTGAGCTCCATGCGGAGCGCATTGAGTGACGCCTCGACCCGGCCTACTTCCAGCCGTGCCGCCCGGGCTTCGGCCTGGGCGGCCTCGACGGCACTGACACGATAGCGCCGGTAGTAGATCACGACGTAGTAGCCGAGGAGAATGCTCCAGTACGTCAGGACCTCATAGAAGATGAACGAGGCGAAGAACCGCTGCTCCTGCGCCAGGAAGGTCGGGTCGGCCCCGCCTCGGGCGATGGCGGGGTAGTGAAACAGGGAGTAGAGAAACAAGTGGCTCACCGCCACCAGGACCGACGCCGGGAGGTGTACCGCCATGCTCCGCCACCACGGCGCCTGATCGATGGGGGCGCGTCGCACGAGCCACACGACGACCGGGATGAATGCGGCCCAGAGGTACCACCAGGGGAGGTTCTCGATCAGCACGAATCCGACGCTCACCGGCTCGCCGCCAAAATAGTACGCGGCGTACGCCTTGCTCGCTTCGGCCAGGCCAATCAGGGTGGCCCCGGCGAGGATACCGAGGCGCCAGCGCTGGCGATGGCGTGCCTCGCTGGAGGCGGGAAACCAGGGGATCATGGAGGAAACATTGGAGGCCACCCGGCGGAACACAAGAGCGCCACGACGGCCTCGCCGTTGGTCACCGTCTCCGTAGTGACGAACGGTGATCTGGGCGTGACGAACCGTCGCACCCCGCTCGTCAATCCAGTGGTCGGATCAACGAAGTGGCAAGGCGCCTTGCACGACCATCCGATCGTACCCGGGGAACCCGGGCTGCTCGAGGTCCTCCAGCAGGTCGGCGATACGCTGGAGGGACTGGTAGCTGCACACCTCCACTTCCCCGGGACGTGACAGGCGGCCCCGGGAGAAGACGCTCCGGATGACGACCGAGGCGGTGTCCGTCGGGAGGCGTTCGAGGTTGCGGGCGTAGCGGCCGAACACCCCGTCTTCATACAAATAGAACTCGACGTTCGAGGTATAGAACGCGGACACCGGTGTCCCGCGGGAAGTCAGAAACTCGGCGATGGCCGAAAGGGCGTGGGGCCCCGCCAGGTCTCCCACCACGGGGATCACCAGGTTGTGGCGTTGGAGATCGCGGACGACGCGATACAGCCTTTCCGTCGCTAGGTAGCTGGAGGGCACGTTGCCGGCGCCACCATCAAGGACCAACTCGCGATAGGTGGGGTAACAGGCCCGGGGTGCGCGGCCGTGACTCTGGAACCGGAGATCGAGTCCTGCTCGCACGAAGCGCAGGTGGATCGCCATGATGCGCGCGCGATCGGCCGGCGTCAGCTGGACGCCGAACGAGATCGCCCGGTCCGCGGTCCGCTCGATGATGGCGCCCGCATCGAGCGCGGGGACGGTATCGATGTACCGCAGCAGCTCATCGAGCGGTTCGTCGCGCCATGCGGCGGAGGGATCAGGGGCGGGCCGACCAAACAGGGAGGCCAGAAACTCGATCCGGGTCGACGCCTCCACGAAGAGGGCCTTGTACCACAGGTGCTGCAGCAGATTGTCCCGGCGGATGTCGACCAGCAAGGCCACGGCCGGCCGAATGTGAGCGATGTAGGAGAAGTTCTGCCCTGGGCCGACTCCGAGATAGGCCCCGCCGGAGACCCCGTAGCGCTCGAGGTCGTCAATCACCTCGAGATAGCTACTTTCATTGGAGATCAGGTTGTCGGTGTCGAAATAC
>JBDHIK010000166.1:0-4604 GCA_039587475.1 Gemmatimonadota bacterium | reverse complement strand
CAGTCGGACGCGCTGTTCGATGAGGCGCTGGCCCTCCTGGCGGCGCAGGATGCCGGGGCGCTCGAGATCGCCCGGGCCCAAGTGCGTTACCTGGCCACCCTGATCGACAAGGGCGAGTTCGACCGGGCGGAACGCTTGGCGCGGGAGGCGCTGGCCACGTTCCAGCGCGAACTGGGCCCCGGCTACCACGAGGACGTGGTGGACGCCGTCAACGGCCTGTCGTTCGGCACCCTCCGCGCCAACGAAGACCTCGGGGAGATCGAGGGCCTGTTGTGGGAGACCCTGGCCCAGCAGGAGGCGGCCGGGATCGAGGACGACCGCACCGCCGTGATTATGGACAACCTCTGCTGGACCTTCATCGCGAAGGGCGACCTCGACGCGGCCCAGGACATGTGCCTCCGCACCCTGGAGCTGCGTCGCCGGCTCCACCCCGGTGACGATTTCGGCGTGGCCGTGTCCCACCAGCGGGCCGGCGTGGTGAACCGCCAGCAGGGGCGTTACGAGGAGGCTCTGGTTCATTACCGGGAAGGGCTGGGCATGAACACCCGCATGTACGGCCGGGTCCACCCCGAGACGGCCTACAACTACCTGGACCTCGGCTTCACCTTCCGCGTCATGGGCCAACTCGACTCGGCCGAGGCCAATGCCAGGACCGCCGTGGAGATCCGCCGCGAGGTGCTGGCCGACGATAACCCTCAATTGGCCGAGGCGCTGTTCTTTCTCTCCGGAGTGCTGCGCGAGCGGGGTGACCTTGGGAGGAGTGCCGAAGCGTTCGAGGAAGGGATGGAGGTCGAGGAACGGGCGCTCCGGACCCGAAGGACCAGTCCCGCCAACACTGCCACGGCACGGCTGCGGCTCCGGGCCCAGTACGCGGCCCTCCTCCGCCTGGCGGGAGACGACGCCGCCGCGCGCCGCCAGGACGCCCGGGCCCTCCAAGTGCTCGACTCGGCCCTGACCAACGGTTTCTACGACGACCTCTCGGCTCTGGAGTACAACTCCGCCTGCTGGTGGGGCGCCCTGGCGGGTCATGCCGACCAGGTGCTAACGGTGTGTGACGCCGCGGTGGAGAAAAGCGACGAGGGCAACCGGCCCCGCATCCGCGACAGCCGCGCGGTGGCCCGCTCGGTGGCAGGGGACTACACCGGGGCCATCGCGGACTTCGAGGCCTTCATCGAGCGGCCGGCCAACGTGGCCCTGGTGCCCGCACGTGAGGAGCGGTTGGCGCGACTCGAGTCCGGCGAGAACCCGTTCACACGAGAGGTGCTGGACGGCATGTTGTTGCCGTAGACAGCACGATCAGCCTGCGTGGCAGGAGTTCAGGGCTCGGCCGTCGGCGCGGCGATGCGGGACCGCACGTCCTCCACAAGAGGGAAAGCCGCCGGATGTTCCACCGGACGACTCGACCGGCGCCGGGTAGCGCCTTGGAGTGCAGGAGGTCCTGCGCCACAATCCGAGACGCCGGTACCGTCAACTCCGGTCATTCACCGCCGGGTGCCACCACTCTGAGATCCACGATCCGCCAGAAGATCTCCTCGTCCATCATCCTCTCGTTCTTGTCGATGCGGATCGAGGTCGGGTATCCCAGCGACGCGTGGTACGTCACCTCGATCCCGTCGGCATCGCCGATCCACTCCTCGATCACGTCGAAGGCGCCCTCGACGGTGAAGGCCCGCTCCATGGCCTCGGCCACCACCACATCCGGCTCGTCCGTCGCCAACTGTTCGGCGTCCACGGACACCCGTTCGATCCGGCCTTGACGGACGTGGGCCACCCAGGCGAACGGCGGGGTGCATTCGCACAGCCACTCCTGGCCGGCGTCGTACGATGCGATCCCCTGCGACTGCCATGTGGCCCGGGCCGCCGCCAGGTCGTCGCGCAACGCGTCGTTGGCGTCGGTACACGACGGCAATACGAACAGGCACAGGCCGGCTAACACCATTGGTGATCTCATGGTTTTCCTTCGATGAATGTCGGTTCAGGACCGGGCCGTGCGTTCACTCCCCTGCCGCGCCCAGGAAGATCTCGCTGACGGTGCCCTCGGTGAACACGAAGATCATCCCACCGTACACCGACCCGGCCACGAAGCGGTCCGCCGGCTCCCACATGCCCTCGGCGTCCTCGGCCCGGAACGGACCGTACACCCGGAGCACGTCGGCCATCGAACTGCCGATGCCGAGGCCGCGCTGCGTGGTGAACTCCGACGGCGCCACGACGATCGCCCACCCGACGGCCTTGGCGCCGCCCGCCGTGGCGGACATCATCGCCAGCGTGAGGCCCTGCTCCGGGTAGCGCCATTCCTCGCCGTATTCGTCGGTCGCGCCCCACAACTCCTCCTCCCCGGCCACCGGCTCGCCCAGGATGGCCCGCACCTCGGCGGCCGGCATGCCGAGCCGGAGCCGCCCCAGGTACTCCGTACGGTAATCGAACGTCGACGCCAACTGCTCGAACATCGCGTCGGTGACCTCGAACGTGTACAGGTGGTCCTCTCCTGCCACGAACCGTTCCCCGATGGCGGCGTCGCCACGAAAGACGGCCGTGAATCCGTCACGCGTCACCCGCAATTCGTCGAAGCACCAAACCGGTTCCCGTCCCAGACGCTGGTCGACGAACACGAATGCGGCCGGCGCCAACCGGTAGCTCCCACGCAATCCCACGGAGTCGATGGCGATGGTCTCCACCCCCTCCCCCAGGCCGATATCCTGCAACAGGCCCTGGGCGGAGCCCTCGAATTGGGTCAGGCCACACCGGGACGAGTCCAGGAAAACCGAGACCTCGATGGCCCCCGAAGTTCCGTTGACGATACGTGATGCCGTGCCGGGATCACAGGCGCCACTGAGGAGCGCGATTGCACAGAGGAGCGGGAGGGATGGGGTGCGGCGCTGCTGGGTCATGGCTGAGCATGCCCCACGGATCCGCCGGGCGCAAGCCGCCGCCGGTATCGGGGTCGGCAGGCCGGGTACCACAGTGGCCGGTCCGCGTCGTTTGGTGTTATGCTAGGCCACGGGTCGGCCCTTTGGGCGCGACTCGCTCCTTCCTTATAAGGGGATGTCCTGAGCCGACAGGGTTGGTTGCTCCTGCTGACGATCGGGGTCGTGGCCCCGCTGGCCCCGCTACTCCCGCTGGCCGCACAGGAATCGATGGCGCTCGAGTTGGGCGACACGGTGACGCGAACCATCGCGCCGGGCACGACCCATCGATGGCAGGTGTCGTCCGCCTCCGACCGCTATGGCCGGGTCGAGGTGACCCAGCTCGGCATCGACCTCGTGGTGACCATCGTGGGCCCGCGCGGGGTGGCCCGCGATCCGATCGACTGGACCGAGCCCCCCGAGCCCGAACTGGCGGCATGGGTGGCCGACACGTCGGGTACCTGGACCGTGGCGGTGACCCCCTACGCCGAGGACGGCGATGCTGGGAGCTACGCCATCGCCTGGGTGGAGGATCGCGACGCCACCGAGCGAGACCGTCAACTGGTGGCGGCCGACAGTCTGACCAACCGGGCCTGGCTGCTGGAGGACGCCGGAGAGGCCGCTGGGGCGGAGGCCCTCCAGCGACGGGCCTTGCAGCTGTACCAGACCTTCTACGGCCCCGACGCCGTCGAGTTACTCCCACCCCTTGCCGACCTGGGCCGGGTCCTCGAGCAGCAGGGCCACTTCGACGAGGCGGAGCCGGTGTATCGGAACGCCCTCCGCATCACCACCGAGGCGAGCGGGCCGGGACACCCCGATGTCGGAATCGCCACCATGGAACTGGCCCGTCTGTTCATCGACGCCGCCCGGCTGGCGGCAGCCCAGGCGGAGATGGAACGGGCCCTCGCCATCTTCACGGCGGCGTACGGGCCCGAGCACACCACGGTCGCCGGCGTCCTCTCCGACCTGGGCCGGGTGCACTGGCGCCAGGGCAACTACGACGTGGCGGAGTCCTACTACCAGCAGGCCATTGCCATGCTGGAGGCGATCCTCCCGCCGGGTCACCCGCAGCTGGCCATCACTCTCAACAACCTGGCCGTGTTGTACACCGCCGAGGCCCGGTACCAGGAGGCGGCAGACCTGTACGGCCGGATGATCGACATCAACACCGCCGCCTACGGCCCGGGTCACGCCCAGGTGGCGATCGGACAGTACAACCTCGCCCGGCTGCTGGAGCGAGCGGCCCGGTTGGACGAAGCCGAGCCGCTGTACCGCCGGTCGTACGCCACGCATCTGGCCCTGTACGGTCCCGACCACCGGACCGTGGGCTACATCCTCCTGGGCCTTGCCGGGCTGCTGGATTTGCAGGGCAACAACGCGGAGGCGGAGCAGCTGTACCGCCGGACCCTGGAGGTGTTCCAGGCGGTGCTCCCGCCCGGTCACCCGGACATGGCGGGCTCTTTGGCCGGGTTGGCGAACATCTATCAACAGCAGGGGAGACTCGATGAGGCCGTCGCCACCTACCGGCAAGGGGCGGAGATCTACCAGCGGAGCCTCGGGCCCCAGCACCCGCTGGTGGCCGGCGTGCTCAGTGATCTGTCCGCGCTGTATGTCGCCCTGGGCGACTTCACCACCGCCGACTCCCTGAGCGCCCTGGCCCTGGCCATCGAAGAGGCCGCCTTCGGACCCGACCACCCC
>JBDHIK010000165.1:0-4646 GCA_039587475.1 Gemmatimonadota bacterium | reverse complement strand
CGGGCCACACCGTGCGCGGGGACAGGCCGGCGACGGCGACCCCGGCAGCCGCCAGATGTTCCGTCGCCTCCTCCATCGGGCCTCGCTCCATGCCCAACCCGATCACTCCGACCGGCGCCGCCGGGTCGCCCCAGCGGTAGCCGGGCGGCAGGTCGGACCGAACCGTCTCGATCTTGCGTTCGCGTTTGTCGACCATGGCCACCCGGTTGGCCGCCGCGGTGTCCACCTGGCCCCATTCGTTGCGTTCGTTCCCCGTGACCAGGCTCATTCCGCCCGGGGTCCCCGGCAACGCCCACGGCGACACTCCATCGGCGGTGATGGCATACCGGCGGTACTCGGGGGCGGTCGCCAGATCCTGCCGGCTCAGCCGCTTGCCGGTGGCCGGTTGCACCGCGCCGAGGTCGAAAGGCTCGACTGTCGTGGCGTCCTGGGAGACGGCTTGGTCCAACATGACGTACACGGGTCCCTGGATGCGCTGCGCCAGGTTGGTAGCGGCGGCCCCCAGCTCGAAACATTCAGTCGGGTTAGCCGGGGCGAGCACGATGCGGGGGAAGTCGCCGTTGCCCCCGTGAACCAGCATGTTGATGTCGCTTTGCTCCGGCTTGGTCGGCATGCCCGTGGAGGGGCCGGTTCGCTGACAATCGACGACGACGAGGGGAATCTCCGCCGAACCTAGGTGGCTGACCCCCTCCTGCATGAGTGAGATGCCGGGTCCCGACGTGGCAGTCATCGCCCGGGTGCCGGTCATCGCCGCCCCCAGGGCCATATTGACGGCCGCCAGCTCGTCCTCGGCCTGAATAGCGACGCCGCCGAACCGGGGCAGCAGCCGCTCGAGGAGATCGAGGATCTCCGATGCCGGCGTGATCGGATAGCCGGCGAAGAAGCGGCCGCCGGCAGTCAGGAATCCGAACGCCAGGGCTTCGTTGCCGGAAATCAAGATGTGGGCGTTCGGGGCGCCCTCCTCCAGCACCAGCGGACCGTTCCCGGCGGTGAGGCCCTGCTCGTCGGCATAGGCAAAGCCGGCACGCAACGCCCGGACGTTGGCTGCCACGGTCCGCTCGGGAAGATGGGCGAAGCGGTGGCGGAGGACGTCTTCGGCCTCGGCGTCGGACGCGCTGACGATGCGGGCGACGACTCCGAAGCCGAGGCTGTTCTTGAACAGGTCGCGGCGCAGGTCGCGGATCGCCATCCGGGCGAACGGGACCTCATATATCGTCACGGTCGGCGGCAGGATGTGGCGAGGAGCCGGACCGCCGGAGGAGTCGAAGATCACCAAGCCGTCTGCGGCCAACCAGCCGGCGGCGCGTTCGATGGCTTCTTCGTCGAACGCCACCAGGAGGTCGAGTTCGTCGCCCATGCAGCTGCGGCCGACGGTGGAGCCGCGCATCAGAGCTGCGGCGTGACCGCCTTTGATGCGCGACGCCACGTTGCGAGCGTTGTACATCCGGAACCCGTGGCGGCCGAGCAGCACCCCGAGGAGGTTCGACACGGTGAGCGAGCCGTCGCCACCTTGGCCGGCCACCATCACGTTGAGATCGTCGACGCGGCGCCTGGTTCCCAGTGTCATTGCGCCGGCTCCTCTTCCGTCTCGGTGGGCGGCGGGGCGCCGGGCCCCTTCGTGTAGAAGGTCTTTGGGTCGAGCCAGCCGAGGGCTTCCCGCTCCTGATGCGTCGGCATTTGGGCGGGCAGCGGCCGGTTCACCTTCTTGGCGGCCGACAGCCGGTTCATGAGGAACTCGCCACGGGGCTCATCATCGAGCGGGCGGCTCTCGAGCCAACCGTCGTCGAGTGCCGCTTGCAGGGCCCGATGGCCCCGTTCGGTTCTGACCAGGGTGTACGTCCAGCCATCGAGGCCGATGCCGCCTGCGGCGATATCCGCATTCTCGGCCCCGTAGTCCAGGCAGTAGAGACAGGCCGGCCGGGCGAAGTCGCGGTACTTCTGCAGCGAGGCGGTGCGCACCTCGCCGTCGTCGAGGCGCACCACGACCTTGCCCTTGATGTTGATGTTCTCGATTCGCTCCGGGGCGACGTCGATCATCTCGCCCAGCTTGATGATCGACTCGTGGGTGAAGGCCTCGGAGCAAAACAGGCCGATCACGAGTGAGATGTTCTCCCGATACCAGTTGGCGATTTCGAGTCGGATGCTGGAGTTCTGCTGGAGGCGCACCCCGTCCACCTGGCAGGGCACTCCGACGACCGCAAGCGGCCGCACGTCGCGCCGCATCGCCTCCTGGAGTGCAATCGTGTTGGGTGAATACGTGTAACGGGACGCGGCGCAGGCCAGAACTTCGGGTCGGGTCATTGCCAGGGTGTGCCGGCCGATCTGGTTGTTGTCCGGCATCACATCACCGAGAACTGCCCCGGCCAGCGTGCCGGTCTCGAGCCCGTGAATGAGAACGGCCGAAACCATGCCGCCGTCCTGGCCGCGGCCGAGAATCTCTTCTTCGGTGGACCGGGTGTACACGCCGTAGCTGTACTTGCCGTAGCCGTCGTCGCTGGCCGGCTCGCGGAAGTCGAGCATACGGGGCAGGTCGCGGTCGACGGGCCGCAACACCGGGCACACTTCGGCGCACAGGACGCAATAGACGCACGCTTCAGTGCGCGTGTCGACGGGCTTTTCGTCCTCGTAGTCGAACACGTCGACCGGGCAGATAGTCAAACATGAGGCGCAGCCGATGCACTTGCCCGCGTCGATGATCTCGCGGTTGAGGAAGTCGACCGCCCGGAATCCGCCCCGGTTCAGCTCGGTGCGCCACGCGTCCGGACAATCGTGGGGATCGGCACCATTCGCCAGCAGCCGGTGCTAACGGTCCTGGACCCTGTGCACGACAGGGTCCGGCGAGAGGGCCGGTGCTGTCTCTAGTACGTCAGCCATGGCGCGGCCGAGCCACTCGAGGCGATCGGGAACATGACGTTCCGGTCACATCTCGAGCGTGATGTGGGCGCCTTCGGAGAGCGCATAGGTACCGCACTCCTGATCGGCGACGAACAGGCATACCTCGGTGGGCGTCTCCGGGTGGTCGTCGCGGAACCTGGCGTACCCGTTGATATCGGTGGTTTCGGCGCTCCAGGTGCGAGAGGCTGTGGGATAGCGGTACCTGGCTCCGACTTCGATCGATGGAACCGAAATCCCTTCCCCGTCAACCACCTTGACGTCAAAGGACAGCATTGTGCTCAACATCGGCACCTCCTCCGGGGGGTCGACTCTGCGTTGCCGTGTTGTTGGTACCTGGTTACCAGATCGATCACGGGCTGAATACAGGCCAAAGGCCCTAGGGGCGGGGTTGGTAGGTGGCTGCGCCGCGCCTGAACTGGCTCTAGCGCCGCAACCTTCCGGCGGGCAACGCGTCGGGTGCGTCGCTACCCCCGGGGTGTGTCAGCCCAGCACTGTGGCCGGATCGAAGGTGACCGTCGTTGGGCCGATATCGAGGGGCGCTTCGGTGCCCGGGCCAATTCTCTGTTGCT
Organism: Gemmatimonadota bacterium; assembly: GCA_039587475.1. Classification (GTDB taxonomy): domain Bacteria; phylum Gemmatimonadota; class Gemmatimonadetes; order Gemmatimonadales; family GWC2-71-9; genus N074bin45. The sequence goes on along the minus strand of JBDHIK010000165.1, from coordinate 1,182 downwards.
CGACGAGGACACCCGCGACGGGGCCGTAGACGATCACCTCGGGGCCGGCAGGGTCGATGATCCAGTACCGCTCCAAGCCGTTGGCGGCGTACTTTCGAGCCTTGCGGATCATGTCGGCGGCGCGGTCGGTGGACAGCACCTCAACGATCAGCTGGGGAGAGCCGGTGTAGCGGACCTGCTCCGGTGTCGTCGCGAAGACCATCACGTCGGGACCGAACTCGTCGGCATCGGGCTTCCAACCCCAACCCTCAACGACTTCGTACCCGGAAGGCAAATGGCTTTCGATCAGATTTGCCAGTCTCCGCGCCACTTGCTGGTGGCGTCGTGTCGGGAACGGGCTCATGACCAGCGCCCCGTCGATGTATTCGCCGCGGACGTCCGATCCGAGCGCTTCGTACTCTTCCCACGACATCGGGATGCGATCGCCCGGCTGCAATGTGTCTGTGGCCATGTCATGCACGGTACACCTCCTCCGTCCTCCGGGGAATGGCGGTCACGCCCACGGACACCATGTCAGGCGCCAATGACAGAATCGCCACCCGACGAAGCGGGCGCCTGGTGGCCGCGGCGTGGATCACCATCCGGGCGGCGATCCATCACTTGTTCGCGGCCCCGTCAGGCGACCACCAGCGCCGGCAGTTCGCTCGACGGTTCCCTTCAGGTAGCTTCACGGGAAGACTGGGAGGTCACGGATGGACACTTTCTTGGGGTTGGTCGGTGGAGCGGTTCTGGGTTTCCTTGGTGGTCTGTACACGTTCTACTTCGACACACGCCGCTCCACGCGCGACGCCCGCATGACTGCCTACCGATCCCTCTGGTCCAAGAGCGCGCTGCTGCCGATGTCTCCCCGCAATCACGGGCTCACCTATGGGGAACTGCGGCAATTGTGGGGTGATCTCAAGGATTGGTACTTCCACGAGGGGGGTCTGTACCTGACGCGGCCGGCGAGGAATCAGTACTTCACGGTGCAACGTTCGCTCGCCGTGCTGTTCGAGAGACCGATCGACGACGCCTGCGACAAGAAGCGCAGGCAACCGGCCGACACCACGGCAGACCAATGGGAGCCCGCCTACCAAGAGCTGGACGACCTCGTTGCCGACGGCGACTACGACACGATCCGGTGTGCGTTGAGCGAGTTGCGAACCCAGCTCGCCGACGACCTGTCGAGCCGCTCGAGGTCTC
>JBDHIK010000164.1:0-4651 GCA_039587475.1 Gemmatimonadota bacterium | reverse complement strand
CTTGTCCACCACGTACTCCGGCGTCGTCACCTTGCCGCAGTCGTGCAGCCAGCTGGCGATGTGCAGCTCGTACCAGTCATCCTCCGTCATGGTGTAGTCGCGGAGGGGGCCGTCATCGGCGTCATGGGCCACCTGGGCCAGCATGCGAGCCAGGACCGGAACCCGCTGGCAGTGCCCGTGGGTGTAGGGCGACTTGGCGTCGATGGCCCCAGCCACCACGTGGATGAATGACTCGAGGAGGTCCTTCTGGGCCTTGAGCATGCGCCGCAGGTCGAGGGTCACCGCCGCGTCCGAGGACAGCGCCTCGATCAGCGGCACCACGTCGGGGTCGAATGGCTGGGGGTGTCCCGCCGCGTCCCGGGCGTTGACCAGCTGGAGCAGGCCGACGATCTCGCCCTTCTGGTCGGCCAGCGGAATGCTCAGGAACGACCGCAATTGGTAGCCGTCCCCGCCGAAACGGTTGCGGACCCGGCTCACGTCGAAGCCGTGGCGCCCCTCGATGTCGTCGATGCTGATGGTCTCGGCGCGCCGGACGGTAGCCGCGTCCACGTTGGGACTCCCGGTGGAGGCCGAGTCCCCGTTGAGGCTCACGGGCTCGAACGGGACGGGCTGGCCGCTGGTGCCGCCGAAGTGGGCGCCGGTGACCGTGTTCTCGAGCATCGCCACTTCCAGGGACGCCTCGTCCTCGGTCACGATCTGGACCGCGCCGCCGTCGGCGTGCGACACCGTGCAGGCCTCGCGCAGAATCATCTCCAACAGCCGGCGCGGATCCTTCTCGGCCGACAGGGACCGCGAGATTTCGAAGAACTGGTTGAGCGAGTCCTTCATGACCGACATGGTCCGGCCCAGTTCGTCCACCTCGTCGATGCGCGACCGGGTCGCTACCGGCGTCTGCAACTTGAAGCGGCGGATCTGCTCGGCCTCGCGGGCCAGGCCCCGCATCGACCGCGAGATGTTGTGGGAGATCCACAGCGCTACCGCCACCGCAACGGCCAGCAGGAGAAGGGAGATCACGATGCTGCGGTTCCGCACCTCGTCGGCGTGGGCCAGGATCTCGTCATGGGGGATCAAGGTGGCCAACACCACGTCGCCGCGCCGCTGCGTCGGCATCAGGGTCAGGGAGGCAATCCACGTGGCGCCGCCGGCCGAGTACTCGAAGCTCCCGGTTCGCTCACCGGTGGCCAGGCGTGCCGCCAGTTCCTGGTAGACCGGATCGTCGAGAGCCGACAGCCGGGGCATTTCGATGGTCTCGTCGCCGGTCGGCCCGCCCCCCCGCTCACGCAGTTGGTCTTCGGCCAGCCGTTCGGACATGGCCACGATGCGGCCGGCGTCGTCCACCACCACGATCCGGGACGACGGGGTGATACGTTGCGCCGCCAGACCGGACGACAAGTCACTGAGCGTCAGGTCGACCCCCACGACGCCGTTGCCACTCGCCATCTGTCGGGCCATGGTGAAACCGACCTCGCCGGTGGTGAAGAAGCGGTAGAAGTCGGTGCTGATCTGCTGGTCCGTGGCCAGCGCGTCGCGATACCACTCCCGCTGGCGGGGATCGAAGTCGACCGGCTCCAGGGGGCCCGAGGACAGCAGCGCGAGGTCGTCGTCGTAGAACAGCAGCTCGCCGCGGACGACCACCCCTGCCTCGCGCTCGATGCTCTGGACGGCGAAGCGGCTGCCCGCGGGGGCGCCGAGCCTCGCCGCGGCGACGGTTGAGTGATCGGGGCTCCGGAACAGGAAGAAGTCACCGTCCTTGGAACCCATGAAGACCGACGCGATGGCCGGTTGCAACCGCAGCGCCTCGGCCAGCACGCCGAGCGACTCGAGGCGGTCTTCCGTCGAGGTCATCTCCGCGGCCAGGGAGCGCGAGTACATGTCGACCAGGCCCCGGGCCGGCGTGATCATCTGCTCGATCTTGGTTTCCGCGTGGGCGCTGACGCGCTCCATCAACGCCTCGGCGCCGAGCAGAGCGACGCGGCGGTTCTCGAAGTAGCCGAAGGCGATGATCACCGTGCCGAAACCGATCAGCACGGTGACGAAGACGGCGGCAAGGGTCAGATGGAGGGGAACGCGCACCCGGGAGGCGGCCCGGTCGTCACCGGTAAGACCATCGCTGCTGGAAGTGGCGTTCATGGACCGTCTCCTGTGTGCGCTCCGGGGCCGCGAGGTGGCGTTCCGACCGCCCCGTCGCCCTGGAATCAGCAAGGAGCATGCGCACGCGGAGCCGGCCGGAAACGCCGAACGGCGGTCCCGACGGCCGTTCATGCCCGTGTCAGTCCATCATTTGCCACCTGTCTCTGGCATTTTGCCAGCACCCCCCCGGGGGAGCCGGCGGGGCGCCACGTCACGGGGTGGCCGGCCGGAGGCCCCCTTCCCCACCCCTCAGCGGTGGCGGAATCCGGGCTGCGACCCTGACCGCCCCCTGCGCATCACAGGGGTCGAGCACGAACCGGCTCATGTGCTTGCCTGCCGGTGCGGATACCATACCTGCAATGGAGAACGGGGGCGTCATGCGAGTCAGGTCACAAGCCGTCATCGCCACGGTGTCGGGGTTGTTCGGGGCAGCACTGGAGGCTCAGGCCCCCCGGCCGGAGGTCTTCGCTCCAGGGGTGGTTTCCGTCGAGGGCCAGAACCTCTACCGCGGTCAGTTCACTCCGGACGGTCAGGCGTTCTACTTCTTCCGAAAGCTCGACGATGGCCGCGAGAACTACCGTATCTGGTACACGGAGCGGACCGGAGACCAGTGGCAGCCGGCTGCACGACTGCGGGTCGAGCCCGAAGACTCGGACATGTACCCGGCGTTTTCACCCGACGGCAACGTGATGGTGATCAGTTCCTACCGGCCCAACCACGACTCGGACACCCACCAGGCCAACCTGTGGTATCTGCGACGCTCGGAAGGCGGCTGGGGAGCACCCGTGTTCATGGCGGAACAGTCCAATACCGAGGCCTACAACCCGGGTCCGTACTTCGGACCGGACGGCGCCCTGCACTACAAGGAGATTACCTGGGGCCAGGACGGTCGCCGCCTCTCGCTGAAAGCGGCGTGGGACGGTACGTCATTCGGAGCGCCGGAACCGAGTGATCACCTGGCGCCGTGGCAGGAGTGGCAAGGGTTCTTCCTGTGGGACGCCACCCTGTCTCCCGACGCATCGATGGCCATCCTCGGAGCGTCCCCGATCGACCCTGAGACCGGTCGCCGCGGGCGCACCGATCTCTTCGTCAGTTTCCGCACCGAAGCGGGTTGGACGGAGCCGGTCGACCTGGGCCCGCACGTGAACTCGTCGGGCGACGAAGCCTTCGCGATCTTCACTCCCGATGGATCGCACATGCTCTTCGTCCGAAGCTTCGCGACCTACTACATCGTTCCCACCGCCGCAATACGCGGGCTGGCCCCTTGAGACCGAGGCCCCGGTTGGGGCCTCGGTGTGTCGAGCGACCGTCGATGCGGATCGTCGTGACGCCGCCGAGAAAGGGGCGACTCAGGGCGTGAGCTGGAAGTTCAGCATCATGCCCGCGTCCTCGTGCGACAGCTTGTGGCAGTGCAACAGGTAGGTGCTGTCCAGGCCCTGCATCAGCACCGGGTTGTCGAACCGCACCAGCACCTCGACCGTCTCGCCGTCTTCCAGCAACACCGAATCCTTCCAGCCGCGTTCCCACTCGAACACCTGGCCGCGGCCGCCCGTCCGCGACACCACCTGGAACGGGGCCGCGTGCGAGTGGATCGGATGGGGGGCGTTGCCCTTGGTAGAGAAGACCCAACGCTCGACGGTGTCGAACGGCACGTATTCGTCGATACGCTGCATGTCGAACTCGCGGCCGTTGATCCGGCTCATGCCCTCGAAGGCGAACTCCCTGGTGGTGACCGGAGCACTCAACGGAATGATGGTGGACAACTGGGACGGCAGCTGGTTCAGGATGTCCTGGCCGTTGGGTCCGTTCCCCACCACGAACTCGAGCAGATCCCAGCCGGTGCGAAGATCGCGCAGCATGACCGTGGCGCCTTGCATGCCGCGGAAGTCGACCAGCAGATCGAGCCGCTCGGCCGGGGACGTGACGATGGTACCTATGGGGACGACGCTGGGCAGCAGGCCACCGTCGTTGCCAACCATGTGGAAGGCCATGCCGTTGTCGAAGGCGAAGTCGAAGATGCGGGCGTTGGAGCCGTTCAGGACGCGGAACCGGTACACGGCCGGCTCCACGGCGAGGGTCGGGTCGAGGGTGCCGTTCACCATCGGCGTGTCTCCCTCGAAGCCGCTGCGCTTGGTCTTGAACTCCAGGTCGCCCTGGCGGTCGAACTTGGCGTCGCGGATGATCAGTGGCACTTCGTATGGTGCTCCGGCCGGAAGGGCCGACGGCTCGTCCAGATCCCGAATGATGAAGGCGCCGGCCAGCCCCATGGCGACCTGCTCCCCGGTCTTGCCGTGCGGGTGGGGGTGGTACCAGTTGAGCGCGGCCCGCTGCACGATGGGGAACTGGTAGTCGTAGGTCCCGCCCGACGGCACGGCGAAGCGTGGATGGCCGTCGTTCACATCGTCGATGATCATGCCGTGCCAGTGCGTGATGCTCTCGTCGGCCAGACCGTTGATCAGGTGGATGTTCGCCGTGTCACCCCGGTTGGCCACGATGGTGGGCCCAGGGAAACCTCCGTTGT
>JBDHIK010000163.1:0-4705 GCA_039587475.1 Gemmatimonadota bacterium | reverse complement strand
GGGGACTCACCGGGCCGAGCCTTCCGCCGCGTGATGCTGCCCCTCGCCAGCCGCGGCATCCTCGCGGCCATGACCCTGGCCTGGGCCCGAGCGGTCAGCGAGTTCGGAGCAATCGTCATCCTGACCTACAACCCCAAGGTCACGAGTGTGTTCGTATTCGACAGGTTCACTTCGTTCGGGCTCGACGCCGCCGTCATCCCGGCCGTGGTGCTGCTGCTGATCGCACTGGGCATGTTCCTCCTGGTGCGGCTCCTGCAGCCGAAGGTGCATCCGTGATCCGCCTGGAGTCTGTCTGCGCCCAGCTCGGTGGCTTTGCCCTGGATGGGGTTTCCCTGGACATCCCACGCGGCGGGTATGGGCTTCTCATCGGCCCCACCGGATCGGGGAAGACGTCGCTGCTGGATGTCATCGCCGGCCATACGGCCGTCGCCTCGGGCAAGGTGTTCCTCCACGACAGCGAAGTCACCAGGGTGCCCCCTGAGGGGCGTGCCGTCGGGGTGGTCTATCAGAACGGCCGTCTCTTCCCGCACCTCAACGTAGCCGACAACATCGCCTACGGCCTGTTCCGCAAAGGCTTGACGCCGGCCGCCCAACGGCAGCGGGTGGTGGAACTGGCCGAGGCCCTGGGCCTGACCGACCTCCTGTCACGGGGGACCGGCAATCTCAGCGGCGGTGAAGCCCAGCGTGTGGGGGTCGCCCGAGCGCTCGCCCCCAGACCGGACATCCTGTTGCTCGATGAGCCCTTCGCCGCCCTGGACCCTTCCACCCGAAGGGATCTTCGGCATCAGCTCCTGGATCTCCACCGACGAGAAGGGATCACCACCCTTCAGGTGACCCACGACTTCCAGGAAGCGTTCCAGCTGGGGCATATCGTGGCCGTGATGGACCGAGGCAGCATCGCCCAGCACGGCAGCCCGGAGGAGGTCTTCCAGCATCCCAACTCCGCCTTCGTCGCCCGTTTCATCGGCGCCGCCAACGTGCTCGAGGGCACCGTGGTCCGGGAAGGTCCGGCCGGCGGCCCGGAGCGGCGTTTCGAGGCCCGCTTCGAAGCCGAGGGAATCACGCTGGCGGTCGTGGCCGAGGAGGAGGGGCCCTTTCATGCAGTCATCCACGCGGAGGACGTGGTCCTGAACACGACCCTCACGACCGGGTCATCCAGAAACCACATCAAGGCGACGGTTGTGTCCCTGGAACATTCCGGCCCCATCGCCTTCGTGGAACTGGACGCCGGCCACACGCTCCGGGCGGCCATCACCTCCGCCTCAGCGGCCCGTCTGGAGCTCGGGGTCGGCGACGAGGTCATCGCGACCATCAAGGCAACCGCCATCCGACTCGTCTAGGTTTGGGAGATGACCATCCGCATCATCCACGTGGATCTCGACGCCTTCTTCGTGGAGGTGTGCCGCCAGGTGGACCCGCGGCTGCGCGACGTGGAGTTGCTGGTGGTGGGTGGACGGCGCGATCAGCGCGGGGTGGTACAGTCGGCTTCCTACGGCGCCCGGCGATTCGGCGTCCATTCAGGCATGCCCATCTCGCGGGCCGTGGCCCTGTGCCCTGACGCCACGTTTCATCAGGGCGAATTCCGTCACTACCGGGACGCCTCCCGTGCCGTCCGGGCCATTCTCAAGGGCTTCTCACCTACGGTGGTCATGGCCTCGCTCGACGAAGCGTACCTCGACTTCACCGGCACGGACCGTCTGTATCCCGTCTCGCTCCTTTCCGTGGCCGGGAACATCCGCGATCGCATCAAGTCCGAGACCGGCCTCGACGCCAGCGTGGGCATCGGACCCAATCGGATGATGGCCAAGATCGCTTCGGAGGCGGCCAAGCCGAGGGGCCTGCTCGAGGTGCGCCAGGGGTGGGAGGAGGGGTTTCTGGCCGGGTTGCCGCTCTCCGCCATTCCCGGCATCGGGCCCAAATCAGCCTCCCGACTGGCGGACCTCGGGTTCAAGGACGTCATCGACATCCAACGCAAGCCGCTGACTGAGCTGCAGCGTCTCCTGGGCGACGGCGCCAGGGGGCTCAAGCGCCGAGCCCACGGCCAGGGCAGCGGCGTCCTGCGGGGCGGCAGCGGACTCCCCAAGTCCATGAGCCGTGAGACGACCCTGGCCGATGACACCAGTGACCGGGACAGGCTCTTCCGGTTGGTGAGTCTCTTCACCGCCCGTATCGCCGCGCAGCTGAGGTCGGAAGGACTTCAGGCCCGTACCGTGACCCTCAAGCTCCGCCATGGTGACTTCCACACCATCACCCGCCAACGAACGCTCAGGGAGCCTACCGATCTGGACCGGGAGCTGCGCGAACCGGCCCGGCAACTCCTCGACGCCGCCTTCCCCGCCGTCGTCCGGCGCGGACGTGGCGTCCGCCTCATCGGCGTCGGGGCCAGCAACCTGATTCCCGGCGGCACGGGAGACCTGTTCGAGCCTCCCGACCGCACCAGAATGCGCGAGCTGACCTCGGCGCTGGATCAGGTGCGCGAGCGTTTCGGCTTTGAGTCCGTGACGCCGGCGAGCATCGTCGCCATGGGGCGTGGCCGCGCCAGAGCTTCCGATCGTCAACGCGGGGCGGATGACAAGAAGGGCCGGGAGTAACGCTCCCGGCCCTCCTCCCGCCGAACGGCGCCCGGGACGCCTAGAAATCGCCCTCCAGGACACGAAGACCGTCGAACAGGTCCGACACGTAGATACGATTGCCCACCAGTTGGGGTGCCCAGGTCATGGCACCGCCGTACTGGGTGTTGGCAATCTCACGCCCGCCTCGTTCCAGTTCCCCCATCAGGGCGCCGCTCACGTCGAGCGCTCGCACGCCCCCCTGGTACCACGCCAGGTAGAGAATGCCGCGACCCTCATCGAGCCAGAAGTTGTGGGGAGCGGCCCCCGACACGTTGTAGGAAGCCACTTCCACTGGCTGCGTCAGATCGTTGACGTCGATGACCCGCATGCGTCCCGGCGTGTTGATCTCGTCACCGATGAAGATGTAGCCCGCGGCGGGCCAGTACCACGCATTATGGACCAGGTAGCCGGGGATGCTGATGCGGCTGACCTCCACGGGGTTGGTCGGGGAGCCGCCGGCCACGCCGTGCCCGACGTCCAGAATGATGAGCCCGGTGCTCCAGTGGGACAGGATGGCGAGACCGTCCCGAACGTACACGTCGTGCAGGAACGTGGACCCTCCGCCGAAGTACTGCGCCACCTCGACCGGCACGGCCGGATTGGAGACGTCGAGGATCCGGAGCCCTCCGGACACCGGGTCGGTCCCATCGGTCACCAGGTAGGCGTAGTCGCCCTCGATCCACACGTTGTGGATTCCGGCGTGCAGCCCGTCGGTATAGCGGGCAATCGCGGTGGGGTGTTCCGGGCTGCTCAGGTCGAGCAGGGTGATGCCGTTGAGCAGGTCGTTCGACCCTTCGTGGGTGATGATCCCCAGGGTACCGTCGCTCCGGATCTTGACGTCGTTCACCACGCGGGCGTCGAGGGTCAGGGAATCGCTCTTCACCGGCGCGTCGGGGTTGGCCAGGCTCCACGAGTAGAACTTCCCGCAACCACCACTGTGCGTTCCCGAGTACAGAACACCACCGTGAACCCAGAGGTCCGACGTCCATTGCGTGGCCCGGTCGCATCCTGCGACGGCGGACCCGGTGCCGCGCACCGTGAAGCTACCGGACAGGGTCCTGGGCGACACCGTCACGGCCATGGTGTCTGCGGCCGTCCCCGATCGGGCGATCACCTGGAGCGTTCCGGTTTCGTAGCCGACGAATCGGCCATCGGCCGCGAACAGGCCCTGTCCCAGTACCGACCATTGCACCGAGGCATTGGGAATGGCGGTGCCGGCGCTGTCCAGGACCTCGGCGCCGAATTGGACCACGTCACCTCGGACGAATGCCGTGGGGCCGGAATTGATGGTGATCGAATTACCGGCGGGGCCGGTGGCGGTCACACGGAACCGCAGGGTGGTACGCGCCAGGAACTCGGCGTCCGACCTGGCCTCGAGTCCCACCTGGTAGTCCCCGTCGGGGGTGTTCGCCGGGGCCGTCACGTTCAACGTCACCAGCACGGTGCTGCCGGGATTGAGTGTCGGGATGGCACTGGGCGACACCTGCAGCGTTGGGCCGGGAATGATGTCCCCCGCCGTGTTCCGGACCGCGAGAGGGACCAATTGCAGAGGGCCCATGACGACCGAGCTGGTGTTGCTGATGGCGACTGTCGTGTCACGCGCCCCCGACAGATCGATGTCGGCGGTGGCAAACTGGACCGTGCCTCCGCCGGGGCCAGGCGAGGTGGAACTCTCCCCGCAGGACTGTACCACGACCAGCGCGGCAACCAGGCCGGAAACGGCCCATTTTCGTGTCATCCCAACCATGTCAACTCCGTCCAGCTCATAGTGAACGCGTCCGAGGGCAAGCCCGGTACAGAATGCCCCTGCCTACGGCACTCGCGCTGTAAGGTACATCACCCCAGGGTGCAATTGCCCCAACTCCCTGCGCCATACCACTTCCCCTGAGTCCAGGTCCACCGCCACGACGCCGCCGAGCACCTCAGTGGTGCCCTCGAAGCTGATGAACCCGAGCCGGCCGTCCGGGGACACGGCTACGCCATGCGGGTGGTCGATATCGAGCGCAATGCGGCGCAGTTCCGTCATGGACGCCGCTTCGATCAAGGATGCGGACCGGTCCCGCCGGTTGGCCACCAGGAGGAGCGCCCCGTCC
>JBDHIK010000043.1:0-31740 GCA_039587475.1 Gemmatimonadota bacterium | reverse complement strand
GCGGCCGTTGATCCCGCCGAGGCTTCTTGCCGGCGCCACCGTCTGGTTGTTCCCGCCTGGCTGGAAACGCCATGGTTGTGCTTTCCAAGAGAGTCACGCTCCCTATGGGAAAGAACATGCCATGTGGCCTCAACCCGTAAGACTACTACTGACAACATCTTACACAACCAACGACAAGGCAGAACCTGGCCATGGGCGTTCGACATTGGGACGTCCAATCCCAGGAATGGGACGCAGCCGGCCACCGAGGATTCGTTTCGGCCGCCCTGGCTCTCACCCCCCGGCCCCACCATACTTCGGGGTTGGTACACTCCCCCGATCAAACGAGGACTGCTGATGGCCCGGGTGCGCTTCATGTTGACACTGTTCGTGGGACTCGTGGTCCTCGCGCTGATCACCCTGCCGTTGGCGCTTGGGTTGATCACCGACTGGTACTGGTTCGACTCGCTCGGATACGAGGTGGTCTTCAAGACCTCCCTGTGGACGCGGGTAGCCGTCGGAGCCGTCGGCACCCTGGTCAGCTTCCTGTTCCTTTGGGGCAATCTCCGGCTGGCGCAGCGTGGGATCGTGCCGGAACTCTCGACCATTCGCGGTCCGGGGGCGGCCAACTTCGACCTGAACGCCCTGATGCGGCGACTGTCCATCCCCTTGGCGGGAGGCCTGGCGCTGCTGGGAGGGATCTCCCTGGCGGGAACCTGGTTGACGGTCTTGCGCTACCTGCATCGCACGCCGTTCGGGGAGATCGATCCGGTGTTCGGCAGGGACATCTCGTACTACTTCTTCACCCTGCCGTTGCTGTCCATCGTCATCGGGGTCGCCATCTCGTTGATCGTCTTCTCGCTGCTCCTGGTCATTCCCATCTATGTCGTCCGGCGGGATATCGTGCTCCGGCCTCGCGGCGTGACCATCGAAGCCTCCGCGGAGAAGCACCTGGCGGTGTTGCTGGCGGGGTTGTTCGTGCTGGCGGGCGCCACCGGAATGTTCATCGACCTTCCTTCCCTGCTGTACTCCGACACCGGCCCGCTGGTCGGGGCCAGCTACGCGGACCTGGCGGTCCGAGTGCCCCTGATCAAGGCCACGGCGCTGGTCGCGTTTCTCGGTGCCGGCATGATCATCCGGGGCGCGCTCATCCACCGACTGGGCTGGTGGGCAGGCATGTCGGGAGCACTGTACCTCGCGGTGGGCATCGTGTTGGGCCGAGGCGTTCCGGCGGCCTACCAGCGTCTGGTCGTCACCCCGAACGAGCTGGCCAAGGAAACCGAACCGTTGCGGCACCACATCGCCGCCACGCAGCAGGCCTGGGGTCTCGATGCGGTCTCGACCCGGGAACTCACCGGCGAAGCCACGCTCACCAAGGCTGCCATCCTGGCCAATCGCGGGACCATCGAGAACGTGCGGCTCTGGGACCGCGAACCGTTGCTGCAAACCTTCCGGCAGCTGCAGGAGATCCGGACCTACTACGACTTCGCCTCAGTCGACGACGACCGGTACTGGATCGACGGTGAATACCGGCAGGTGTTGCTGTCGCCTCGGGAACTCAACAGCCAGTCGCTGCCGCAACGGAATTTCATCAACGAGCGCTTCGTGTTCACCCACGGCATGGGGATCACCCTCAGCCCGGTCAACCAGGTGACGCAGGAAGGCCTCCCCGTCCTCTTCATCAAGGACCTGCCCCCGGTCTCCGAGGTCTCGCTGAGCGTCAGCCGACCCGGCATCTACTTCGGCGAGTTGTCCAACGACTACGTATTCGTGAACACCCGCCAGGAGGAATTCGATTTCCCGTCGGGGGAAGGCAGCGTAGTGACGGCGTACGAGGGCACAGGCGGGGTGGCCATCGCGAGCCTGTGGCGCAGACTCCTGTTCAGCATGCGGTTCGGGTCTCTCAAGATCCTCCTCTCGGAGGATCTGACCGCCGGGAGCAAGGTCCTGTTCCATCGACGCGTCACCGAGCGGGTCCAGCTGGCCCTGCCGTTTCTGCTCCTGGACAGCGACCCCTACCTGGTGGTGGACGGCGATGGCCACCTGCAGTGGATCATCGACGCCTACACCGCCAGCGACCGCTATCCGTACGCCCAACAGCTGCGGGATGGCACCAACTACCTGCGAAACAGCGTCAAGGTCGTGCTGGATGCCTATGACGGCTCGTTGACCGCCTACATCGCCGATGCCGACGACCCGCTGATTCAGACATACGCCAAGGTGTTCCCGGGACTGCTCCGCCCCCTGGCGGACATGCCGGAGAGCCTCCGGTCCCATATCCGCTACCCCGACGATCTGTTTCGCGTACAGACGTCGCTCTACACGACGTACCACATGGACGACCCGGTGACGTTCTACCACCGTGAAGACCAGTGGCAGATCCCGGCCATGACCCGGAGTGAATCCTCGCGTGACCCCTTCCTCCGCCACATGATCATGCGGCTTCCCGGTGAGTCCACCGAGGAATACATCGCCATGACACCATTCACCCCCCGGCAGAAGGACAACCTGGCGGCCTGGATGGTGGCGCGCAGTGACGGGGACGCCTACGGCCAGTTGGTCGTGTACCGTTTCCCACGGCAGAGCCTGGTGTTCGGGCCCAACCAGGTCGCAAACCGCATCAACCAGAACACGGAGATCTCCCGGCAGATTTCGCTGTGGGACCAGCGTGGCTCGGAGGTGATCTTCGGGAATCTCCTCGTCATTCCAATCGAAGAAGCGCTGATCTTCGTCCGGGCCATCTACCTGCGGGCCGAGGGCGGCAGGATCCCCGAGCTGAAACGCGTCGTGGTCGCCTATCAGAACCAGGTCGTGATGGAAGAGACGCTGGAGGCCGGCCTGGATCGACTGTTCGGCACCGGGTCGGCGCCACCCCCCTCGGCGCAGACCGCGGCACCGGCCCCCACATCGGAACCGGACCGGAGCGGCGAGAATGTCAGCCAACTGGTTGCCGAAGCGGACCGGCTGTACCGCGACGCCATGACCGCGCAGCGGGATGGTGACTGGGCGGCCTACGGTGACTTCATTCGCCAACTGGGACAGGTGATCGAACAGTTGGGCGGCTCGTCAGGTCCGTGAGGCGTCGGGCCGTTCTTGGGCTCGTCGTGGCCCTCGGTGCCGGTGCCTGCGTCACCGAGTCGCTGTCCGTCTGTATCAACTGCAACGGGTTCAGTGTGGCCCGGCTCCAGGGTGGGTTCACGGTCGTTCTCACGGCAGCGACCGGCAACGCCGGGCCATGTGAAGTCCTGCAGGCACGACTCTCGGGGGATGTCAGTTGGGACGGATGCCTGCAGCCACGCGGCGGCACGGTCGACTCGTTGCGTGGCCTGATCCGTCTGGCCTTCACGGACTCGGCGGGCGCCCCGGGGGCCATCGAGTTTCTGAACGTGGTCGGTGGTGAGGACTCGGCGCAGGCCATCTGGAGAACGACCTGCCGCAAGACAGCCCCGGGGCCAGCGTGCCCGGTCGGCGAAGGCACGGCCCGCTGGTTCCGGCCAGAGGCTACTCCCTAAACATCGGGCCCGGGGTCCCGCCCTCGGCCGCCGCCTTGATCCGGTACATCAGCGCGCCCCAGGTGGTGTTGCACTGCGCAAAGGCGCCCCCGAGGGAGGCCCAGTCCCGGTGGGCAAAGTGCAGGTCGACGTCACCCTGCTCGTCGGGAGAGATGTGGAAGCCGATCTTGGTACCCTCCCATTCCTCCGGATCCCCCAGACAGGTCCACTTCACCCGCCGGCCGGCGACCAGCTCGTCGACCCGCATCCTGAAGACGGTGCCCCGATCGTTGAAACCGAATTCAGCCACCGAGCCCTCGACCGGCTCGGCCACCACGTCGTGCGTCCACCATTGCTGCAAGCCCTCGCTGGTTACCAGGAGGTCGAAGACACGCTCCGGGGACGCGTAGATCTTGATCTGATGCAGGATGTTGGGCATGGGCTCCGTCCGGGGGACACGCTGAGACAATAACGCCCCGGCACACCGGTGGGAAAGTTCCCCACACCGATGCCCTCAGGGCCGGACGCACCGGTTGCGGCCTCCCCCGTTGGGGATACTTTGGACGGGAAGGCTCCAGCCAAGCCCACCCACAGCCGCGAGGAGAGTGCATGCTCCGACTGCGCCCCCTGTGTCTGGCTCTTCTCTGGTCCGCGCCGATCGCGGCCCAGGAGCTGGCCCCCGATCTCCAGCGGTCGGTTCTCGCCGTACAGCCCCGCGCTTACGAGGACCCCGTGTGTGACGCCAAGCCAGGGCATTTCCGGGTCGGCGGCGCCGCGACGTACATCGAGACCGCGTTGAACAACAGCACCAACAGGGCACGGCTCCTGAGCGACTCCCGGCGCGTGGTGATCGAGGCCATCGCCGACGACGATCAGGCCGGCAACCCGGGGGCCTGGTACATCCTCGGGCGGGTCTACCTGTACGAGGTCGACATGCAGGGCGCGGATTCGGCCTTGCACCAGGTGGTGGTACTGGAACCGGGTTGCCAGGAAGAGGTGACGATCCTCCGTCGCAACACCTGGGTCGCCATACGCAACTACGCGGTGGGCGAGATGCAGCGTGGCCAGGTGGATTCGGCTCTGAACACGTACCGAGCCGGGTTGGCGATCTTCCAGGGTGAGGCCGATGTGTACTACGTGATGGCCGACATCCAGGGGGAAGCCGAATCTCCCGACAGCGTGACCTACTATCTGCGGTTGGCCCTCGCGGTGGACGACACGACCGAGAACGGCAAGCGCGTGCGCCGCAACGCCGTGCGGAAGATGTCCCGCATCTACGCCGAGGCCGGCGAGGTGGACAGCGCCGTGGCCTATTATCGGCTGGTGGGGCAGGAGGGGGAGGCCGCGGGCGACAGCAACGCCGTCCGCTCCGCCGAGTCCCAGATTGCCCGCGTGTACTTCAACGGGAAACGCTACCCCGAGGCTCTGGCGGCCTTTCGGGTGCTCGAGGCCAAGGCGCCCAAAGACGCCACCATCAAGCGCAACATCGCCACCGTCTTCCAGGCCATGGGCGAAGTGGACAGTGCCCAGGCAGTGATGGCGTCCCTCGGGGGCGGGGGCGGGGCAGCACAGATGGACACCACGTCCGCCACTTTCCTCATCAACCGTGGGGTGAGCCGGTTCCAGTCACAGAACCTGCCAGGTGCCGCATCCGATTTCCGGAAGGCGCTGGAAGTCGACCCGAGCAATCGCCTGGCGATGATCAATCTGGGGTATGCCTACAACAGCATGCAGGACGGCCCCCGCCTGGTAGAGACAGCCAAGAAATGGATGGCGCGGGAACCCCTCCATGAGCTGGCCTACAACATGCTCATCCAGGGCTATGTCTATGAGAAAGACCCCGCCGTCCAGGGTGTGGCAAACCAGCTCGACGCCCTGCCCATCACCATCGACACCCTCAACATCCAGAACGCCCCGGGCTTGATGACCATCACCGGCGTGGCGTTCGGACGCGGTCGGGCATCACCGGCCGTGAACCTGACGTTCGAGTTCCTAGGGGCCGGCGACGCGGTGCTCACGACCGTCGACGTGACCATCCCCGCCATGGCACCTGACGGACGGGCTGAACTCGTGGCCCAGGGAGAGGTCGACGATATCGTGAACTGGCGCTACCGCGTCAGGTAGCCGGAGGGATCTCCAGCGCCACCTCGATGGTGGCGATCTCCCACGCACCCAGAGACAGGATCACGAGCCGGTCGTCCCCGGAATCGAGAGGGACCGGCTCGAGACGTTCCTCCAGGAGGTCGGTGCGCCACGCGGCGCCCACCGGCCACCCGAACCGGATGGCGCCCTGCGCCGGCCGGTCGTTCATGTGCGTCAGGCGCACCACCACCGTTTCGCGCGTGTCGTGCTTCTTGATGGCGCTCACGACCAGCCGCGCATCGGCGACCTCGAGCAGGCCGTGGTCCATCGCGGCGATCCCGGGCTCGTCACCTTCCACGATCATCACCGGCGTGCGGTAGGCGCGGCTGAACCGGGCGACCTGGACCGGGTCCGCCTCTCCGGGGACAAGCGCGTAGCGAAACCGCTGGGGCCCCAGGCACTGTGCATCTGGCGTGGGCACCGTAGGGCCCGCGTTGGCAAAGCGCCGCTCGGCGAAATCATCACGGGACAGCCACCCGACCGAGCGGAGCAGCGTCAGCAGCAGTGTGACACCGTCGTCACCCGGCACCGCCTGAATCTCGGGAAGCCCCCGATTGAGGAGCGCCAACCCCCGGGAGCCCTCGTGCACCAGAGTGAATTCCTGTTGGGGCCAGGTCCCGGCAGGAGGCTGGTGCCAGTCGGGCTTCGGTGCCCGGACCGCGGGACGACGGTTGTGGAAGAAATGACCGTCGGAGATGACGGTATCGCTGGCGATGCCGGTGGCGAAGGCCGCGCGGAGCCTGTGGTCGCGGGCCAGGTTGTCGACTTCGAGCTCCAACTCCACCACGGGGCTGCCGTCCCGGATCGTCACCACCAGGCGCAGATCGCAGTCGACCTGCTCGGCACTCCGTCCCGATCGGTCGGTGGCGATGGCCCGCGGGAGGGGCCAACAGGACCGCCACTCGAGCCGCCCTATCAGGCTCGTGGAAGCGAGCGGCGACACCCGACCTGCGAGGCCCAGGGTCGATCGCACACCAGGGTTGGGCGCCTGCGCGAAATCGTACTCATCGCCCACGTCCGCCTCGTCGATCAGCCGGTGTAGCCCGGGATGACTGGCGCCAGACGGCAGGTGGGTCAGGTCGAGGGTACCATCAGGTGCGACGCGCACCCTGACCAGGCCGTTGTCGATGGTGTCACCGGCGATACGCACCAGACCACTCTGCCGTGCTCCTGACCCCGGGCGCAGCGTGAACTCGGCCAGGCCGACCGCCGGGAGGTCCGGCAAGGCGGCGTGAAAGGTGACCATGCGCACCGGGGGCCTGTGGACCGGCGCGTCGTCGGGGCGTACGACACGCCCGGCTTCGCTTTCCATATACACGTGGGCACGCGGTACCTGGCGACGGCCGTCCCATTCCCCGCGGTAATCGACGCTCCAGACGCCGTTCGCCTCAGCGGAGGCAACGACCTGGAAGGGAACGGGGCGTCCGGCTCCGTCGAGCAGTTCCCAGTCGTCGGCTTGCCCTGACGGCACCGCCACCGTGCGTTCGATGATGGCGCGGCGCCGGACCGGGTGCGGGTTGAAGGCGACGAGGGTGACTGGCGCTCCGGAAGGATGACGACCGTCGTTCACGACCAGGCGTTCAAGCCCGCTACGAATCAGCTCGTCCGACGTATCGATGACGCCTTGGAATCGCGGCACCATGGCACGGTGCACCTCGTCGACGCTGCAGCCACAGATGGAATCGTGGGGATGATTCCGGAGCAGGAGCCGCCACGCCTCGCCCAGGAGCGCGCCCGGATACCGCGCCACCCCGCGCGCATGCAGATAGGTCAGCAGCGGCTCGGTACAGCCGGCAAGCAGCTCCTGGGCCTCATCGTTGGCCTGCTTGAGATACATGCGGCTGGACCAGACACCCGGGAGGATGAACTGGCGCTTGCCACCCAGTAACTCTCCCTGGTAGGTGGGCGCGTCCGCCATCCGGGCCTGCACGGCTTCGAGGTATGCCGCCAACGAGGTGTGGGTGAATGTGGTGTGGGGAAAGGCCGCTCGCAGGGCCACCAGCACGTCGCCGAGGTCGCGCTGGGGCGGGTGGTGATCGCAGCCGTTGCTGATGAGGACGACGTCGGTCCTGGCCAGAGCACGCATGTCGTCGAGGAGCTCCCGGATACGCCCCACCGCCAGGTCCGGGCTCGTCGTCCGTTCCGTGAGTGCCTGACTCATCGGCTCGAATCCAAGCCCCCCGGCCGCGCAATAGCCGCGGCACTGCTGCACGGCGGTCACGCGGCTGCCATCGGGCGCCTGCCACAGGAACTCCCATCCCAGTTGGTCCGTTTCGTCTCCACCGCCGCGGGAGAAGACGAACGTGCCGATGCCGGCTCGGCGGAGGATCTGCGGCATCTGGGCGATGTGTCCGAACGAATCCGGGAGATAGCCCACCCGTTGCGGCGGCCCGACCCGGTGCGCCACTCGGTGGCCTTCCAGGAGGTTCCGCACCGTCGCCTCACCGCTCACCAGGAATTCATCGGGCAGAACGTACCAGGGCCCGATGGCCAGGGCGCCTCGTCCGACATGCCCGTTGAGGCGGTCAGCGTCTTCCGGATGGACCGCGAGATAGTCCTCGAGGAGGACGCTCTGGCCGTCGAGCAGAAAGTGTTCGAAGTCGGGGTCGTTCTCGAGGGCGTCGAGGACGCGGCGGACGACCTCGACGAGACGGACGCGGAACCGGTGGAATGGGAGGTACCATTCCCGGTCCCAGTGTGTGTGCGAAACGACGAAGGCCTTGGCGGGCCACGCGGCCCGATCGGTCATTGGACGGGTTCGACGTCCTCGAAGGCCGCGACGTATTTCCCAGCGTGGGGGCCCTTCGGGTGGTGCAGCCACACACGGGCGCTACCAGGGTCACGGTCCAGTTCCCCGACATAGACCCGATCGGGTTCCAGCCATTCCGGTGCGTCTGGATCGCGCTTCAGAAGCCGGAAGGAGTGCATGGTCAATCGGCGGGCGGGGCCGTCAGTACCCTGGCCACGATGACGGTCACGTTGTCGCTGCCGCCACCGTCGAGCGCCATCTGCTGGAGTCGCTCGGCCATCTCTTCGGGCGACCGGCGACTGTCCAACTCGTCGCGGATCTCGACGTGGGACACGTGCTTGGTCAAGCCATCGGTACAGAGGAGGAGGATGTCGTCCTGGTCGAGGTCCAGGGTGTAGACCTCCGGGGCGGCCGTCCCCCCGATGGCGCTGGACAGGATATGACTGAAGGGAGAGTGTTCTGCGGTGGACTCGGTCATGGCGCCTTGATCGACCAGGTCCTGCGCGATGGTCTGGTCGCGAGTGATCTGCGCCAGTTCGCCGGCCCGGAGCAGGTAGCAGCGGCTGTCGCCATCCCCTCGCGCTCGGGGTCGCCTTCGGCCTCGTGGACGACGGCAGCATCCGTACGCATGACCGCCGACCGCAGCTCTTCGATGAACTGCTCCTCGGCGTCGTCGCCAGCGGTGTAGTAACACCGCATCGCCTGGGCGACATACTGGGCCACGTTCTCGAGCGCGGCCTCGCTCGCCTTTTCGCCCGCAGCCAGCCCCCCGACGCCGTCGGCCACCATCATGAGCGCGGCGCGCCCCGGACTGGCAATCTCCCAGTCCTCGGTCCCCTTGAGACTCGTCTGTTCGATCTCGACGAACTTCAGGAGCGAGGCGATCAGGAATTGATCCTGGTTGACGTGCCGAACCCGTCCGACGTGCGTCGTGCCGTAGGCGTCGAGGGTCCCGCTCTTGAGAGGCATCCGACAGGGGCTCCGCGTGGGGGTGGTGGAACATGCCCGACCCCCTGCGGGGAGGCAAGCCCGGCTCAGAGGTAGGGTGAGAAAAGTCGGGCCACGCCGTCCCGCAGCCGGATCGGAAGGGGCCGACCGTTCACCTCGGCAAGGCTCACCGTGTGCGCGGCCCGGCGCTTGGCATCGATCAACGGCGCCAGGGAGGAGGCCAAGGCGGTGTCGTAACACTCGACGTTGAATTCGAAATTGAGCCTCAGGCTCCGGGCATCCCAGTTGGTGGATCCGAACATCACCCACCGGCCATCCACGATGAACAATTTGGTGTGGTCGAACGGAGGCGTCGTCAGGTGAACGTGGACGCCCCGTATCAGCAACTGCCACAGTCCCGCCGTACAGGCCCACTGCACGAACCGGAGGTTGTTCTTCGCCGGGATGAGCACGTCGACCTGCACGCCACGCATGGCCGCGGTATTGAGCGCCGTGATCAGCGTCTGATCGGGTATGAAGTACGGCGTCACGATCTCGATCCGTTCCCGGGCCTGCGCGATGGCGCCGAGAAACGTCCAGCGATGGGTCTCGAAGTTGTCGTCCGGACCGTCAGGGATGCCTCGCGCGGGGGTCTCGCCCGCCGGGGATAGCGGGGGCCGCCAACGGGCATCGTCGAGGGCTTCCCCGGTGGCGAAGAGCCAGTCCTCGGCGAAGGCCTCCATGAGTTCCGCCACCACAGGACCGTCGAGTCGGAAATGCAGGTCCTGGATGGGATGGCTCGTCGGGCGGTCGAGCAAGCTCCCCTCACGGATATTCATGCCGCCGGTAAAGCCGATTCGGCCGTCTACCACCAGGATCTTCCGGTGGTTCCGCATGTTCAGGTACGTCATCTGGGCAGGCGCCCAGGTCCGAAGGAACATCGCGTTCGGGACTCCCCGCTTGGCCAGCACCGTGGTCACCCAGGGCGATCCGTACTTGACGCCGACGCCGTCGACCAGGACCCGGACCTCCACTCCCCGGTCGACCGCCGCCGCCAACGCGTCCACGAACAGACGCCCGGCCGCATCGTAGTCGAAGATGTAGCTCATCATGGCGACACTGGTCGTCGCCTGTTCGATGGCCTCGAGCATCGCCGGGTACGCGATGTCGCCGTTGACCAGAGGATCGATGCGATTGCCCCGGGTCAGGGGTTGGCGTGTGACCCCGTCGACGAGAGCGGCCAACGTCGCCATGGGGTCGTCGGCCGGAAGCACGCCCTGGGAATCGGTGTTGGGGAGCGCGACGAGGCCACTCGAGTCCACCGGGCGGAAGAGCGGGCGGCGCCGGAGTCTGCCCGCCTTGCGCTGCAGGCGCTTGACGCCGAACACCGCATACAGCACGGCGCCGACGAACGGCGACAGCCAGATGAGGCCCGTCCACCCGATCGCGGCCCGGACGTCGCGCTTGTACAGGATGGCGTGCGCCGAGGTGACGGCGGCCAGAACGAACGCCGCACCGGCCAGCACCCAGGACCACGAAGAGACAAGCAAGTCGGTCATGACGCCTGTTGGGAAGAAGCACGTGAGGTGTGCGCGATAGTTACAGGACGACCACCCGCCGGACAAGGGACCGTTGTGTCCTCCAGAGCGTCCGATCTTCCGGACGGCTCCGGGCAGCCTGACGGTCCCGGTCTGCGCCACCGGCCAACGGGCGAGCCGACCCGGAGAACTGGCGGGCCGAGGCCGGGGCCAGTACCATACGCGGCGGCGCGGCAGCCCCGGCGCCGGACCCTGACCCGACCACACATGAGCCGCCTGACAGCTACCGTTCTCGTTGCATCCTCCCTCGCATGTGCCCATGGCGGACCGCCATCTGTGACAGCCCGGATCATGATGGACGGCGACACCGCGGATTGGCATGCGGTAGACCCCGTCGCGGGCAACCCGCTGGATCCGACCGGCCCGGCCGCGCTGGGCCGGTTATGGGTGTCACACGACGAGTACTCGCTGCTGATCCGATTCCAGGTAGCACCTGAGCAGAGCCTGCAGGTCGGCAACACCCTGTCCCTGTGCCTGGACACCGACGACGACGCCTCGACCGGATTGGCGATGCCGGGACTGGGCGCCGACGTGTGCTGGCGCTTCGGGGAGCGACGTGGCACGTTCGTGCACGATGGCATCGACACCGAGGTGGAGCACCAGCACCTCGGCCTGATCAGCGCGCCGACCGTCACCGGGACCGACTTCGAAGTGGCGTTGGCGAGGGATGCGCAACCGGTCCCCGGCATCGACCTGTTCCCCCAGTCGACGATTCGACTGGTCATCACGGACCAGGCCTCAGGCCAACGACTCCCGGAAACGGAGGGCGGAGCACGATACACCATCACCGATGCCGTACCCGCCCCGCTGGCCCCGATCGACATCGGCCGGTTCGACGCCGACGACGTGCGGTTCCTGAGCTACAACCTCAACAACCATCTGACGGAACCGGCCCGGCGCGACGCCCTGGCCCGGGTACTCAACGCCGTAGACGCGGACGTGATCCTGCTGCAGGAGATTCGCGATACCCCGACCGCGGAGGCCGTCGCCTACGTGACAGGGTTGCTCGACCGGGATACCGAAGGATGGTCTACGGTCAAGGTCGGCGGGGAAAGCACCGTGGTGCTGAGCCGCTTCCCCATCCTGCACGCCGACTCGCTGGGGGACAGCGGCGGCCTCCTGCTGCAGATGGGCGGACCGGACGATCTGCTGTTGTTGGGGGCCCTGTCGTTGCCGTGCTGCGCTCAACAGGCACGAAGAAGCCGGGAGGCGGACCTGATCGCGGCCTGGCTACGGGATGCCCGGAACGGCACCGCCGGGTTCTCGCTCCCGGCAGGGACACCGGTCATCCTGATGGGCGACGCCAACCTGGTGGGCCTCGAGCGGGACCGGCAGGTGCTGATGGATGGGGGAGCAACGATCGTCGACACGGCGACCTTCGGGCCGGGCGCCACCGGATTGCCACTGGCCGACCTGGCGCCGCGCCACACCCACCGGCCGCACACGTTCACCTGGCACGGCACCGAGTTCCCGCCAGGGCGCCTGGACTACCTGTTCTATTCCGCTGCGACCCTGGAGATCGACAACAACTTCATTCTCTATACGCCGGAACTTCCCGACGACGTCTTGCGTGCGTGGGGCCTGCAGGCGGACGACACGGACGTGGTCACGGATCACCTGCCGGTGGTGGCGGATGTGCGATTCCCAGGCAGGAGTGTGCCCGCGGGGCCCGCTGAGTAGCGGTGCGTCCTCCCACCATGGGTGTGGCGCGGGCGACCCGCTGTCCGCTACGGGCCCAGAGGTAGCGTTCATTGAAGGAACGATGACGAACCGGCATCGGAGCAATCCATGATCAACCGAGCAATCCACCGTACCCTCGATCGCTGGAAGACGACGTCGCTCCTGCTCACCACGGCACTCTTGTGCGGGGTGACGCAAACGCATGCCCAGGTGGTGCCCCCGTCAGCGGACCAGCTCGCCGAGCTCGATCGACGGGTTCGGGCTCACCTGGCGGACAACAACATCCCGGGCGGCCTGGTCGCGGTGGTCTCGCGCGGACGCATGGTCCACCTCGAGACGTACGGCATGGCCAACGTCGAACTGGCCGTGGCCGTGACGGACAGCACCGTGTTCGAGATCGGCTCGATCAGCAAGCAGTTTGTGGCCGCGGCCGTCATGCTCCTCGTGCAAGAGGACAGGATCGGGTTGGATGATCCCATCGATCAATACCTGCCGTATCTCCCCAGCGAATGGCTCGGCGTGACGGTCCGGCAGCTGCTGACGCATACGTCGGGCATTCCGGACTACGAGGAGATCCGCACGTACGACGTGTACCGCTTCCGACTCACGCCGGAAGAGGTCATTCAGATCGCCCATTCCCGGCCGATGGACTTCGCCCCAGGCACGGGATGGTACTACAGCAACACCGGCTACTTTCTGTTGAGCATGATCGTCGAGCGCATCGAGGGCCGCCCCCTCGGCCGGGTGCTGCACGATCGCATCTTCGGTCCGCTGGGGATGACGCAGACCCGGATGGCGGACCCGGAGGCCATCATCCCACACCGGGCATCGGGCTACTGGGTCGACAGGACCGGAGCCTTGATCAACCGCAACCCGACGGAGACGTCCTCGACGCTCGGCGCCGGCGGGCTGCTCTCCTCGGTTCATGATCTGGCAAAATGGGACGACGCGCTCTATGGGGCACAGCTCCTGAGCGCCGAGTCCAAGGCCACCATGTGGACGCCGGCGGTCCTCCCGGATGGCAGGGACACCGGATACGCCTTCGGGTGGAGCGTCCGTCCCTACCGGGGCCTCAGGTCACAAAGCCACAGCGGCCAGGTGGCCGGGTTCGTGGCGAACTTCGCCAGATTCCCCGACCAGGAGATCGCCGTCATCGTCTTCCTCAACCGCTATCGGGTGAGCAGCGGGCGGGTGAGAGTGGCGGTCCTCCACACCTTCATGCCCAGCCTGGGCCCGATCCCCTGACCGACGGCACCGGGCCCGGCCCTCCGGCCTTCATCTGCCGGGCCAGTTGTTGTTGCCCCGGTCGATGTCCGGCAGCGCCGACCGCGGATCGACCGTGACGGACACGACGCGTCGGCCGTCGGAGGCGCGGTAGGTGAAGCGCGGCCCCTGGTTCCACATCTCCACCGGCAGCCGCACGACGTCCGTCGATCCGTCGGCATAGGTGAGAGCGAGCTCGACCGGCATCACCATGTCGGCCCGGTTGGACAGGTACACCTCCACACCTTCACTCCCCACCGAGTCGACGGCCTGGTCGAGGCGGGCCGTCGTGTAGATCCAGTTGCGCCAGAACCAGTCGAGGTTCGTGCCCGAGGCGTCGCTCATTAGCCGGAAGAAATCGGCCGGAGTCGGATGCTTGAAGGCCCAGGTCCGGGTGTAGTCCCGGAACGCGTCCTCGAAGACCTCGGGCCCCAGGACCTCGTCCCGCAGGAGCGACAGCATCAGGGCGGGCTTCTGATATGCGGTCCAGAAGAGGTCCCGCACCTCGACCGGCCTGGTGATCAGGGGCTGCTCGTGGCCGGGGATGGCGTGATCGGGATACAGGTGCAACGGGTGGACCTGGATGGTGTCGCCGTAGGGATCTCCGTCGAAGTAGAGCGCGGCGCCCTCGAGGTCGATGAAGGTATTGAATCCCTCGTCCATCCAGGGGTAGAGCCGCTCGTTGCTGCCCACGATCATGGGGAACCACTCGTGGCCGAACTCGTGGGACAGCACCCACTGAAGGTCCTCGCGCGTGGGCGAGTCGGGCACGAAGGTGAGCATGGGGTACTCCATCCCTTCGATGGGGCCCTCGACCGTGGTGGCGTGCGGGTAGGGATACGGCAACCACTTGGCGCTAAAGTGGGCGATGGACTGCCGGGCCATGGCGTGGGCTTCCTCCCACTTGGTGGCCTTCGGTCGGTACAGCGTCTGGATCAGCACCCCATCCAGCCCGCTGGCGTCCCAGCGATAGTCGGGGCTGGCCGCGAAGGCGAAGTCGCGCACCGAGTCGGCATGGAAGCGCCAGGTGAGCGTCCCCTCGGCCGAGGGTCTCGTCAGCTCCGGTCGGCCGGCCTCGCCGGCGGTGATCACCGCCACCACCTCGTCCGACGTCGCCGCCGCGGCCAGACGGCTCCGCTGGGTCTCCGTCAAGACGTCTTCGGGGTTCTGCAGTACCCCGGTGGCCACCACGACGTACTCGGCAGGCAGCGTGAGGGCCACGTCGAAGCTGCCGTACTCCAGGTAGAACTCCCCCGCCCCGATGTAGGGCTCGTTGTTCCAGCCGCGCACGTCGTCGTACACCGCCATCCGGGGATACCACTGCGCGATCTCGTACAAGGAACCGTCGTATCCCATGCGCGCCGCGCCATAGGGCGGGATGGGGAAGCTCCAATCGATGTCCACCCACAGCTCGTCGCCCGGGGCCAAGGGTTCGTCGAGGTCGATACGCATGGTGGAGCCGGTGACCCTGTGCATAGCGTCGGCGCCGTTCACCCGCACCCGGCCGAGTTCGACACCGCCGGCGAATCCCTGGCAGGAGAAGTCGAACACCGAGCCAAGAAAGATCATCGGTGGTTGGTCGAGCAGGTTGGTCACCCCGGTGGGCGAACAGATGTTCTGGTCCAGGTGAAGCCATAGGTAGGAGAGCACGTCGGGCGAGCGATTGAAATAGTGGATGGTCTCGCTGCCGGTGATGGTGTTCAGCTCGTCGTCGAGCGTGGCCTCGATGTCGTAGTCCACCCGCTGCTGCCAGTAGGCGTGACCCGGCCGGCCGGCGCCGGAGCGATAGACCGTGGCGGCCCGCAATGGCAGGGCTCTGAACGGGGAGCTGTCCGTGACCGCCAGGTCCTGGGCCGGCAGCCCGGCGACAGGGCTCATCAGCAACAGGGACACCAGCATTGGCAGGGTTGGGACCGGGGACGATGGCAGCGTTGGACAACGAAGCATGGGTACTCCGGGATGGGTCGCGTGGAGGGCCAAGGTACCGGAGGCCCGGCCGGCTGGCTAGCGCCTCCAGCGAGGTTTCATTATGTTACTTACGTTCCATTATGCTACCTCTTCCGGAGCCCGCCATGGCCGCCCTCGTCCCCGACCTCCTCGCTATCCACTCCTGGTGCTTCAACTGGCACTGGTGGCCCCGTTACTGGGGAGCCGGCGCCATCGGCTGGGGCACCCTGGCCCTCATCAACGCCGGCCTGGCCCAGGCCAAGGGCCGAAGCGGGCTGTTCTGGTTCCTGGCCTCCCTGATCGGGGGCCCGGTGGCCACCCTGTTGCTGGTGTCGGTCTATGCCGACGGCCGCCGGCTCTAGCGGGACCCCAAGGCGGGGGGTCAGATCCCGAAGATGTCGGCCACGGTCCTGACCGCGTCTTGATCCAGGTCCAGGTAGCGGGCGTCGCGAATCAGGGCCAGGCGATCGGTACCGCCGACGAACGTGGGGTGCCCCTCCGCATCTCTCGACTCCCGGAACCGGCTCATGACGAAGCCTTCATCGATGGTGACTTCCCGCACCCGCCCGAGGTGTTCGCGCTTGACGAAGTAGGCGTTGTTGCCGGCGCCGTTGCAGCCGACGAAGGCGTAGCCCCGCGGTGCGCACGCCTCGACCAGGGCCCGCAGGGACGCGCCGAAGTACAGCCATGACGAGTGGGCGGTCCGGCGATCGAAGGCCGGGTGGTACGGGATGACGAGCGCGTGCTCTGGCCCCAGGACCGCGTTGTACTCCAGGATCACGATGGCCGGGTCGACCACGGTCATCGCGTTCCAGACGTGCAACTCGTTGCCGTCGATATCGATGTGTAGCAGGCCGATGGGGCCGATGACCCCGGCCCCGGTCAGAAGGTCGTTGACGTTCTCGGCTGTCACCCAGGCCTGCAGCGCGTTCAGTTCATGCCGGCCGTACCACCCGGCACGACGGATCATGGCCACGTTGTCCGCATCTCCGTCCATGACCAAGCCGCGCCAGTTGTCGTGCTGGAGGAGGAACCGGGTAGTGGCCTCGGTGTAGTCTTCCACGCCGAACTCGACGAAACGGTCGTCGGGCACCGGTACCGCGGAGAGCAGGTACTGGATGATGCCGTCGTCGCCAAACTGGCTGAAGACGGAGAACTCCGCCCGCCGAAGGGGGATCCCGTCCGGCAGGGCCCGTACGGTGCGACTGGCTTCCTGCCCGAGGAGAAACAGCTGTCGTTCCGACTGGGCTTCCAGCCGGTTGACGCGTTCGACGACCCCTGCAACCCTGAGGGTCCGACGCAACCACCTACCGAGCACGTACCCGTCCCGTGCGAACACCCGCACCGCCATGAAGGCCCGCGAGCGGACACCGCATGCTCACTCCCCCGGCGCCCGTGGTGCGCGATAGGCAACCATGCGGGTGCCGTGGATGACCCGGAGCGGCAGCTCACGGCCCAGCTCGACCAGCGCCACGTCGGTGCCGCGGCCCGCCCCGGGCCCTTCGTAGTCGTGCCACAGAATGAGACCGCCGGGCTTGATCATCCGCAAGGCCTTGCGGCTGTCGCTCAGCACATAGGAATAGGCGTGCGAGCCGTCGACGAAGATCAGGTCCATGGTGCCCGCGTGGGGCGACTCGTCGAACGCCTTGCTGTCGCCGAACAACTGCTCGACCTTGTGGGCGACGTCGGTCCCGCTGTAGAGGAACTCGTCGAACGTGGACTCCGCCCGGGCCTGTGCCGCGTCCTCAGGACTGTCGGCCGCGTCGGCGGCGTAGAGGTCGAGGTGCTCCGCCGCCAGGGTGATGGTCGTGATGATCGCGTCCGGCGGGCTGTTCCGTGCCCAGAGGTAGGTGGTCCGGCCGGTGCAGGTCCCGAACTCGAACATCCGCCGTGCATTCTTGGCGAGCACGGCCAGCAGCCAGGCCTCGAAATCACTGGTGCTGCCCGGAACCAGCACCGCACCACCGCCGACGAAGACCACCTCGGCGCGTTCCCGGTCGGGACCGAGCGGCCCCACGGCAAAGGCCGGGTCGAGTTCGCCGGCCATGATGGCGGGGATGGCCTGCTGGGCCTCCTTCGCCTGACGCCCGCGCAGCTCTCGGCGGCGCTTGCGCCGCATCGATCGCACCGCTGCATGTGCGCCGATACCGAGCAGGACCAGAAGAAGTATCACCTCGAAGTACGTCATCACCCACCGTCGTTCGCAGTTTCGGACAGCGTGCCACCAGACTAACTTCGCTGGCCTATGCCCAGACCCGCGAAGCGCGACCGGCGAGCCGGCCACCTAGTATACCCACGCAGTCCCACTCCGGTAGCCGCTCCGGCAGCCGGGGACCACGGAAGGAGCCTGGGACAGTGACGCCGCCCCCTCCGGCCTGCAACCTCTGCGGCGCCACCGGCGCCTCGCGGTTCCGCCGGGATGGCGACTTCACCATTCTGCGTTGCGAGGGGTGCGGCCTCCGCTATCTCGATCCGCAACCCACCGCGGAACAACTGGACGCCCTCTACTCACACAGCTACTTCGAGAACGACGCGTCGGTTCGGCAGGGGTACCAGAGCTATGCCGCCGAAGTCGACAACCATAGGGCCACCTTCGAGACCCGGCTGCGTTACCTCAGCCCGCCTTCGGGCAAGTTGCTGGACGTCGGCGCGGCGACCGGTGTCTTCGTGGAACGGGCCCGGGCCCGCGGCTGGCAGGCCGAAGGTGTCGAGCCCAGCGAGTGGGCGGCGACGTTCGCCCGTGAGGAGCTGCGCCAACCGGTGCGGACGACCACGCTCGAAGCCGCGGCCTTCCCTGACCGGTCGTTCGATGCCGTGACCATGTGGGAGGTCATCGAGCACCTCCCGGACCCACGAAACACGTTGCGGGAGATCGCCAGGGTCTTGAAACCGGGCGGCACACTCGCGCTGTCCACCCCGGACGCGGGCAGCGCGGTGGCCCGCCTGTCCGGACAGGCCTGGCTGGGGTGGCGCAAGATTCCTGAGCACCTCTTCTACTTCGATGTCCCCAGCCTCAAGCGCTACCTCGACGAGACCGGCTTCGAATGGGTCAGCCACCGCTACGTCAGCATCACGGTGACGCTGGGATTCGCCTTGGGACGCCTTGGGTCGCTGGTGGGGCTGCCGTGGCTGGAACGGCTGCCGGGCCCCCTGGCGAACACGAACGTGCCCATCAACCCGTTGTACGACCTGATGGTCGTCGCCCGCCGCAGAGACGACACTCCGTGACGCCGGATCTCTCCGTCATCCTCCCCTGCTATCGTGCCGCCGACATCGCCGAGCAGTCGGTGGCGACCCTGGGCGCGTACCTCGACCGCCGCCCGGAATCCTGGGAGATCGTGGTGGTCGACGACGGCGGCGGGGACTTTCCGAACGATCCCTGGCCCGGCATCCCCAACGTCCGTCTGATCAGGATGCCGGAGAACCGGGGCAAGGGCGCCGCTGTCGTTGCCGGGATGCTCGCCGCCACCGGCACGGTCCGGGTGTTCACCGACGTCGACCTGCCCTACGACCTCGAGCTCTTCCCAGTGATGGTCGGCCACGTGCGCGACCAGGGCTTTCACGTCGTGGTCGGAGACCGGACGCTGCCGGGATCGTCGTACGCCGCCGATCTCACGACATCCCGCCGCTTGATGTCCGGCATCGGCTCCTTCCTGGCCGGACGACTGGTGACGGGCGGATTCTTCGACACCCAGTGCGGACTCAAGGGCATGCGAGGAGACGTGGCCGAGGCGTTGTGCCAGCTCCTGCACATTCGGCGCTTCGCGTTCGACATCGAGTTGATCTACATCGCGCTCAAGCACCGCCTGGACATCAAGCGGGTACCGGTCCAGTTGCGGCGTAACACCTCAACGTCGGTCCGGCCAGTTCGCGACTCGGTACGGAGCCTCACCGACCTCTTCCTCATCAAGGTCCACCAGCTCCGCGGGCGCTACGACAGCCCTGCGCTCGACGAGATCGTCATCCGCGAGGCCCGCGAGGCCCGGGCGGCCGTCGAACCCGGCACCCAATGACGGCACCACCCTCGGAAGCGTCGAGCACCGC
The DNA here is from genome assembly GCA_039587475.1 of Gemmatimonadota bacterium. Classification (GTDB taxonomy): domain Bacteria; phylum Gemmatimonadota; class Gemmatimonadetes; order Gemmatimonadales; family GWC2-71-9; genus N074bin45. The sequence goes on along the minus strand of JBDHIK010000043.1, from coordinate 11,920 downwards.
CTCCACCCGGGGCGCCGTTGTCACCGTGGTCCTGGCGATGGTGCTCCTGTGGGTGTTCCACGGTGCGTTGCTTCGTGACATCAACGATTCGTACCTGACGGGGACCGGCGACGGCATCAAGAGCTACTACGGCATGGCCTACCACGTCCGGCACGATGCCACGTTCAGCCGATTCGAAGGCATGGGCTATCCCTACCAGGAACAGGTCGTGCTCTCGGTGAGCCAACCGGCCCTGTCGAATGGCATGAAGCTCGTCAGCACCGTCTTCGACCTGGGGCAGTACACCCGGGGGACGATGCACGCGGCGCTGCTGGCGAGCATGGTGGCCTGTGCTCTCCTGGTGTTCCTCATTCTGGGCCGGAAGGGCCTTCCCGTGGGGTACGCCGTGCCCGCCGCGCTGGCCGTCACCTTCCTGTCGCCCCAGATGCTCCGGCTCCCCGGGCACTTCGGCCTGTCGTACCTGTTCGTCGTTCCCCTGGTCTGGTGGCTGGCGATCCGGTTCGACGAGCGCCCCACCTGGCAACGCAGCGTCGCCATCGGACTGACCGTGTTCCTCGTGTCCGGGCTGCACCTGTATTACCTGGCGCTGGCCGGGGCGTTCCTGACCTTCCGCTGGGGATTCCGCTGGCTCCAGCGGGAGAACCGCCGCCACAGCGCCCTGTTCGCCGCGAAGCACTGGGCCGTCCAGGTGTTCGCGCCGTTCCTGGTGCTCCAGACGTGGCTGAGCGTCACGAACACGGTCACGGACCGGCCGGTGCCCCCCCCGATCGTAGGCGAGCTGGAAGGCATGTTGCTGCCGGTCTACTTCCCGCTGGGCCGGCTGATCGATCGCCTCATCCCCATCAGCGTCAACTTCGAGAACCTCGCCTATCTGGGTTGGCCGGCCGCGCTCTTCACGGTGGCACTCCTGGTCTGGGCCATGACCCTGGGGCGCTGGCGCGCTCCGGCGTTGCCGTTCAACGGGAAGCCGGATCCCGAGTTGGCCGCCTCGTTGGCGGCAGCGACGACCATGGTGGCGATCGGGCTGGGATTCCCCTTCCTGGGGCCGCTGTCGTCGCTGCGCGAGTACGCCGGCCCGTTCGGACAGTTCCGCGCCCTGGGACGTTTCTCCTGGGCGTTCTTCTACGTGGTCAACGTGGCGACGTTCGTCTACCTGTATCGCCGCACGACGAACACGTCTCGGAGGCAGATGGCCCGGTCCGTCCTGCTCCTGGCGCTCGTCGTCCTCGGGGCCCAGGCCTGGTACTACAACACCCATATCGCTCGAGTGTCCCTCGCGCGCGTGCCAGAGCTCGAGGCCGGCGCCACACCACCCTGGCTCGATGCGGTGGAGCCCGGCCGGTACCAGGCCATCATGCCGCTGCCGTACTTCCACGAAGGGGCCGAACACGCCCGTCGGCCGCCGAGCGATGCGTCCCTGCGGAACACCCTGGTGATGAGCTGGCTGACCGGGCTGCCGACGACAGCCGTCTACTCATCCCGCGTGTCGCTGTCCCAGACGCTGGCGCTGCTGCAGCTGGTGCAGGAACCGTACGGAGAACCGGCCCTGTGGCAGCAGTTCGATGGCCGACCGTTCCTGGTACGGGTCCAGAAGGGCGAACCGCTGAGTACGGGGGAGCGCTGGTTGCGCCGCGCCGCCACTCCGATATTCGAGGACGCCGACCAGCAACTCCTGGCGCTGGACCCGGCCGCCTGGCGGCGGTCCTGGCAGCGGCACCTCGATTCGACCGCCCAACATGCGGCCGCCCTGGCCGACGGCTCCGGGTCTCCGAACCAGGCGCCATTCGCGATCCGCTCCTTCGACGACACGGCCACGGCGCGCTCGTACCGAGGCCCCGGCGCATGGCGCGGTGGACCTCGCCGCACCGACCTGTTCGCCGGAGCGCTTCCCGGACAGGACACCTTGCCGTACACCGCGTCGGCCTGGGTCGCGCTGCACGACGCAGCGCTGTTGCGCGCGCGACTGGTACATCAGGAGTACCTGCCGGACGGGACCTGGGTGCGGGACACCTCGATGGCCATGGAGCAGTTGCTCACGATGCAAGACGGCGACTGGGGGCTGCTCGAGTTCCGTTTCACGCCGGCGGGCCCGGACCTGAGGCAGGAGATCTTTCTCTACATCCATGGCCGGCCGGGACCGGTAGCGTGGATCGACGAGGTGCTGGTCCGCCGGACGGCCGATGACATCGCGCTCCATCGCGGCGACGAGGTCTTCCTGAACGGCCGGTTCTACGCCCTTCCACCCGAGACCCTTCCCGGAACCCCTGCCCCATGACTCCGGCCCGATTCCGTGCCACGTCGCCAGGGCTTCTGTTGGTACTGGGAGCGGCAGCCCTCCAGGCCCAGGGCGAGTTCCCGACCACGGTCCAGCGCGTGCCCCTGGCTGCCGTGACGGAGGCCATGACGTACCAGGCAGGGTTGGGCTACCACATGGGAATCTCGGCCAACTCGCCGCGGCTGACGACGGGCGTGCTGTTGGCGCTGGTCAGGGCGGCGCGCGACAGCTCCCCCGAGGGCCCGCCGCTCATGATCCATCACGACGACTGGTATGCCGCCTACCAGACGGCGACCGGCCTGGCAGATGACGCCATCCCCGACTTCATCGCGTTGCAGCAGGAGTTCGGTCAGGACCAGTACGTGGACTACCGGGCTGCACAGAACCGCGTCGAGGTCACACGAGGCGAGAAGCCGGATCTCGTGGTCACCGTATTGGTCGGATGGCATGAGGGACCAGATGCCGTGGACGAGTACCGCTACGTCGACTCCGCCTCCTCCCCCGCCATGCTGGCCGTGAACAAGCGCATCATCCGCTACCGGCTCCTGGCCTTTCCAGACATGACGGTGCAAGACGGGGTCGAGGGCATCATCGGCCGGCCGATGGGCGGCGTGCTGGGGGCGATGTTCCGGGTCATCGGCCCGGGCCGCGTCGTCTGGTCGCGGTTCGGGGTGTCCGAGGACGGCCTGCTGGTGACCCACTCGCGGGCCAAGAAGGGCTTCGCCAGCGTCACCCAGACGACCACGACCTACCCCGACGGCACCATCGAGAAGGACGTGCCCGACGATCGGCCCGATCTCGAGGCCATCGAGGCGCGCCTCGAGGAGAAGCTCGACGTCGAGTACCGGTGATTCGCGCCCCCTGAATGACAGAAGGCCGGGACACCCTTCAAGGGCGTCCCGGCCTTCTGTCATCCATCGGTGCTGTTGGCCAGCCCTGTTTACGGCACCGGCGCTTCGTGCTTGCGCACGAAGAACACGCCGGCGTTACCGCCGGTCACCGGAATGACGCCGCTCTCGAAGTACGGGTAGTTGCTCCACGAGCCGCAGCATCCGATGGTGTCCGGTGCCGTATCGAAGTACCCCACCTCCACCAGATTCTCGGGATCGGAGATGTCGATGATGCGGAGGCCGGCCCCGTAGTTCGACTGGTACATGAAGTTGCCGCGCACGTACAGGTTGTGATCGGTCTCGGTGGTCTCGGCGAAGTACTCGGTCAGGAGGACCGGGTCGTCGAGGTCCGACACGTCCCACACCAGCGTCCGGGTGTTGGGCACCAGCCCGGAGGGCTCGTCACCCTCGTCGTTGGAGAAGAAGAACCGCTGGTCCTCGGACAGCCAGCCCTGATGGGCATAGGCCACATTGGGGTAGGTCATGTTGGAGATGAGCACCGGGTTGTCCTTGTCCGTGACGTCGGCGAAGCTCAACGCCGTTTCGTTGGACCCGATGCAGATCTCGCGGCCCTGATAGTCCTGGTCGGGACCCGAGTAGATGACGCACTGGGCGTCGTGGCTGTAGCCGGTCTTGCGGCGACCGGTTTCCACGTCGGCCACGCACCCGACGAACGTCGGGTTGGCCGGCTCGCGGATGTCGATCATGTGGAGCCCGCCGCCGCAGGTGGTGCCGCCCCGGCTGGAGCCGACCGCGTAGGCGAACCCGGTCGCCTCGTTGATGACGATGTTGTGGGCGCTGGCGATCTCGTCGTAATGAACCGTCTCGGTGAAGGTCACCGGGTCGTCCCCGGGCCCCACCTTACGCAGCTCGGCCAGGTCGAGCACCTGCATGCCGTGGAAGCCTGCGCCGTCCGCCACGATGTAAGCGTGGTTCTCATACACTTTGATGTCGCGCCACACGCTCATGGGCGATTCGGCAGTCTTGGGGAGATCTCCCACGTAGCGCGGATACAGAGGATCGGTCATGTCCACGAAGGACGTGCCGTCGATGCGCCCGATCAGGGCGTATTCGCGGCCGGTCTGGGGGTCGGTCCAGCCCCAGATGTCGTTGAGCCGGATGCCGCGGCCGCCCCCGATGGCGCTGACGGGAAGGAACGACACGAGGTCGACGCCGTTGCAGGTCCAGCTGGCCACTTCCCCGTCCTCGCAGTCGACCTGCCCGCCGGTGATCTCCTCCATGGCCTCGGCTTCGGAGGCGACGGTGGTTGCGGCCATCCACCCGCTCTCACCCCGCTCCATGATCATGGCGGTTCCGGCGCCACCGTCGGCCCCGGAGATACCGATCACCGCGACGCCATCACCGATGGCCATGGCGCCACCGAACGACCGGGAGTTGCGGAGGTCTTCGGGCAGAATGCGTGATACCCCGCTCCAGCCATCGTCACCCATCGTGAACGCATGGATGGTGCTGGCACCCGGCGCACCGACCCAGAGACCACCCTCGGACAGCGCCACCGAACTGCCGAAGGCGCTGCGCCGCCGGCTGTCGAACGGCACCAGACGACCCGATTCCTGCCACTCACCGGCCTCGGCATCGAAGCGATACGCCGCCAAGGCCCCCATCCGGTCGTTGGCCTGCGGCATCCCGACGTAGAACGCCCACTCGGTCATCGCGATGGCCGCGCCGAAGCGGGCGCCGTCCATGCGCCGCCCCGGATCGAACTGGCCGGCCTCCACGAACCCCTCCGCGGTCCGGTGGAAGTGTGCCACCATCCCCGCCGCCTCCTTGCGGCCCGGGGCGCCGATCATGACGTGATCTCCCGCCATGGCGATGGCCGACCCGAAGCGATCGCCCTGCTCGGCATCCGCGACGGTGAGTTTGGCGACCTGCGTCCAGTCGGACCCCGACCGGGTGAAGAGATACACCGCCCCGGTGGTGTCGGCGTGGTACGGCGCGCCGACCATGGCAAATCCTTCGCCGGCGACCAGCGCGCTGCCGAATCGGTCACCCGCGGCCCCGTCGCTCGGCTGCAACTGACCGGTCAGGCGCCAGTCGCCGTCCCCGGAACGCTGGTAGGTATACACGGTACCCGGGCTCTCCCCGTCCGCCGCGATGGCCGAGACCAGCATGGTGTTGCCTTGCACGGCGATGGCCCGTCCGAAGCGGTCCCGCAGGGCCCCCTCGGGCGCTGAGAGGCTGGCAGCCTCGGCCCAGTACCCGTCCGCGTTCTTGCGATAGACGTACACCATGCCGGGCCGGAAGAAGTTCGTCGGTTCGCCGATCAGGACGTCGCCGCCGGAAATGGCGACGACCGCGCCGAAGCCCTGCATGGCTTCGGCATCGCCGGCGGTGGTGGCCGTCTGGGCGGCCGCTGGGATCGCGGTCATGACCAGGATGAAGAGCAACCCCACGGGGTGATAGAACCTGCGCATCGGTGCCTCACTGTACGAATGATAGCTTGGGATCGAGCCACTGATTGTAGCCCCTCGACATCCCTGGCGCAAAGGCGCTCGCCGGGACCCCCTTCTCCGGTATATTTCCCACCCTCGGCCTCTCTCATGGCCCTCAGGCCCAAGCCCGAATCGAGGGTCCGTGCCAGCCCAGCCTCCCAGAACCCGCATTGTCCTTTCCAGAGTCGCTCTCGTCCTCGGCGGCATCTGCGTGGCGCTTTCCGCCATCGGGTTTACCGTCGGTCGTACCACGTTCCAGTCACGCATATTCAGCAATCGCGTAGCGGCGAGCCTGGAAGAGCCTGGCGTGGCGGCCTTCGTCGCCGATCGGATTACCAACGAAGTCTTGCGGCAGAGTCCTGACCTGACCGCCGTGCGACCGTTGATCCTCGTCACCGTGCGCGAACTGGTGACGCTCGAGGCCATGGCGTCCTTGGTACGGACCGCCGCCCGCACGGCCCATGAAACGGTGTTCTCCGAGGGAACCCGCCGGGTGGTCATGTCGGTACCGGACGTCGGGGTACTGCTTCGGTCTGCCTTGGAGCGGGTCAGTCCGGATATCGCGGCCCGTCTCCCGGACGACTTCCATACCCGGGTGGCTTCGTTGGGCGATGGGCCGTTCACCAGGAGCATCGTCACACTGTGGCAGCTTCGGAATACCGCGATCGTCGCTTTCTGGAGCCTTCTCATGTTGGGAATCGCGCTCCTGGTGACCGGCGGCTGGCTGGCCAGGGATCGGCGCCACGGCTTGGTCGGTGTCGGCGTGGTGCTCTTGGGATCGAGTCTGGCCGTCGTCGCCCTCCTGCCCCTGGGGCGGTTGGCGCTGGAAAACGCCGTAGCCGACCCGCTGACTCGCGGTGCGGCGCAGGGACTCTGGCGGACCGGCCTATCGGGGCTGCTGGGCTGGGGCTTCCTGCTCGGTGCTACCGGCATCGCACTCGGGGCCGCGGGATCGTCCCTCCTGGAAGACATGCCACTCACGGATTGGGCAAGACGCATGTGGCCCCGGCTCACGACACCTCCCGACTCTCGGACCGGCAGGGCAGTATGGGGCCTCGGCGTTGCGACGGCAGGGGCAGTCATGGTGTGGCAGCCCGTGGAGGTTCTCAAAGGCATCACCGTCGTCACGGGGTTGGTCCTGGCGCTATCGGGAGGGAATCAGTTCTTCCGAGTCGTGCTTCGCTCGATGGCGGAAACCGGTGCCGTATCACCAACGCACGGTGTTGGGCGGTCCTTCCTTCGAGTCGCGATCGCCATGACCGTTCTCATCAGCGGGACGGCCATCTTCTTCATGGTGCGATCGCCGAGTGTTACGCCGCTCACCGTCGCTGGATGCAACGGCCACAGAGCATTGTGCGACCGTCCGGTGAATGCCGTGGTGTTCCCGGGATCTCACAACGCCATGTCAAACGCCGAAATCGCCGATTGGATGTTTCCCCATCACCAGAGCACCATCGCCAACCAGTTGCATCACGGCGTTCGGGCACTCCTGCTGGACGTACACTATGGCTTCCCGGGGGCCTCACGCATCAAGACCGACCTGGGTGGCATGCGACCAACGATGGATGTCCTCGAACAAGTCGTGGGCACCGAAGGGGTCGAGGCGGCGATGAGAATCCGCGAGACACTCGTGGGAGTGGATGAGGGCAATCGCGGTTTGTATTTGTGTCATGGGTTCTGTGAGGTTGGGGCCTACGAACTGACGGCGACCCTGGAGGAGGTTCGCGATTTCCTCGTGTTGCGACCAGATGCGGTATTGGTGATCGTCATCGAGGACTACGTGATGCCGGAGGACCTCGCCGCGGCGTTCGAGGACAGTCGGTTGATCGATTTCGTCTATCAGGGCCCGTCGGGACCACCCTGGCCATCCCTCGCTTCGCTGGTCTCGACGGGCCACCGTGTCGTGGTCTTCCTCGAGTCCGGTTCTCCGGGTGTGTCGTGGCTCCGTCCGGCGTTCGAGCACATCCAGGAGACGCCCTATCACTTCGAGTCCCCCGACGACTTCAGCTGCCGGCCCCATCGTGGCGAGACCGCTGGGAGTTTGTTCCAGATCAATCACTGGATCGAGACGACACCGGCCCCTCGCCCGTCCAACGCCGAGGTCGTCAACGCCTTCGAAGCGCTCATGGGGCGCGCGCAGCAGTGCCGGGACGAGCGTGGAATGCTACCGAATATCCTTGCGGTGGACTTCTACCGGACGGGAGATCTGCTGCGCGTGGCCGACGCCTTGAACGGGATCGCCCGGAACGGCGCCCCCACGAACTAGCCGAGGATCGGGCCTGTCGGGACCTCACCTACGCGCGTGACCGCAGGACCTCCTCGCATCGAGCGGCATGCGGTTCACGGGCCTCGTAGTACTGATAGAACGACAGGGAGCGAGCCAGCCCCAACACCCGACATCGGACGTGGCCGAACAGATGGCGGATCGCCACCTCGATCTCCCTGGCGGTGTTGACGTGCTCATGCGCCATGAACTCGGCATAGGACAGGCCGTAGCGCCGCCGGAACGCCCGGCCCGTCGTCAGGGCACTCCCCAGCCGCCACAGCACCGTCCCCTCGGATGGAATGGCGGCCCGGAGGGCGCCGCCCAAGGCCAGCAGCAGGCCGGCGCGGGCAAGCACACCCGGAAGATCCAGCAAGTGTTCGAACGTGGCCACCGAGGTGATGCGGTCGTAGCGCGACGCTGCGGGGACCTGGGCGATATCCGGGTAGAAGGCGCGGACCCTGGTCCGGTGCGGCGAGGTGGCGTACAGCACCTCGAACGGCTCGACGACGTCGTACGGTCCCACCACCGGCTCGTAGTCAAGCTGGTTGAGCGTCCCGGCGCCAATCTCCAGGGTCGACACCGTGGCGGCGGCCCCGGCGTGGAGGTCTCGGGCCACCGCATCGTGCAGCCAGGCTTCCATCCGGGCCGCCGGCGTGGACCGGGAGGTGGCCTCGGCCCGGTTCGATCGGTAGTGCTCCTGGTGCACCAAAGCCAGCGCCGGCGACAACGGCGGCCTGGTCTTGGGGTACGCTTCGAACATGGGGGTCCTTTGTTGGGCCGGGCCGCTCAGGAATCGTCGTCCAGCAGCTGGTACACCACCCGGCCGCCGAGGATGGTGTAGTCCACTTCGGCGTCAAGGATGGCCTGCTCCGGCACCGTCATGATGTCCCTCGACAGCACCACCACATCGGCGTACTTGCCCGGCGTCAGCGAGCCCTTCACGTCCTCTTCGAACGCCGCGTAGGCCGCGTCCAGCGTCATCGACCGCAGCGCCTCGGCGCGCGTCATGGCCTGACCGGGAAAGAACGGTGTGCCATCCTTCTGCATGCGTGTCACGGAGGCATGGAAGTTGGCGATCGGGTCGGCATCTTCCACCGGCACGTCGGTACCGTTGGCGATCACCACGCCGTCGTCCAGCAAGTCGCGCCACATGTAGGCCCCGGACTCGGCCCGCTCCGGCCCCAGCCGCTTGAAGACCCAGGGGCCGTCCGAGGTGGCGTGCACGGCCTGCATGGAGGCGATGAGTCCCAGGGGCGCAAAGCGGCCGATGTCGTCCGGATGCATGTGTTGCGCGTGCTCGATACGCCACCGCAGGTCGGGCGGATTGCCGTTGGCCTCGAAGATCGCCTGGTAGGCGTCCAGCACCTCACGATTGCCGCGGTCGCCGATAGCGTGCGTCGCCATCTGGTACCCGTGGTCGAACGCCAGCTCTACGGACGTCAGGTACTCGTCCCAATCCATCGTGGCCAGGCCGGTGGTCGGGAGGTCGGCGTAGGGCTCGAGCAGCCAGGCACCGTGGGAGCCGAGGGCTCCGTCGATGGTGCGCTTGACGGCCCGCACCGTGAGAAAGCCTCCGAAGGCGCCCTCCATCCGGTAGTCGGCGAGCTTGGCGCGCAACAGGTGGTTGCTGTCCCGAATCATGACGTAGAGCCGGAGAGGCAGCCTCCCGGTTTCGGCGTGGGCCCGCAACAGGTCCACCGTCTCGAAGGAGCTGCCGGCGTCCTGGAAGCTGGTGATGCCCTTGGACAAGAGATCCTCGGCGGCCAGCACGATGCGACGCGCCTTCTCGGCATCGCGTTCCTCTCTGGTCCGCTGCTCGGACCAGGCGCGGTAGGCATCGCCCACCAACACCTGCGCCTTCTCCCGCAGGTAGCCGGTCGGCTCGCCCGACGCGTCCCGCACGATCTCACCGCCGACCGGATCGGGCGTGTCCCGGTCGATCCCGGCCAGCTCCATGGCCCTGGCGTTGGCGAGCGACCCGTGGCCACTGGCGTGGCCCAGAATCACGGGGTTGTCAGGCGCCGCCCGGCTCAGGGCGGCATGGGTCGGTACGCCTTCGACGGTTCCCTCCGGCACCTCGGACCACTTCTCCTGATGCCAGCCGCGACCCTGAATCCAGACACCGGCGGCAATGTCCCCGGCGGCGAATTCCACCATCTCGACCATCTCGTCCCAGGTGGCCGCCTGCTCCAGATGCAGGATCATCCGGGCCCGCCCCAGGCTCATGAAATGCCCGTGGCCTTCGATGAATCCCGGCAGGACCAGCCGGCCCTCCAGGTCGATCACCTCCGTGTCGGCGCCGGCTAAACGCCGGATCTCTCGATTGCTCCCGACCGCCACGATGGTGTCGCCATCGATGGCGACGGCCTGGGCTTCGGGCTGTCGGTCATCCACGGTCACGACGGTGCCGTTCAGCAGGACCAGGTCAGCCCCTGGACCTTGGGGGTCACAGGCTGCCAACGCCAGGAGGCCGACGAGCGTTGCAAACACTCGAGTGCGTGTCATCGGATGGGCCACCTTCAGAGGGACTGGGGAAGTGCGCTGACCGGGAAGCTGTCACCGGCAAGGGCATGAGGCAAGCGCGACCGACTGGGCACGCTTCAAGTCAGCTTCACGAGGGCTTCACGTCCTGGACCATACCATCGGGAAGAGGGTCCAGCGCCCCCCGGCCCTCACGATTGGGCCCCACTCCCTCCGAGGCACGCACCATGTCTACTCTGTCCGTCGCCGTCGAAGTTCTCCCGGTGTGTCATTACCTGTTTGGCTGCGATCACGCGCTGCACTAAGAGCGACTCCGCCCGCTGCCCATCGCGCGACGCGGTCCACTAGGCGCCGCTTCTCCAGGGGGGTGACGCGGTGTTGTTCGGTCATAACTTCGTGCCCGCACGCTTCGATCTTGTCCAGCACGGCCTGGTAGACCTGAATGATGAGTCCGAGGACGAGTCGCTGATCCGACGCCAGCCCCCCGAGGACGGGGTCGAGCATCGCCATTCCCTGTGCGCAATCCGATCGCGCTCGATCGATGAGCGTTCGGACTAATGAACGCAGGGGAGGAGAGGTGTGCCCCGCCTGTCGGTCGCGCCGCATGGTCACCTCGCTTACCCCGTGGGCGGCCATGTCATCGGTGGCCAGATAGAGCAGTCCCTTCTCGCCCACATCGAGGTCCTCGCCCAGGTCTCGCAGGATGTGCCCAAGGTAGGCAAACCGCCCCAAGGCCCTCCCGCACGTGAGAATGTCAAACGAGGGAGGCGGCCGGTAGACGGTCCGGTCGACCGAAGGCAGCCCCACGATCAAGTGGAGGAAGATCGTTGTCGGCGCGACCGTGGCACCAGCGGCGTACTTGAGGAAAGCCTCATAGGTCGCGAAGCGCCGGCACCGAAGATCGCGATCCATGGCCGCGAAGAAGTCGTCCCACAGTCCCGGCGGCGCGGGAAATCTCCGGAAGGCTTGCGCCAGGCTCGTCAGCATCGGCGCAGCGTCGGGGGTCTCCAAGCCGGCCCCGGTCCATGCTGCCGGCTCACTTTCGGCAAGACACGCATGGACCGCTTGATGCCAGGCACGCAGTACGGCCCGCTCCGACATCGACCCGTCCCCATGCGCGACGTCTCGTCTGGCCGCGAAACCGTCCACGCGATCGTCGATGTAACGCATGACCGCATACTGGGCACAAAAGGCGCGATAGCGCTCGATGTCTTGGAAGAAGCAGGCCGCGCGATACAGATTGTTCAAATCCTTGGCCGCGATTGCCTCACAGACGGCGTCTGCGCCGCGGAGAGATCCTGGCCGCCACCACGGTCTGGTCTGATGTGTTCGCACTCGGGTCACTGAGATCGACACGCCTCATCCCACCCGTTCAAAACGCACGGTCGCGACCTCCCCATGCTGCACCACCGTGCTCCGCTCCTCAATCCGGCCCGAAGCCTTGAGGTCGCCCGCGCCCTCATACTGTAAGGCCCGGCGAGAGGGCATGCCAGCACGCGGCCGCGAGGAGCCGTGCTGCGAAGGTAGCCAAAGACGAATGATACAAGGGTGAGAG
>JBDHIK010000162.1:0-4715 GCA_039587475.1 Gemmatimonadota bacterium | reverse complement strand
CGGTGGCTTCAGGCTCGGCATCTTCGGAGCCGGCGCATGCCGCGAGCACTCCCGACCCGGCCATGACCAGGAGTGTCGTCTTGAGGAACTTGATCTTCATTGCATTCTCCGGGTGATCTGATTGCTGATCGCCGGGGCTGCGGTCGGCTACCGCACCGGCACTGACTGTCAGTTGTCGAACAGCTGCTTCAATTCCTGAGCCCAGTTGAACACCACCACCAGGTTGTCTTCGCCTTCCGCGTCTCGCAACATGATGAAGCGCTGGCCGTCCAGCGCGACGTCATAATTCCGATGAAAGAGATGTTCGTGATACTCCGCGGTCGAAAACAGGGCACGCCGGCGCCCCAACCGCATTTGGGGTCCTGGTGTCACTTCGATCGTCATCAAACTGTCCGAGGCGCTCAGATAGAACAGTTCCCGACCGTCGCGGGACCAGAGCGGTTCAGTCCCTCCTTGCAGGGACACTCGCTGAGCCGGGCCATCGGCCAGGAAGGGCCGCACGTAGACCTCGTGGCTCCCGCTGACAGACGATACGTAGGCCAGCCAGCGCCCGTCCGGGGAGACCGAAGGCGATAGCTCTTCGGCGGGAGTCGCCACCAACACTCGGGCCACGCTGTCGATGCCGGGCCGGATGGCCAGGATATCTCCCAACCCCTCGGCCTGGTTGTCCGTCCGGAACACCAGCCAGCGACCGTCCGGTGACCAGGCCAATCCGAACACGGGCCGGGGGTCACCCGTCGGGAGAAGGACTTCGCCTTCGCTTCCATCCGACCGGACGATGAAGGCGGCCGTCGGCCCCAGTTGGCTGGAAATAAACGCGATGTGACTGCCGTCGGGCGTCCAGGCCATCCTGGTGTTGTCGTATCCGTTGAAGGACAGCCGGATCGGCTGGCCTCCGGCCAGGTCACGAGCCCAGGCCTGGTAGCCCTCTTCGGAGCGTTCACTCATGGTGATCCGTCGACCGTCGGGCGACAGCGCTGGGTTGATGAGCTCCCCGGACCAATCCCATGGCATGGGCTCTTCGGTCCCGTCTCGTGTGACCCAGACAACGACATCGTTCAGGTTGCGGGAGGAGGCATAGACCATCATACCGGATGGTGAGACTGCCAACTGGGCTGCGCCGAGAGATCCCACTTGAATGCTGTCCGGGAGCAGCACCGGGTCGCCGGTGAGCGCCATCGTCTCCCCATTGAACGGGGCAGCGTACATGGCCCCATCTCCCTGCACCAGCACGACGTATCCGGGATGCACGTACCGGGCGAATACCCCCTGGAAGATCTGGGAGACGGTTCCATTTTCGAAGTCGACGGCGGCGACGACGTGTTGGTCGAGATCGGCGATTTCCCTGGGGATGATGCTGATGAGGGCGCCGCGGCCACTTGGGAGAACGTCCACCCATCCGTGAGTCATCTCGCCATTGGCCGAATCCACCACCGTCAGTTGCTCCGGCCGGCCCCCATCCAGTGGTATCCGAATCAGGCCGTGCAACCCTGCGCCGTACAGCATCCCGTCAGGACCCCACGCGATCCCGCCGCCACGAATCGATACGTCCTGCAGCCCGGATTCCAGCACCATCTCTTGCGTGCCACTCGCGAGGGACAGGACCGTGATACGGTTGAGCGCATCGATATACGCGACCGACCGGCCGTCGGGCGAATACACCGGGCTCACACCCCCGACCGTGCCTCGGAGCGGCTCCTCCTGGAGGCTGTTCCACCGGCGCAGCCAGAGCTGGCTCCCCCCGGTCCCCGTGCTCGCCGTCGGCCCGGTGCGCACCATGGACCGTCCATCGGGGGCCAACGTCATGCTCGGACCCATGGACGTGCGGAGAAACGTGTTCCCGCTGGCCGATTCTGCCTTCACGCTCACGCGAATCACCTCCGCGGCCGGCGAAGAAGACGTGGTCAGGGACCAGATCAAGAGTCCGGCCAACACGACCGACAGTGCGGCCAGGCCGAGCGTCAGCGGTGACCGGATCGTCGAGGGCGCCGGGCCGCTGAGTGCCGCGGCCGGGAGCGGCGCCGCGGCGGCACTGGTCAGGGCATGGGCGAAGGCGGCGCCCGAGGCGAAACGGTCGGCCGGGAGTTTCTCGATGGCCTTGAGCACCGAGGCCTCGACGTGCGGCGGAATGGTGTGCCGTTGGGGGATGAGCGGCCGTGGGGATTCGGTCACCACCCGGGCCACGATGGCCTGGGCCGTCGTGCCCGTGAAGGGCGGCTCGCCGGTCAGCATCTCGTACAACACGCACCCCAGCGCGTACACGTCACTGCGCGCGTCGAGCTCGCGCTCACCCATGGCCTGCTCGGGACTCATGTAGTGCGGCGTGCCGAGCGACATCCCCGTCTCGGTCATGCGGGAACTGCCGGCCGTGGACACGGCCAGCGCAATGCCGAAATCGGCCACCATGGCCCGGCCGTCGTGCAGCAGGATGTTCTCGGGTTTGATGTCCCGGTGGATCACGTCCTGCCTGTGGGCGTAATCGAGCGCCCCGGCGATTTCGGCCGCGAGGGCCACGGCTTCGTTGACCGGGAGTTGTTTCTCACGGTCGATCCGGTCCCGCAACGACTCCCCCTCGATGTAGGGCATCACGTAAAACAGGAACGAATCCGCTTCGCCTGAGTCGTACAGCGCCAGGATGTTGGGATGTTGCAGGTTGGCCGTGGTCTTGATCTCGGCCAGAAAGCGCTCGGCCCCGATCACCGCCGCGAGTTCGGGCCGGAGAACCTTGAGGGCCACCTTGCGGTCGTGCCGGACGTCCTGCGCCAGGTACACGGTCGCCATGCCGCCTTGCCCGAGCTCCTGCTCGATCTCGTAGCGGCCGGTAAGCGTCGCCGTGAGGCGGTCGAGGTCGGTCATGACCCCATCATCTCCTCGACTTCGGTAAACCAGTTCAGCACCACCACCAGGTCCGGCACCCGGCCCGCCTGGGACCGCTGCATCAGGATGAAGTGCCGGTCGTCGCCGGTCACGGCGTACGACTGATGATAGGGCGCCAGGGAGTAGTCCCCGGTGTCGAACAATGGCGACTGCCGTCCCACGACGAAGTCCTCCCCGGAGGCCCCGACCGAGGCGGCGACCATCATCCCCCCGGCATCGATGTAGAACAGCTCGCTCCCACCGTGGGCCCACATCGGCTGCGTCCCGCCCGCCGGAGACACCAGCCAGCGGGCCCGCTCCGTGTCCGGGAACGGCCGCACGTAGACCTCCTCGCGGCCGGTCTCGCTGGTCACGTAGGCCAGCCAGCGTCCGTCCGGAGACAGGGCCGGCGAGTAGGCGTCGAACCGGTTCACCACCAGCGGGCGGTAGCTGCTGTCCCGCAGATCCAGGAGATGAATGTTGCGAAAGCCGTCGGCGATGCCGGTGCGGTAGATGAGGTAACGGCCGTCCGGGGTCCACAGCGCCTCATCCACCTGGATGGTGTCGGACGGGAACACGGGGTGCGGCACCGCGCTGCCATCCGCCCGGGTCTGGTAGAGGTAGGAGCGCCCCGCCTCGCGGTCGGACGTGAAGCTCAGGGCCCGGCCGTCGTAGGTCCACGCTGGGCGGTAGTTGAGCGTGCCCTCGAAGGTGAGCCGGGAGATCGGCCCATCGTCCAGGTCCTTCACCCAGACGTCCACACGGCGGTCGTCGCTCACACTCACCGCCAGGCGTTGGCCGTCCGGCGACAGAGCCATGGAACTGATGTTCCCCACCCAGGTGGAGTCGATGGGCGTCGCCACACCGCTGCGGTCGACGCGCACCGGAAGGAATCCCTGAGCCGCATCGCTCCGCATGTACATCAGGCGCCCGTCGGCGGAGACGGCAAACTCCGGGATGATGCCGATGTGCACGCGGACCTGGTCGAGCAGCTGCACCGTGGGCCCGGTGGGCTCCAGGCTGCCGAGGTCGAAGTCCCGAGCGATGACCTCGCCCCCGTCCATGACGTACACGACGTGGCCGGTCGGGAGATACCAGCCCCGGTTGCCGTCCGCGGCCACTTCCGTCTGCGCCCCGGTCTCGAGGTCCACCGCCACGACCGCCATCTGGGCGCAGTTGGCCGTGCAAGTCGACACCAGCACCCCCCTGGCGTCCGGGAGCGGGGTGGGAAACGCCCATCCGCCGGGCCCGGGCGGGGCGGCGATCGTGTCCTGCGTGCCGCCGGTCTCCGCCACCCTCATCAGATAGAACTGTGGGTCGGTGTAGACGATGGTGCCGTCGTCGAGCCAGGCCCCGCCGCCCAGTACCCGGGTCACGGGCTCGGCCAGAAGCACCGGGCTGCCGTCCCCGGAGGAGGGGACCTTGAGCAACCGGCCGTCGGAGGTGAACCCGACCCACTCCCCGTCCGGGGAGAAGAACGGTCCGTCGGCCCCTTCCGTTCCGGGCAGCGGCACGGGACCGAGCGCCGATTCCTCACGCAGCCACAACTGGCTGCGGCCCCCCGCGGCGCGGCCCACGTAGACCACCTTGGCGCCGTCCGGTGAGATGGCCAGCGTGTTGCCGTAGAAGTTGGACGACACCTGGCGCGCTTCCGGCAGGCCCACGACGAAGCGGACCACCCGCTGGACCGAGGCGTCGGACCCGGCCAGGCCCAGCCAGGCCGCCATGAGGGCGAACAGCGCCGCGACGCCCCACCCGGCCCACATCAGCGCGGACCGCTGCGGTGGCAGCCCCGTGCGGGCCGCCGGCAGTGAGGCGGTGAGCGCCGGGTTCTTGAGCGCCGCCGTGAACTCGGCAGC
>JBDHIK010000042.1:0-25116 GCA_039587475.1 Gemmatimonadota bacterium | reverse complement strand
CCAGATCAGGTCGCCCATCAGGCTGCCCTCCGCTCGGCCACGCCGTCGGGCCACGCTGCCGGCCTGGTGGCCTTGGCGCGCCGCCGTTCGATCCAGCTCAGGAGCAACAGCCAGACGCCGAGGGTGAGAAACCCGCCCGGCGGCAGAATCATGATGACCCATGGTTCGAAGGCGGCGCCGAACAGGCTGACGCCGAGAAACGTGCCGTTGCCGAGGATCTCCCGGACCGAACCCATCATGAGAAGCGCGATCATGAACCCGACGCCGGTGCCCGCCGCGTCGAGCAGTGACCGGCCCACGGGCTGCTTGGCCGAGAACGCTTCCTGACGACTCAGGATCATGCAGTTCACCACGATCAAGGCCACGAAGGCTCCCAGAGCCTTGTGAACCGTCGGTACCACGGCCTCGAGCAGCATGTCGGCGATGGTGACGAAGGTGGCGATGATCAGGATATAGGTCGAAATCCGTACTTCGTGGGGGACCCAGCGCTTGAGGGTCGATACCAGAAGGCTCGATCCCATGAGCACGAAGAACGTGGCTGCCCCCATGGCGATGCTGTTGGCCACGGTGTTGGTCACGGCCAGGGCGGGGCACAGCCCCAGCATCTGAATCAGCACCGGGTTCTCTCGCCAGACGCCGCGAAGGAAGTCCGCCTGAGGTGTGGTCATCTTCACGGCACGCTTTCCTCCACACCGGCTTCGAAGGCCGGCGTCAGCCGGGCGATGGCATTGTTGATCACCTTGATGACCGTCTTGGACGAAATGGTCGCCCCGGTGATCATGTCGATCTCCTGGTCGGCGCCGGTCGCGTCCCGCGGCTTGACGCCGATGAGTGGTGTCCGCGCACCGTCGAACTGGGTGACGAACGCTTCGTCCTTCTCGATCTTGTCGCCCAGGCCCGGAGTCTCCTTGCTCTCCAATACCTGCATTCCCAGGATCACGCCCCGAACCGGATCGTAGCCGAACATGAGACGCACGATGTCCTGGAAGCCCGGCTCGCCTGCGGCGATGGCGTACCCGGTCGTGAGGCCGTCCGCGTCGTAGCCACGAAACACCATCTCGAGGTCGTCCGGAGAAGATCCGGCGGGGAGTGCCC
This sequence comes from Gemmatimonadota bacterium, assembly GCA_039587475.1. Lineage (GTDB taxonomy): Bacteria > Gemmatimonadota > Gemmatimonadetes > Gemmatimonadales > GWC2-71-9 > N074bin45. The sequence goes on along the minus strand of JBDHIK010000042.1, from coordinate 24,021 downwards.
CGGTCAGGCGCCCGTCGTGCAGATACAGCGTGTCCCAGGAGGCCGGCGCCCGCAGTACGTTCGCCACCGCCAGCGCGACCATACGCGCCTTGTGGGCACGTATGGCCGGCTGGGTCCAGCCGTAGACCGCGACGATCGCCAGTCCGGCCAGGGCGCCGGCGGTGGCCAGGGTGGCCATCAACCGCGTCGAGCGCACCTCCGCCCTGGCGGGCCCCGGTGATGGTGGCTGCCTGGTCATGACGTGCGCTCCGTGCGGCCGAACAGGCGCGGCTGGGTGGCGCGGTTGATGAACGGCACCAGCGCATTCATCAGCAGGATGGCGTACATCACGCCCTCCGCCAGGCCACCCCAATAGCGAATGACCACCACGAGCGCGCCGATGCCGGCGCCGAAGATCCAGCATCCGGCGTTGCTGACCGGCGAGGTGACCATGTCGGTGGCCATGTAGACGGCGCCCAGGAGGAGGCCGCCGGAGAACACCATGTGGAGCGGCCCGGCGTAGTCCGGATTCAGGGCGTGGGTCAACGTGGCCAGCGCGGCGACCGTGACCAGGATGCTGACGGGGATGCGCCAATTGAGGTGGTTGCGCAGGGCCAGGTAGACGCCGGCCGCCAGGATCACCAGGCCCGCCGTTTCGCCGGCCGACCCACCGACGGTCCCCACCATGAGGTCCCAGAGGTCCGTGGCCTGTTGTTCGAACTTCATGAGCCCCAGCGGCGTGGCGGCGGTCATGGCGTCCGGAACGTCGGGACTCATGAACGGCAGGGCCAGGTTGTCTCCCGCCAGATCCCACCAGGCTTCTCCCCGTGCCGGCCACGTGGTCATGGCGACCGGGAACGCGGCCTGCAGGAAGGCCCGGCCCAGGAGCGCCGGGTTGAATACGTTCTGGCCCAGACCCCCGAAGACGAGCTTGCCGAATCCGATGCCGAACGCTCCCCCGACGAAGGCCATCCACAGGGGCAGGCCGGGCGGGAGCGTCAGCCCCAGGAGCAGGCCGGTGATGGCGGCCGAGCCGTCGAGCAGCGTACCCGTGGAGCCGAACAGCCGCTCGGTGAGGAGCGCACCCGCCGTGGCCGCCAGCAGCACCAGCGGGACGCTGGGGCCGAAGATCCAGGTGCCGGCGACGACGACCGGGACCAGACTGGCCACCACCGACCACATGATGGTCGGGGTGCTGTCACCGGCTCCCAGGTGGGGCGAGGCCGTGACGAGTCGCGGGGCGGTCACGAGGCCACCTGGAGTTTCCGGACCGCGGCCTTCGAGGCGTGGAACAACTGCGACAGCGGGATGTGGGACGGGCAGACGTAACTGCAGCAGCCGCACAGCATGCAGTCGGTCAGGTGGTGCTCGGGCATGTCGCCGTACCGTTCGGCCAGCGCCAGGCTGCCGAGCAACTGCGGGTTCAGGAAAACGGGACAGGCGTCCAGGCAGCGGCCGCACTTGATGCAGGGGAAGGTGGCGGCCGGGCGGCAGTCCTCGTCCGTCAGGACGACCACACCGGTGGTGCCCTTGAGGACCGGGGCATCGAGATTGGCGACGGCGCTGCCCATCATGGGGCCACCGAAGACGACCTCCACGGCGTCGGCAGTGAGTCCGCCACAGGCCTCCAGCAGGTCTCTGGTCTTGGTGCCGACGGGGACGATGAGGTTGGCGGGCTGGTGCACCCCGGACCCGGTCACCGTGACGATCCGCTCGATGAGGGGCAGGCCCGTCTCGAACACCTCGGCGATGGTGGCGACCGACGCGACGTTCTGCACCACGACCCCCACATGCATCGGCAGTTTGCCGGACGGCACTTCCCGCCCCAGCAGCGACGTGATCAGCATCTTCTCGGCGCCCTGCGGATACTTGACCGTGAGCGGTTGGACCGTCACGTCGAGATCGTCGGGCCGGGCCCGCTGCAACGCGGCGATGGCGTCGGCCTTGTTCATCTCGACACCGATCACGGCTCGCTGGACGCCCAGGCACCGCATCATGATGCGAATCCCCAGGTAGACCCGGTCGGGGTATTCCGCCATCGTGCGGTGATCGGTCGTGAGATAGGGCTCGCACTCGCACCCGTTGATGACCAGGACGTCGATCGTGGCGTCCGCCGGGGGCTGCAGCTTGACGTGGGTCGGAAAGGCCGCTCCCCCCAGGCCGACGACCCCGGCCGAGCGGACGTAGCTGCCGTCCGGATGGGGCCACAGGGGCACATCGGTCACGGTGCCCGTCGCCGACGCGTGAATCGGCGAGGACACGTACCCGTCGGCCTCACCCACGACGTCACCGCGCTCGACGCGGTCTCCTGGCCCGACGATCGCTTTGGCCGGCTTGCCGGCATGCTGCCGCAGGGGCAGGACGACCTCGTCCGGGAAGGGCATGCGCCGAATGGACCGGTCGGCGGTCAGCTCCTTGTGGTCGGGCGGGTGAACGCCGTGGCGGAAACGGAAACGAGGCATGAGCCCGGGCCTAGTTGAAGGCCTCGGCCCGGCCAAGCCACTTGTCGAGGCCTTTTTCCTTGGGATTGAGCGGCGTGCCCGGGTGGATGATCTGCACCGGACACTTCTCGGCCGCCTGCACCAACTCCTTGAACGTGCCCGCCTTGGCGTCCTTGATGTAGGCCTGCTTCTTGTCGTTGTAGGCGAACATCCGGTTGTTCATGTTGGTGCACTCGTCGCACGTCGTGCAGCGCGCCGAATCGATCCAGGGACCAAGGCTCACGTCCTCGTCTTCGTCCTCCTCGTCCACCACGTCCGGCTCCGCGACGGCCGTTGCCGTTTCCGGCTGAGTCGCCGAGGGAGCGGACATCGCGGGGGCCACAGGCGGACTGTCATGCGGTTCGACCTCGATCGGCGCCAGGTTGGGCATGGCGCTCACCTCCGCCAGCAGGTCTTTCACGGTGCGGCCGCCGTTGCCGGCCCGGATGAGGCCCTCGGCCAGGCGCCGGGCGATGACGCGCGGATAGCTGATCCTGAGCTCCGACAGCTTGGCTTCGTACTCGGTCCGGAGGGATTCGAGCTTCCGCTCGTACTCCTCGTCCAGCTCGCCCTCGACCAGGTGGCGCACGTCGTCGGTGGCCTCGAGCCCGGCCATTTGCCGCATCAACGACCAGACCTCTAACCGGTCTTCGGCCAGCGTGACGATCTCGGGAGAGACCGCCAGCTTGTTGAGGCGCTGGTCGTCGTCCAGCGTGTAGATGAACGGCGTGGCCTCGCCGCGATCTTCGTCGGGCAGAGCCATGAACTCATGGAAGGCGATGCCGTCGTCTTCCTCGGAGGGCCAGGGCGTGAAGTGCTTCTTGAAACGGGTTTCCGTCGCGGCCCAATCGGCAATCGTGACGGGAAGCGTCAGCGACGCCTCGTTGCCGTCGGCATCGCGATACTTCATCTCGTACTCGGGCCACCGGTCCTGGAGGGACGGATTGCCGTCGAGCGACAGCCGTTCCGTCAGCGTGGTCCCCTCTGCCGGATCGTAGATCATGAGCGGATAGGCCCGGCTCTCCAGCGACAGCTTGGCCGCCTCGGTCGTGGCGTCGTCGCCCAGGCCGTGTTCCGGCGGGCAGGGCGAGTGCAGCATGAAGACCGACGGATAGCGCGATTGGAGACCGCGGAGGACGCCACCGATCAAGTGTGAGGGATTGGCCTGGGACGACTGCAACACGTAGACGTTCCGGTGGGCCATGGCGATGAGCGACAGCTCCTTCCGGGTTTCCTCCTTGCCGTGTTGGTCCGAGCCGTACGCGGCCATGTCGCTGACCTGACCCAGGAAGCCGCTGGTGCAGGCCTGGCCGCCGGTATTGGAGTACACCTGGGTGTCCAGCACCACTACCCGGATCGGTTTGCCGGAGGCCAACAGGCGAGACAGGTTCTGGAATCCGATGTCCAGCATGGCACCGTCACCGCCCAGGGCGATGATGGGCGGGCACATGTCGAATTCGTCTTCGGAGAATTGCCGCCAGTCGAACTGCGTGAGGTACGCCTCCTGGGTGGACGGGTCTTCACCGGCCAGTTCCATTTCCGCACGGCGCACGGCCACGAACCCGTCGGCCATCTTGCGCATGTGGCCCTCGAACAACCCGATGGCGATCGACGGCGCGTCCTGGAACAGGTGGTTGACCCAGGGGAAGGGGTAGGGGTTGTACGGGTAGGTGCTGCCCCAGACCGACGAGCAGCCCGTGGAATTGGCCATGCCGACGGTCGAGCGGCCCTTGCCACTGGGGCCTTCGACGTAACGCCAGCGCAGGTCCTTCAGGGCGTCGAGTTCCCGGGCGATCCGGTCCACGACGGCCTTCTTGGCGGGATCGAGCGGGATGTCGACCGTGCCCTCGTCGGGACTGTCCACCGCGTCGAGCCTGGCGTCCGATGCCAGCAGCTGCCGTGCCTTGTCGTCCAGCCGGGCGATCAGGTCGTCGAGCCGCGCCACGTACTTCTCCACCCGGGGCAACATCAGGGCGTTGATGGAGGACAGGACCAGATGGACCACCGTTTTCTCGCCGCACCCCATGCAGGCGCCGTCGCCACCCAACATCGACCGGTAGTTGCCCTGCTTCAGCAGGATCGAGGGCAGGACCCCGATGCCTTCTTCCAGGTTGGCGATGTTGACGTAGCGGTCGTCGGTCTCCGGGAGATGCTGCCACAACTCCCAGTTGCGCCGTAGCTGGTCGATGGCCTCCTGGTCCTGCTTGATGGTGATGAGCGCCTCGTCGGGGCAGACCTCGACGCACAGGTTGCAGCCCTTGCAGGCTTCCGGGTTCACCGTGATCGACAGCAGGCCGCCGGACCCCTTGGCCTTGGATTCCGGCAGGTCGAAGAACGGCCCCGTCTTGGCCAGGGGAAACTCCGCCAGGGCGCCATAGACCGGTGCGAACTCGGCGTCGAGTTCCTTCCGCCGGTCGGGTGGCAACTTGAGCTTCTCGGCCACCGTCGCATAGGCCGTCGACAGGACGTCCGCGAACGTCGTGAACGGCACGCCCTTGATGATCTTCCGGGCCTCCCGGGTCAAAGGAGGGATGACCTGGCGCAGCCGGTCGAACGAGCGGCCGTTGGAGAGCGTGGTCATGGCCGCCTCGAGCACCTCGTCGATCTGACTCACCACCCCGGGGATGGCGGCGTCGGGGCACTGCGTCCAGCACTGTGAACAGCCTGTGCACTTGTCCGGCACGAACAGCGGCACCTCGAACCGGATGTCCGTCATGTCGCGGATGGTACTGGTGGCCGCCGGAATGGCGGACAGCGCGGCAAAGGGATCCGCGATGCCGTCGGTGCCGGTCTTGTAGAGGGAGCACACCTGCTCCCAGAACCGTCCGGGGTTCCCCAGGCCCGGCTTGACGTGCGATCCGTCGAGGATGCTCGGCATCTGCGGGGTGGTTCCCACCTCGGCTTCGGCGACCTCGAACGTCGCGGGGTCGATGGCGGCGATCTCCTCGTAGCCGCGGCCGATGACCCGGAGGTTGTCTTCCACCACCCGTTGGCCGCGATCCCCGAACTTCTTGGTCATCTGGACCCGGATGCCCTCGAACAGGGCGTCGCGATCCAGGCCCTCACGCTCGATCAGCCCGGAGACCTTGAAGAACGCACCCATGAACGCCGCGCCCTGCATGCGGTAGCGGAGTTCACGGTCGGAGGCCTCCTCCATGGCGACCTTGAACGCGTCGATGATGTAGACCCGGATGCGGCGGTCCTTGATGGTCTGCTGGGCTACGGCGGGGAGGCTGGCCCAGAATTGGGCCGGCGGCAGGTCGTTCTGAATGACGAAGACGCCATCTTCTTCGAGCCCGGCCAGGGGATCGGAGTGCCGGAACACGTTGGGGTCGGGCGCCAGGACGACGTTGACGTGCTTGAGCTCGCAGTTGAGGCGGATGGGCGCCTTGGCCAGGCTGGCGTAGAAGGTCGTCGGCTGGCCCTTCTTTTCCGACCCGTACTTGGGGTTGGCCTTGATGTACAGGCCCAGCAATTCCGACGCCGTCATCGCCACGTTCTTCCCCATCGTGATGGCGCCCCAGCCGCCCACGGAGTGAATGCGGATGGAGGTGGCGCCCTCGGGGAGAAGGTTCACGTCCTCCGCCGGTGGCAGGGTCAGGGACTCGATGTCGGGATAGGTCTCCAGCAACTCCTGCTGCCAGATCTGCAGTTTGGGCAACCGGGTATCGCGGCGCACGAAGTCGATCCCGAGATAGAACTGCCGCCGCGCGGACCCGCCGGGCAGCATGTTCTCCACGGCCGAGATCAAGTCGCTGGGCTGGAGGTCACGGCTGCCCAGGCCGAAACACCCCGAGTAGAACTCCGGTACCTGGTCGGAGGTGCATGGCACCACGCCGGGATGGGGTGGCGTGCCGGACGCGCGGCCGTTCTCGATGGCCTTGCCCATGGCGGCCCGGATCTCTCGCAAGAGCGGCGCGTCGACGGCCAACGGCTGGTCGAGACGTTCGAGCACTACGACGTGCTTGGTGCCCCGGAGCAGTCCGGTGATGAAATCGGCCGGGAACGGCCGGAACATGGTGACGTTGAGGACCCCGACCTTCAGGCCCCGCCGGTCCCGGAGATGATCCACCACGGCCTCGGCGTTGGCCACCACCGATCCCTGTCCCGCAATGACATACTCGGCGTCGTCGAGCCGGTAGCCGACGGCGCGGGCATAGTGGCGGCCCGTCAGGGCGGCGAAATCCGCCATCGCCTGATCGGTCAGCTCCACGATGTGATCAAAATAGAAGGGCCGTTGTGCCGCGACACCCTGTTGGTACGCGTCCTGGTTCTGTACCACCCCTTGCATGGTAGGGTAGTCGAGGTCGAACATCTCCGGGATGCGTCGGCGTTGCTCCCCGAGGACATAGCGCTGGGCCGGCGTCGGTGATTCGATGATGTCCGCCGGGTCCCCCAGGAACTCACGCACCAGTTCGCGTTCCGGCAGCCGCACCGACTCGATGACGTGACTGGTCAGGAAACCATCCTGGGCGATGATGCCCGGATTGAGAGACAACTCGGCGATACGATGGGCCAGGAGATTGAGGTCCGCCGACTCCTGGGCGTCCTTGGCGAACAGCTGGAAGAACCCGGTGTCGTCCACCGCGTGGTAGTCGTCGTGTCCGGCATGCACGTTGAGTGCGTGCTTGGTCATGGCCCGCGCGGCGATGTTGAGGACATAGGTCAGGCGTTTGCCGACGGCCGCATACAGCGACTCGTGCATGTAGGCGATGCCCTGGCCGCTGGAGAAGTTGGTGGCCCGGAGTCCGGTCATGCTGAGACCGGCGGTCACGGCTGCCGCGGCGTGTTCGCCCTCGGGTTCGAAGAAGATGAGCTTGCGGCCGCCGACGTTGGTCTTGCCCGCCGCGACCGCCGCGGCCCAGCCTTCGCCCATCTGGGTGGACGGGGTGATGGGATAGGCGCCGGCCCCTTCGCTGGCGGCCGTTTCCATCTCGACCACCGCGGCCGTGCCATCCACCGCCGTGGGGATGCCGGGATACTTCGGCTCTGCTGCTGGCGCTGGAGCTTTCTTGAAGATCACGCGACTACCCCCTCGACTCGATTGGTCTGCTCGAATGTCTGGATGCCGTCCACCCACGCGATGGCCCCGGTGGGACACCGTGCGATCGCTTCCGGGTCGGCAAGATGATTCAATCCATAGTTCACCACCGCCAAGCCCCTCGCCATGGTGATGAGCCCGGGCGCTGCGTCCAGGGCACACCGTCCGCACGCCGTACAGGCCACCGCGCACTGCGATTCCGCCAGGTCGCCCTCCAGGGCACTGCGGCATTGTACGATCAGATGCTGCTCGGCCGGCATGAGGACGAACAGGTCCTTGGGGCAGGCCTCGACGCAGTCGCCGCAGGCCGTGCAGCGCTCCGGGATCACCACCGGCAGGTCCACCGTATTCATCACGATGGCATCGAAGTCGCACGCCACCTCGCAGTCCGCCAACCCCAGGCAGCCCCAGGCGCAGGCCTTGCCCCCGCCAGCCACCGCCGCCGCGGCCTTGCAGGTCGCCAGGCCGCGATACTCGGCCTGCGACGGCGCCACGTCACACCCGCCGGCACACAGCAACCGGGCCACGACCGAACGGGCCTCACCGGCATCGACCCCGAGGTAGGTGGCCACATCGCCGACCCCGTCAGGTGTCATGACCGTGCAGGTGGCCGGCTCTATCGACCCCGACACCAGGGCCTCGGCGAAGGCCCGGCAACCGGCCTGCCCGCATGCGCCGCAGTTGGAGCCGGGCAGCAGGTCCACGACCGCGTCGATGCGCGGGTCTTCCCACACCTTGAACCGCCGGTGGGTGACCGCGATCAGGGCGGCGAAGGACAACCCGACGCCGCCAAGAATCAGGACCGGGACGACCATGGTGGTGAGGTCCACGATCGCCTCAGCTCACGTCCTGGAGGTCGGCCTGGTTCAACAACCAGGCAGCCAGTTTGGCAGCGGGGTCGTCCGGAGCGGCCGTTCCGATCTGGGGGTCCCTGGTGCTGGGGGTGGCCTCCGCAGGTTCCACGGTGCCGGTGCTGGTGGCCAGCCACTTCAGCTGGGCCAGCTCTTCCGTCTGCTGGAAGACACTCGACCCTCCGACGGCCTTTCCGGGCGGGTCGGCAAACTGGTCGACGACGATGCGACTGGCCGGGGTGTCGCCGCGACCCGGGTCGTGGACGAAACGGGCAGCCGTTTCCGGGAGCCAAGCGGAAATGGCTGTGCCCTCCCAGCCGGCTTGGTGCTCCAGGCCGGTGCCGTCGTGGGTCTGGAGTACCAACACCCCCGGGGTGATCAGGCGGGCCAGCGGGGCCGGTGGAGCCGTGCCGCGAACCAGGAGCACGAACTGGGCGGCGCCGTCGAGGTAGCGGGCCAGGCCTCCGGCCGTCAGGTCGGCGCCGTCGACCGACACCACCAGCGGCGGCGTTAGCTCGCGCTCCCGCCGGGTCCACCGCTCGAAGGGGAACGACCCCAGCGCCAGTGGGTGGCGCTGGTCATGGTCGATCCCCGACCGGGCCAGGTCGAACACGCGGGCGGCACCGAAGGCCCGTCCGATCTGTGCCAGGGATTCCCCGACCGTCTCCACGAGGTCGCGACCGGAGGGGACGTCGACGGTGTACAGCGCGAGGCCACGGCCGGTCAGCTCGGCCAGCGTCTCCCGCGCCCGCTGAATCGTCTCCCGGACACGGCCGTCCAGCGTGGCCGCCCGGAACAACTGAGAGAACCGTCGCACGTCGATCCGGCCGGCCCCGAAGGGTCCCAGTTCCGAGGCGACTCTCTCGTGGCCACCATTCCCGGCCTCATGGTGGTCCGCCAGGTAGTGATCGATCTGGTCGACGGTGGCGCCGAGCGAGGCCTGGAACGCTTCGAGACGGCCGTGGAACGCTTTGAGCGCCTGGTCGGTCCGTGGGTCAGACGGCATAACGATCCAACTCCTCATTCAGCAACGAGACCCGCTGCTCGGCCGATTGGACGTGTTCGGCCCTCAGTTCATCGTACACGGGCACGGTCGGGTCACGGTAGAAGAGTCCCAGGCGGATCCTGTCACTGAACTGAGCCAGCGTGAGGGCCATGTCCAGATCGGCCGGGTCGTGTGGTGTCTGGTGCTTGTAGATCTCGTCGATGCCCAGGGTGGGGATGCCGTCGGGGTGGACCATCAGTTCGATGACGTTGGGGTCGCGAACCGCATTCATGAACAGGTCTTCGGTGAACTTGGGGCAGCGCTGCAGGATGCGGACGAAGGAGAAGCCACGATGGTGGAACGCGGCGCGAATGGTCTGGTACAGGTGTTCCGGAATCCAGTCCCCCGTCTGGGCGACGAAGGACGCATTGGTCACTCCCAGCGTAGACGCGATCGGGTTGAGTGCCTGCAAATAGGCGCCCTTGGGCTGCGTGTTGCTGGGCCGTCCCGCGGGACTGGTGGGTGAGGTCTGGTTCTTGGTCAGGCCGTAGACACCGTTGTCCAGCATCAGGACGACGAGGTTCGGGTTGTAGCGGGTCGTGTGGATCCAATGGCCGGCGCCGATGGAACAGCAGTCGCCGTCGCCCATGACCACGAACACGTCGAGATCCGGGCGGCGCAGCTTGACCCCGGTGGCCACCGGGAGCGCCCGGCCGTGCAGGCCGTGGAAGCCGTACGTGTTGATGTAGTGGGGGAACCGGCTGGAGCACCCGATCCCCGACACGAACACCGTGCGTTCCGGGGCCAACTGCTCCGCCTCCAAGAGTCGCTCCACCGCCGTCAGGACGGCATGGTCGCCGCACCCGGGACACCAGCGGGCGGTGGCGCCGGCGTAGTCGTCCATCGACCAGGAGTGATCCTCTTCAACGCCGCAGCCCACCAACGAACATCCCATGTCGATCATGACCCGGCTCCTTCCTGGAGACGTGAGCGTATGGCTTCGTAGATCTGCCCCGGCCGCAGGGGTTCACCGGCGATCCGGGTCCAGCAGTCCACGTCCACCAGGGTGGTGGCCCGCAGCAGCCAGGACAGCTGTCCGCGGCGCCGGTTCTCTTCAGTGATGAAGGGGTCGGCCGGGTCGTCGCTGTAGTTGATTTCCACGGTCATGACCTTGCCGAACCGGGCAAAGATGTCCTTGAGTCCCGGTTCCAGCGGGTTCAGGAACCGCAGGTGGACCGATGACACCGCATACCCTTCGTTCCGGGCCCGGTCCACCGCCTCCTCGATGGCGCCCTTGGTGCTGCCCCACCCGACGATCAGCAGATCGCCGCTCGAGTCGCCGTGGATCGGTGGTGGATTCAGCGTGCCCTGGAAGACGGCCAGCTTGCGGCTCCGCATGGCCGATCCCCGGTGATGGACGTCGGGGCTGTAGGCCACCTTGGACCGCTCGTCGTGTGACAGTCCCGTGGCGGTGAACATCCCGCCGGGCTGGCCCGGGATGATGCGCTGGGACACGCCCGCGTCGTGATCCCACTCGTAGGGCCGTGTGCCTTCGGGGACGGCGCTCAGGTCGGGCGGCGCCGCGATCCAGTCGGTGGTGACGTCGGGGCGTGGGAACGGCTGGACCCCGGTGGCCAGATTGGCGTCGGACAGGACGATGACCAGGCTCCGAAACGCCTCGGCGATCCGCCGTGCCGTGACCATGCAGGCGAAACACTCCTCGATGGTCGCCGGAGCCAGGACCATGTGGGGCGCGTCGCCCGGTTGGCCGAAAATGGCCGCCAGCAGGTCCGACTGCTCCACCTTGGTGGGAAGCCCGGTGCTGGGACCGCCTCGCTGGACATCGACCACGACCAGCGGAGTCTCGGTCATGACCGACAGGCCGAGGAATTCCGTCTTCAACGCCAGGCCGGGGCCCGAGGTGATGGTGAACGCCACCCGTCCCGCATAGGACGCACCCACCGCGACGCCAACGGCGGCGATCTCGTCTTCGGCCTGGTGGACGGTGCCTCCGAAACGCTCGAAGATCTCGCTCAGATAGTGGGACGCCGACGTCGCGGGCGTGATCGGGTACATGGCGCACAGTTCCATGCCGGCGGCGATGGCGCCCATGGCAATGGCCTGGTTGCCATTCATGACGACCATGGCCCGGGAGGGGGCTTCGACCGGTACGTCGATCCGAAAGTCGATGTGCTCCGCGGCCCACTCGGCCCCGGCCCGCAGAAGGGCCACGTTGAGCTCGGTCACCTCGGGCGGCTTGGTGCGAAACTCGTGGGCGATGAGCTCGCCGAGCTTGTCGAGGTCCCGCGAGAAGATGGTGGCGATGACTCCAAGGGCGAACATGTTCTTGCCACGGGGCAGGCCGTCGGTGATCTCGAAGGTCCGGTCCTCCATCGGGATGGGGACGAAGCGGTAGCGGCGCTGGCCCATCTCCTCCATGGCGCCGGCCCAGGCTTCGCGGATGGCCGGGTCCTCGTGGTCGCCCCACTTGGCTTCGATCAGGATGATGGCGTCCTCGGCCAGGGCCCCCAGCCGGTGACGGGCCAGGAGTACCTGCTCGTTGAAGGCCACCACCAGGTTGGCGGCGTCACCCCAGTTGGTGACGGGATCGGTGCCGATGCGGATCCGGTTGCCGCTGGCGCTGCCGGGGGTGCGGGCCGGCGGCTGGATCTCCGCCGGGATGATCTCCACCGTCCAGACGCCGTTTCCCATGCCGGCGGAAACACGTCCGAACAGCTGCCCGCATTTCTGGGCGCCTTCACCGGAATCAGACACGATCTCGACCGTGCATTCCGGGAGGGTCTGCAGCAGAGGGTCTTCTGTCATGGCGGCTGAGGAGTCGTCAGTGGCGGACACAGCCGAGGACGCGTTCATGTTGGTTCCGTCGCAAGGGTTGCCAGCCCGATCCAAGAGCTGGGTATGAAGAACCACTACCGGGTGGGGCTCCGTGTGGGACGGCCCACCACCCCTTGGAGCGATCATCATGGTTCTGAACGGCGGCCCGATGGGCCGTTATCCCTTCTATGTCTGTCTTGGATGTTAAGGCCCGGGTGACAACCGTGTCGGAAGAACGCGTGAAAAAATCTTCATGAAAGGGCCACCATCTGGGCTGTGAGGGCTATGAAGTCCAAGTTGTTGTGCTTGACCATGTTACTGGTACTGACATAGTGGTGGGGCGGCATGTTTCGCTGCCCTCGCTGCCCGTGACGGCAAGCTCGTTTCTCATCCCGTTTTCTGTATGTTCTTGGGGGGAGTCGTCTATCTTCAAGTGCAACGGGTGCTGACATGGGCACCCCAACGACCGGCACCGCCAACCCTCGATCCTGACCGGCGGGTGGAATCCTCCTCCGATTCGTAGGACCGCGGATCGTGAAGGCACCAAGACGCAGTCATGACACGAGCCATATCACACTTTGCCGAGGCTGGAATCATGCGCCTACCACACATGACCGTCGCTGGCCTGCTTCTTCTCATTGCCGTGCCCTCTGTGGCCCTCGCGCAGGTTCCTCCTCCACCGGACGGCGCCGCGGCGCTGAACGACGTGTACCGGGGCAGCACCTATTCCCCGTACGCCGGCCGCAACTTCCCCAGTCGGGTATTCTGGGGCGACACTCACCTGCACACCGACATGTCGATGGACGCTGGCGCCTTCGGGAACCGCCTGGGTATCGAGGACGCGTATCGGTTTGCACGCGGCGACGAAGTCACGACGTCAACCGGTCTTCTGGCGAGGCTGTCGCGACCGCTGGACTTCCTCGTCGTAGCCGACCACTCCGACAACATGGGCTTCTTCCCGGATATGTTCGCCGGAGCGCCGCATATCATGAACGTCCCGCTGGGGAAGGACTGGTACAACCGGATCCAGGCCGGAGAGGGAGTGGGCGTGGCACTGGAGCTGATCGGCATGTTCTCCCAGGGCGAGTTTCCCGAAGCGCTGATGTACACGCCGGATTCCAAGCCCTACAAGGCGGCGTGGGCCAGGACCGTGGAGCACGCCGACGCCTACAACGATCCCGGTGTGTTCACGGCGTTCATCGGTTATGAATGGACCTCGCTGGTGACCGGCAACAACATGCATCGGGTCGTCGTCTACCGGGACGACGGTGACAAGGGCGGCCAAATGGTGCCCTATACCACCGTTCCTCCAATGGGCAGCACCAATCCCCGGGACCTGTGGAAGTGGCTGGATCGTTACGAGTCCACCACGGGTGGTGACGTGCTGGCGATCGCGCACAACGGCAACCTGGCCAATGGCATCATGTTCCCGCTCGAGGCTCAGTACGACGGCCGGGCCCTCGACGAGGCGTACGTGACCACGCGTGCACGCTGGGAACCGCTCTATGAAGCGACCCAAATCAAGGGCGACGGCGAGGCACACCCGTTCCTGTCGCCGGACGACGAGTTTGCCGACTACGAGACGTGGGACATCGGCAACCTCGATGTGTCAGAGGCCAAGACCAACGACATGCTGGCCGGGGAGTACGCCCGGGAGGCTCTCAAGCGCGGTCTGGCGATCGAGGACCGGGAGGGGACCAACCCCTACAAGTTCGGCATGATCGGATCCACCGACAGCCACACGTCGCTGGCGACGGCGCAGGAAGACAACTTTTTCGGCAAGCACTCCGGTGCGGAGCCGAGTCCCGAGCGGATGCAGCACCCATTCATGGCAACCGAGAGTGGCACCATCTTCGGTTGGCAGCAGGTATCCTCGGGACTGGCCGCGGTGTGGGCCACCGACAACACCCGCGAGGCCATCTTCGACGCCATGGAGCGGAAAGAGGTCTATGCCACGACCGGCTCGCGGCTGGCCGTCCGATTCTTTGGCGGCTGGGACTACACCGAGGAGGACATGAACAGCCGCCAGCCGGCCTTCTCCGGGTACCAAAAGGGTGTGCCGATGGGCGGCGATCTTCCCGCCCGGCCCGCCGGTGCAGGCGCGCCCACCTTCATGGTCTATTCCCTCCGCGACGCCCAGGGCGCCAATCTGGACCGGATCCAGATCGTCAAGGGGTGGCTGGCCGAAGACGGTGAGACCCACGAGCAGGTGTACGATGTGGCCTGGTCCGGCGATCGGCGGCCCGGAAGCGACGGCAAGCTGCCTCCAGTGGGCAACACGGTGGACGCGGCGAACGCCAACTGGACCAACACCATCGGCGCGGCCGAACTGGGGACGGTGTGGACCGACCCCGACTTCGATCCCGACCAGAAGGCGTTCTACTACGCCCGGGTGATCGAGATCCCCACGCCGCGGTGGACGACGTACGATGCGTTTCGGTTCGGCATAGCGATTCCGGAGGGTGCTCCGACGTCGACCCAGGAGCGGGCCTACACCAGCCCCATCTGGTACGCGCCGTGACCTTGGATCATGCGAAACGTCCTGCCGTACGCTGGCCGCCTAGTCGATGATCGTCCGCGGCGGGACATCGATCCCCGGAGCCCTCTGGCTCATCATCAAGGGGAACAAGGCTGCGGTCCTCCTTGTGCTGGCCATCGAGGTGGGTGCGGTCGGACTGCACCGTGCCCTTCCTGGTCTCGACTCCACCGCGTTCTCGGCCGCGGCCGTGGGGGTCTTCGCCACCGTGGTGGGCATCTTCGTGGCCTTCCGCTTCAATGAAGCCTACGTCCGTTGGTGGGAGGCGCGTATCCTCTGGGGCGGCATGGTCAACGCCAGCCGGGCCTTCGCCCGCCAGGTGACCACGCTGCTGACGCCCAGCCGGATCGACACCATCTCGAACTGGGACGAGGCCCGGTCCCTCCACCGCGAATTCGTCATGCGGCACCTGGCCTACATCAACGCACTCCGGCTCCAGCTCAGGGAGCAGCCGGTCTTCCCCGAGATCGATCCCTATCTCGAGCCCGACGAGGCCCAGGCGATGCGATCCGCCCGGAACGTGGCCACGCAACTCAACCAGCAGCAGGGTCGTCGGCTGGCGATGGTTCTGGGCGCCAATCCCGCGACCACCCTGATCCTCAACCAGATCGACACCACCCTCACGGCCATGACCGACGATCAGGGAGGCATGGAACGCATCGCCAACACCGCCTTCCCCGACCATGTCATCGCCGCCACCAGGATTCTGGTCTGGGCGGTCGCCATCCTGGTCAGCGTGGCCTTCATCGAGCCCCAGGGGCGTGTCTTCCTGCTGGAGTTCCTCGCCGTCCTGGTCGTCGTCCTCGCCTTTCTCCTCGTCAGGCAATTGGGCGAGGATCTCAATGACCCGTTCTGCAATGAACCCAACGACACCCCGATGACGGCCCTGTGCCGCACCATCGAGATCGACCTGAGACAACAGTTGGGGGAGGAGGAAGTCCCCGAGCCGCTCCTGCCGGTAAACGGCGTCCTCATGTAACCCGACGGGGGGCCCCAGCGTTCGGGAACACCTTCTTGCGAGGCATACCCGTGACTGACATTCTCCGGCGACGGATTGGGTGTATTCTTTTCGATGGAGGCTTGATGGTGAAAAACCGACGCGCCATCACGGCGGTGGCGACGGGAATAGTAGCGACAGGCGTGCTGGCTGGGTGGGGGGCCTTCGAGGGCCCCGCGCCGATTATGATGGTTCCTGCGGCGTGCCAGTTCGAGTCGCTCCCGCCGCTCCCGGACGTGCGGCTGACCTCGGTCACACCTGAGTCGGTGCCCGTACCGCACTGCAAGGTCGCGGGCGTCATAGGCAACGAAATCGGATTCGAGTTGCTGCTGCCCGAGGTCTGGAATGGCAAGTTCGTCATGGGTGGGGGTGGCGGCTTCGTGGGCTCGATCATCAACGCGGCCCTGGCGTACGGTGCCTTGCAGAAGGGGTATGCCACCGTGGGCACCGACACGGGCCATCAGGGAAGCGCGCTCGACGCCAGCTGGGCGCTGCACCACTTTGAGCGGGTGGTGAATTTCGGACACGCGGCGGTGCACCGGACGGCCGTGACGGCCCAGGCGCTGACCGCCTCGTACTATGAGCGCGCCCCGTCACGGAAATACTTCCTCGGCTGTTCCCGCGGCGGTGGCCAGGCGCTCATGGAGGCTCAGCGCTACCCCGACGACTTCGACGCCATCGTGGCTGGTGCCCCTGCCTACGACTGGACGGGGGAACTCGGTGGTCGTAACACCTGGCTCAACCAGGCGATGTACCCCGATCCGAACGACCTCACCGTGGCCTCGCTCACGCCCGAGGCGGTGACACTCATCGGCCAGGCGGTGCTGGCGGCTTGTGACCTCCACGATGGGTTGGAGGATGGGGTGCTCAACGATCCTCGCCTGTGCGTCTTCGACGTGGCCTCGCTCCGCTGCCAGGAAGGGGAAGAGGCCGGCTGCTTGAGCGTCGCGCAGGTCGAGGCCGCTTCCCGCGTGTACCAGGGGTTGCTGATCGACGGGGTCGAGGTCGTCCCGGGGTTTCCGCCAGGGGGCGAGCTTGGCCCGGCAGGGTGGGAACGCTGGCTTACCGGGGGGCTGGCCGTCGCCGCCGTGTCGGAATTTCAGCGAGGCGTGGAATCGAACCCCGATTTTCCCGACCCCGAGACCCCTAATGCGCACTTCGCTTTCGGGAACGGTGTCATGAAGTACTTCGTCTTTCAGGACCCGGACTGGGACTATTCGACCTACGACTTCTCGACGTTCGCGTCGGACGTCGCTGCCGTGTCCCCGACGCTGGACGCAACGGACCCCGACCTCGACGCCTTCCGCGCTCGGGGCGGTAAACTCCTCATGTACAACGGATGGCGTGACATGGCACTGACGCCGATGGGTACCATCGACTACTACGAGGCGGTGGTGGCTCGAGACTCGACGGCGGTGGACGATGTGCGGCTGATCATGGTGCCCGGGATGGATCACTGCTTCGGCGGCCCAGGACCTTCTCTCGTCGACTGGCTCGACGAGCTCGACCGCTGGGTCGAAACTGACGAGGCACCGGACCAGGTGACGGCGCACTGGGTCGACGACCTGATGCAGCCCGACGGGGCCCGTCTGGCCTGCGCCTATCCCAGCGTGCTCGAGTACGACGGCGCCGGGGATCCGCGCGATGAGGCGAGTTTCCGCTGTGTTGGTCAGAGGTAACGGCGCGTGCCGCGGACCCGAGCATCTTCACCGTTGAGGGCGTCAGTGATCGCTCCCCTGGGAGTGGCGTTGGGATGTCTCCTGCCGAACCCGGGGGCAGCCCAGGAAGCCGCGGCGCCCGAGCAGGCCCGGACCTCGCAGACGGTCGAGCTGGGGCGCCCGTTCCATCCGGTCATCACCGACAGCCCGCGCCACACGCTTGAGACGATCCTGTTGCTCGCGGGCGAGCTCGACAGTATCGCCGGGGTGACTGGGCTCGATGTGGCCAGTGACAGCCGGTCGACCTATCGGCGTATTCTCCTGGTGCTTGAACAGGCTCGCGCGGTGGTCGACTTCTCGTCCCTCCCCCAAGGGACCCGCAGGGAGATAGGCACCTCAACGGTGGCCTACCTGTTCGATATTCTCGGCCGAATCGACTTGCCCGATCCCGCCTCGGTCCCGGGAACGGCCACGGCTGGATCGACTGACGCCTGGCGCATTCCCGGGACACCGCTCCGAATCATCAGGGTCACCGAGGGCCCGGGCACGGCGAGTTTCTGTTCGACGCGGATACCTACCAGGATGCGCCGCGCTTCCTTCGCGTAGTCGAGTCGATGCCACTGCGATCGGATGCCGGGATCGAGAGCTGGACGCAGGCCATTCCCCAACTGACAGGACCTCTGATCCCTAGTCGGATCGTGCGGGCCATGCCCGCACCGCTCAGGACCCTCTGGTGGGGCACCCCGGTCTGGAAGATCCTCCTCGTGATCGCGACTGTGCTGGTGGTGGCCGGTGTCATCAGCCGTATTCGGCGACTGTGGAATCGTGGTCCGTCTGACGAGACTCGGTGGGCCACGTCCGCGCGCCGCTTCACCACGCCTATCGTCATCCTGCTCAGTGCGGTGGCCTTCAAGGAGTTCGTTGCCTATGAAGTGAATGTCTCCGGACTATTCTGGGCCGTACTGGACATCGTGCTCACCTCGGCCGCACTCCTGTCCGCCGCGGTGGCCTTCTGGTGGCTCGTTATGGCAGTGGCGGAGCGGTTGATACAGGCGAGGGCAGAAGCTGATTCCGTGCGGAACCCGATCATCCTGGTCGCCGCGAAGACCACGGCGCTGATGGGCGGTGTGATCATCCTGGCAACCGGGGCCCACGATCTTGGTCTGCCGGTGTACAGTGTGGCGGCAGGTCTCGGCATCGGTGGCCTGGCGGTCGCCTTGAGCATCCGGCCGACGCTCGAAAACCTCATCGCCGGCATGATGCTCTACCTCGACCGTCCCGTCCGCGTCGGCGATTACTGCTCGTTCGGTGACAAGCATGGGACCATCGAGCGGATCGGCCTGCGTTCGACCAAGATCCGGGGGCGTGACCGGACCCTCATTACCGTCCCCAACGCCTCTTTCGTCGACAAGGAGCTGATCAACTGGGCGCACTGCGACAAGATGCTGATCCAATCGACGGTCACGCTGCGCCATGAGACCAGCCCCGATCAGTTGCGCCACGTCCTCGTCGGGCTGCGAGAACTGGCACACGCTCACCCGATGATCGACAGTGACACGGTACGCATACGACTGGCCGGCATCGGGCCGTCGGCGCTGGAGGTGAATATCCGGGTGCATGCCCTCACTCGGGACTGGAACGAGTTCTTCGCCGTCCGGGAAGACGTGTTCCTCAGAATGAAGAATGTCGTCGCAGACTCGGGCGCCAGTTTCGCCTTGCCGGCACAAACACTCCACCTCACCAGGGATCATGCCGTGGATGGCGATGCCGCGGAGGTGGCAGCGGCGGAGGTGGAGACGTGGAGACGGAGCGGCACGTTGCCGTTCCCTCGCCTGTCGGAGGAGCGACGACGGGAGATCGATGATTCCCTGGATTGGCCTCCCCGTGGCTCCGAGGGCCAACACCGCCCCACAGAGGAGGCGCGCAGGAGCCGCTGTCTGCCGAACCGACCGACACTGCCCCGGCTCCGCCCGGAGCTGGGACCGACTCATGATCGGCCACCTTCGCTCCGAACTAGGCCTGGCCGTAGCGGTCGTGACGGTCGTCATCTTCTCAACCCTCGGTTCGAACTGGCAGTACGACCTGTCTGGTCCGACCCGGAACGTGCTGCTGTTCTCCTGGTTGTTTCTGGTCATGCTAGCCCTCTCCTTTCGCGTCGTGCACCACGCCGACGCGCTGGCCATCAAGTTGGGCGAGCCGTACGGGACCCTCATTCTTACGCTCGCGGTCATCAGCATCGAGTTCGTGGTAATCGTGGCGGTCATGATCACCGGGGAGAACAACCCGGCACTGGCGCGCGATACCATGTTCTCGGTGCTCATGATCGTCTTGAACGGGATGCTCGGTGTGGCGCTCCTGATCGGCGGCATGCGGCACCACCAGCAGGAATACAACTTCGAGGGGGCCGCCACGTACCTGGGGGTCATCATACCCCTTGCCGTCATCGGCCTCATGATCCCGTACTACACGGAATCCCGACCGGGTGGCGAAGCCTCCAACGTGATGGCCGTCTTCCTTATCCTCATGTCGATCGCCCTCTACGCCGTGTTCCTGCTGATGCAGACCACGCGATACCGAGGGTTCTTTACCCAACCGGCGGCGGGCGGCGATCCCGCCGGCCACCATCATCATGACATGGTCGTCCGGGGCACCGGGTACCACGCGATCCTCCTCGTCGCCAACATGGCGCCGATCGTGCTCCTGTCGAAGAAGTTGGCCATTTTCGTGGACTGGGGGATGTCCACCGTCGGGGCCCCGACGGCGCTTGGTGGGTTCCTGGTGGCCGTGCTGGTGCTCTCGCCCGAGGGGCTCGCCGCGTTCACCGCTGCCCGCGACAACCAGTTGCAACGGACGGTCAACATTGCCCTCGGCTCGGGGTTGGCCACGATCGGGCTCACCATCCCGGCCGTTCTCCTGGTGGGCTTTGTTACCGGGCGGCGCGTGGAGCTGGGCCTGGAGCCGGTGGATCAGATAATCCTCATCCTGACGCTGGTCCTGGCCATCGTCAACTTCGGAGGACGCCGTACGAATGTGCTCCAGGGCCTGGTGCACGTCGTGGTCTTCTGTACCTACCTGGCGCTGATTTTCGACTGATCCCGGGCGGCTCTCCCCGGCGTGGATCTGTACCCACGCGTGTAAAGCACTATTGTGCAATAGGTTAGGCGTTGTAATCCCGGCCACGCAGTGTGCCGCGGCCGGGTCCCGGGGGCCCGGACAGCCGACTGCCACAGTTCCCCTAACTCCTGCTACGACATCCCCTTGACTTACCTGAGGCCGCTATCTAGCTTCCGGGTCTGTCATTTTTTGGGACCCAAACGGGACGCGACTACAGGGTTTATGCCGACGATCAACCAGCTCGTCCGACACGGACGCAAGCCACTCAAGCCGGTCGACAAAGCGCCCGCGCTAAAAAAGAACCCCCAGAAGCGGGGTGTCTGTACGCGCGTCTACACCACCACTCCCAAGAAGCCGAATTCGGCGCTTCGGAAGGTGGCACGTGTCCGGTTGACCAACGGGTTCGAGGTGACGGCCTACATCCCAGGGGAGGGGCATAACCTCCAGGAGCACTCCATCGTGCTGATCCGAGGTGGTCGCGTGAAGGACTTGCCCGGGGTACGGTATCACATCGTGCGGGGCACGCTGGACACGTCCGGCGTCTCCGACCGGCGGCAGAGCCGCTCCAAGTACGGCGCCAAGCGGCCCAAGGGCGGTGGGTCATGAGCCGGCGCAACCGGGCCGTCAAGCGTATCGTCCCCGCGGACCCGCGCTACGACAGCCAGACCGTGTCCAAGTTCATCAACAACCTGATGCTGGACGGGAAGAAGAGCACGGCCGAGCAGAGTTTCTACCGGGCCATGGACATCATCGAGGACAAGACCGGGCAGCCCGGCGTGGCGGTCTTCAAGCAGGCGCTGTCCAACGTGAAACCGTCCGTCGAGGTCAAGAGCCGGCGGGTTGGCGGTGCCTCCCTGCAGGTGCCGGTGGAAGTGCGGCCGGATCGGCGCACCGCCCTGGCGATGCGCTGGCTGATCGGATACTGCCGGGGCCGGAGCGAGCGCTCCATGGCCGAGCGGATGGCGGCCGAGTTCATCGCGGCGTCGAAGGGTGAGGGCGCCACGATCAAGAAGAAGGAAGACACGCACCGGATGGCCGAGGCCAACCGCGCGTTTGCACACTATCGCTGGTAGGCTGACACACCACGGGCCACGTGACGCCTGGCGTTACCTCTGACCCCCGAAGACGACAACGCGAGGAGCCTGCGACAAGGCTCGCATCCAGGGTGAAAGCCCGGATGGCGCGCGGAGCGATACCGCCTGGCTTGGCCAGGGCTGGTCGCCCCGCTTTTTCGCTGCTATAGAATCGCATTGGCTGGTGGGATTGAATCGATATGGCAACCTCAGTACGGGAAACGACGTCCACGACGGGCGCACGAGACAAGAAGACCATGGCACGGACCACTCCGCTCGACCACTACCGGAACATCGGCATCATGGCCCACATCGATGCCGGGAAGACGACGACGACCGAGCGTATCCTTTATTACACCGGCGTGAACTACAAGATCGGTGAGGT
Source organism: Gemmatimonadota bacterium (assembly GCA_039587475.1). Lineage (GTDB taxonomy): Bacteria > Gemmatimonadota > Gemmatimonadetes > Gemmatimonadales > GWC2-71-9 > N074bin45. Next base: position 2,087 of record JBDHIK010000042.1, on the reverse strand, counting down.
CCATGAGGGCGCCGCCACCATGGACTGGATGGAGCAGGAGCAGGAACGCGGCATCACGATCACGTCCGCCGCCACGACCTGTCACTGGACGTGGAACGACATCGACCATCGCATCAACATCATCGACACCCCGGGCCACGTCGACTTCACGGTCGAGGTCGAGCGCTCGCTCCGGGTGCTGGACGGCGCGGTGGCGGTGCTCGATGCCGTCGGGGGGGTCGAGCCGCAGACCGAAACGGTGTGGCGCCAGGCGGATCGCTACGGCGTCCCGCGCATCGTCTTCGTCAACAAGATGGACCGTGTCGGCGCCGACTTCGACCGCTGTCTGGGGATGGTGAAAGACCGACTCGGCGCCAATGCCCATCCGGTCCACATTCCGTTGGGGAGCGGAGAGCTCTTCACCGGGCTGATCGACGTCGTCCGCCGGGTCGAGGTGGTGTACGACAACGAATCCCTCGGCGCCAAGTTCGTCGAAGGGCCGGTCCCCGACGCCTTCACCGACCAGATGGAGCAGCTCCGTCACGACCTGATCGAGGCGGCGGTCGAACACGACGACGAGCTCCTGGAGAAGTACTTCGCCGGGGAGGAACTCTCCGAGGCCGAGATCAACCGGGCCATCCGGAAGGCGACGGTCGCCGGGGCGATGGTGCCCGTGCTGTGTGGGTCGGCGTTCAAGAACAAGGGCGTGCAGCAGCTGCTCGACGCCGTCACGGCCTACCTGCCGAGCCCGGTCGACGTCCCGGCCATCATGGGGCACGCGCCCCAGCACGATGACACCCACGTCGAACGCCTGACGTCGGACGACGAGCCGTTCGCCGGACTGGCCTTCAAGGTCGCCACCGACCCCTACGTCGGCCGGTTGACGTTCTTCCGGGTCTACTCGGGGTCGCTCAAGTCGGGGAGCTACGTCTACAACAGCACCAAGGACCGCAGGGAGCGGGTCGGGCGCCTGTTGCAGATGCACTCCAACAAGCGGGAAGAGATCGACGAGATCATGGCCGGCGACATTGCCGCGGTCATCGGGCTCAAGGATACGCGCACCGGCGACACGCTGTGCGACGAGGACCACCCGATCATTCTCGAGGCCATGCGGTTTCCCAATCCCGTCATCGATGTGGCGGTGGAGCCCAAGACGCGTCCCGATCAGGAAAAGCTGTCGCTGGCGCTGCAGAAGCTGGCCGAAGAAGACCCCACGTTCCGTGTCCGGACCGACACCGAGACCGGGCAGACGATCATCGCGGGGATGGGCGAGCTCCATCTGGAGATCATCGTCGACCGGATGAAGCGCGAGTTCAAAGTCGAGGCCAACGTCGGCAAGCCACAGGTGGCGTATCGCGAGACCATCAAGCGGGCCGTCGAGAAGGTCGAAGCCAAGTACGTGCGGCAGTCTGGCGGGAAGGGCCAGTACGGACACGTGGTCATCAATCTCGAGCCGTCCGAAGCGGGCGCCGGGTTCGTGTTCGAAGACAAGATCGTGGGCGGCGTCATCCCGCGGGAGTACATCAAGTCGGTGGAGGCCGGGATCAAGGGCGCCATGGAAGGCGGCGTGCTGGCCGGCTATCCCATGGTGGACATCAAGGCCACGCTGGTCTTCGGCTCCTACCATGATGTCGACAGCTCCGAGATGGCCTATAAGATCGCCGGTTCGATGGCCTTGAAAGAGGCCGCCAAGAGGGCCGGGACGGTGCTGCTCGAGCCCATCATGAATGTGGAAGTGATCGCGCCGGGGGATTACCTGGGCGACGTGATCGGAGATCTGTCCAGCCGCCGCGGCAAGGTGGGTGGCATGACCCAGCGAGGCGATGCCCAGGTGGTGAGCGCCCACGTGCCGCTGGCCGAGATGTTCGGGTACTCCACGACGCTCCGCAGCCTCAGTCAGGGCCGGGCGGTGTATTCCATGGAGTTCCACCAGTACGACGAAGTGCCGAAGTCGATCGCCGAGGCGATCATCACGAAGGGATAGCAGGTCCAGACAGCCGTCCGCTGACAGGGGCGGGATCGGACAGGGGCGCGGGGACGCGCCGGACACCACTAGGCTCTTGGAGGAGCAGCGATCATGGCGAAGGCCAAGTTTGAGCGGACGAAGC
>JBDHIK010000161.1:0-6257 GCA_039587475.1 Gemmatimonadota bacterium | reverse complement strand
CCGGTCTACGACGCCTCCGGCAACCCCATTCCGGGCGTATGGCGATCCACCTACGTGGGGCCCAGCGTGGACCCGTCCAAGGGCAGCGTGGTGTCCGAGGTCTGGATCCAGGGTGGCGTGCGGGCCGTGCGCCGCATGGAAGTGGCCGCCACCAGCCTGGCGTCCTACGGCTTCATGGTGAACCAGTCGTTCGGGGTCGAGTTCAATTTCGACAACTTCGGCCCGGTCCACACCAACGGCAACCTCACGGTGTGGGGCCCGATCGGGAGCGACTCGGCGTCCTTCGGCGACGAGGTCACCGCCGTCGGCACCATCAACAATCCGTCCAATGGCTCGTTCCGGAAGGGCTACACCGGCGGCGTGTCGCCGGTCGCCATGCCGACGTCGGCGGATTTGACACCGCTCCGGCCCCTGGCCGTCACGGCCGGCCTGCAGTGGGGCAGCACCACCTCCGGTCCCAACTCGGCGCCGATGCGTCTGGAATTCGTGCCGGTCGACATGGACGGCGACATCACCACGAGGGGAGACGTCGAGGGTTTCGTCCGGGTCTTCGTGACGCCCGACGCGGCCGGGGACCGTGACTACGTCATCGCCCGGGTCGGCTTCGGCACCGTCGTCGACTCCCCCAACTGCGGCGTCTGGGAGTCGGGACAGTTCAAGTCGGTGGACAACGGGCGCATCCCGGCCGATACCGCCGAAGCCCGGATCGACGCCAACCTGTTCCGCTGCTACCTGGGCGGCGACGTGACGCTCAACGACAGCACCTGGACGGCCGGCATCGGAACCGGCAACTGGATCGCCTACTCCGGGCCGGCCATCTCGTCGCCCGGCTTCGATACCATCCCCGGCCGCCAGTTCCTCCATCCCTACACCCGCGGCCTCAACAGCAACAGCGCCGGCGTCATCTACATCGACGGTGACGTGGCGGTGAGCGGTGTGGTGGCAGGGAAGGTGACCGTGGTGGCGCAGGACGACATCATCATCGCCGACGACATCACCATGTACACCGACGCCGGCCAGAACGACTGCGACGCCGACATCCTGGGCCTCATCGCCCTGGACGACGTGGTGATGGCCACCAACACGCTCAACGTGCCGCAGCGCTACGACCCGTCCGAGCCGTTCCACACCATGAGCGCCACCAAGGACGAGCACGTCCACGCCGTCATCCTGGCGCTCAGCCAGTTCCGGACTTACAACCCGCACGCCAGCCCCATCGGCGGCGACGACGGAGCCGAGACCTGCGAGGGTGTGGCCTGGGGTCGCGGCTGCATCTATCTGACGGGTGGGATCATCCAGGGGAGCTTCGGCGACCTGGGCGAGAACGGCCGCGGCTACAACCTGCGGGCGTCCTACAATGCCTGCGTCAACCAGGCCGGGCCGCCGCAGTTCCCGGCCACCAGGGATTTCACCCGGAAGCGTCTGGTGGAGATGGACGGCGGCACCTTCAACGTGTCGACCTGGTTCGCCGACTACCAGAGCGCGGAGGGAGGGGGCGTGTCGACGAGGTTGTCGGCGCGTCCTTTTCATATGTGGGTGCGTGAGGCGTCGGGCCCTTGCGGGGACACGAGTGGGGTGGGAGGTTGGGCGGGGGCGGGGGCGGGGCGAGGGCTCTCGGTCGACGAAGAGAACGGGTGGCCGTGCCATGGTCCTGGTCGAGATACAGCGCGGGGAAGGCATTCCTCCGGTGAGCGGTGTCCACCGTGGCTGACATCGTCCGGGTCTTCCAGGCCGACGTGAAGGCCGGGAAGGCAGACGAGTTCCGGGCTTTTTTTCTGGGCGAAGCGCTGCCGCTGGTGCGCGGCTATCCGGGCCTGGTGTCCGTCGAGGTGGGCCTGCCGGAGGAGGACACGCCGCGATCCTTTCTCATGATCACCACCTGGTCGAGCGTCGCGGCTCTCACGGAGTTCGCCGGTCCGGATTGGCGCCATGCAGTGATCGATCCGCGTGAGGCGCACCTGCTCGAGCGGACCCGGGTGTCGCACTACCTGCGCGCGGAGGCCTGACGTGGCGGCCCGGTTGTGCGAAGATGGACCCGGCGTATTCTGGCAGAAGAATCCACCCAGGATCGGAGGTTCCCATGAAACCCGGATCGTTGGTCGCCATCATCCTCCTCGAACTCGTCGCGCTGGCCCACCTCCTCAGGATATTCCTCGGACTGCAGGTGACCGTGGGGGCCACCGAGATCCCGATGTGGGTGAGCGTGGTCGGCGTCATCGTGCCCGGAGCCGTGGCGTACCTCCTGTGGCGGGAAGGCCGATCCGACAGGACCGCTGCCTGAGCGGGGCCGTCCCGTTGCGGCCATGGCGGGTCCGGCATACCCTTCGGAAGCAATCCGCATAGAGGTACCCATGCGCCCCTTCACGGCAGTTCTCGCCATCCTCAGCCTCGGCTGTGCCTCCACCGCCCCCACCGCCGGCGAGTCCGCCGCCCTGGGCCAGTGGGGCGGCACCGTGGTCAGCCTGTCGCTCACCGAATCCGGCGGCACCCTGTCCTACCAGTGCGGCAACGGAACCATCGACGGACGCTGGACGGTGGATGCCGACGGCGGCTTCCACGGCGCCGGCCAGCATTTCTTCGGCGGCGGACCGCTGCCCGAAAGCGGCCGCACACCCCATCAGGCCAGCTACCGCGGCCGGATCGAGGGCGACCGCTTCACCCTGTCGGTCGATCTCGGCCACATGGAGCAGACCCTGGGGCCCTACACCATGACGCGCGGCGGCCACCAGGTGACGGAGTTGTGCCTTTGAGGTAACGACCCGTACCTTGGGAGCCTGTGGCGGCGAACGTCGGTCATGATGGTCGAGCAGGCCCCATCGATACCCAGCCGCCGTGACCCCCGACCCGTGGAGGACACGATGCTCGCACACCGATCCCACCTCACAGGTGCCGTCGCAGGACTCGCCGCCGCCGCCTTGAGTGGCTGCGCCGGGGAGGTCCCGATCGTCCAGGTGGAGGGCGAGTGCGCCGAGGTGCATCAGGCCCAGCTGTGCACCTGGGCCCGGATGCAGGGAGAGACCGTGCTGGCGGTCGGCGCCACCGTCCCGGCGGCCTTCGTGGAGAACGCCGAGGACCACGACCACCTGGCCTGGCCCCCGGTGGGCTCCGCGACGCTCCGCATGCCGGAAGCGTCCCTGGCCCAGGCCGGACTCACCGAGGTCACCGTATTCTGGGAGCCGATGGGCCACCCGCCCGGTCCCTACCTGACGCCGCACTTCGACTTCCACTTCTACACCATCCCGCGCGACCAGAGGACCGGTATCGACTGCAGCGACTTGTCGAAACCGGCGGTCATGCCGGCCGGCTACGCCCTGCCCGACGTGGTGCTGCCCCCGGTCCTGGCCGAACTGGCCGGCCAGGACACCCTGATCGGACTCTGCGTTCAGGAGATGGGCATGCACTCGTTGCTGACCACCGAGCTGGAGAGCACCGACACGTTCCAGGGCAGCATGGTGATCGGTTTCTACCAGGGCGCGCCCATCTTCATCGAGCCGATGGTCACGCGGGCGCTCCTCATGGAGAAGCGCAGCTTCGATCTGCCGTTTCCCGCCATCCCCGGGATGCCGGAACCGTACCCCAAGGCCTTCCGGGCCGAGTTCGACGCGGAGCTCGGGGTCTATCAGTTCGTCTTCACGGACTTCGCCCCAGCTGAGGGGGCGGGGGCGGGGGCCTAGCGCCCGGCGGCCCCTGCCGTGCCAACCCCATGATGCCGAAGTCCGGGGACCGGTGACGTCTCCCCACCATGTCGCCGCCGTTGCCGGGACCCTGGTGCTGGCGGCTTGCGGCGTTCCCGCCGAAGAACCCGCGGCCGTCATCCCGGTCGTCACCGTGCAGGAGCCCGCCGTGAGCGTCGGCGTCGAGGACGGCCCCGCCGCCGAGATGTTCTCCGGAGCCTACTCGGCGCTGCTGCTAAGTGACGGCACGCTGGCGGTGGCCGACAACGGCAGCCACCAGATCCGGCTGTTCGACTCCGCCGGTGGGCACCTGACGTCCCTGGGGCGGGCCGGCCGCGGCCCCGGCGAGTTCAGCAGCTACCTCACGCTGTTTACCGACCCGCACGGCCGGCTGTCGGTGTTCGACGCCGGCACCCAGCGCGTCACCAGCTACTCGGCGGACTGGACCCCCGCGTCGACCACCTACGTCGCCGAGGAGTCGAACGTCGGGGCGGGGGCGCCGGGCCCGACCTGGCTGTACCGCAACGTCATGGTGACCGGCCCGATTCATCCCGTCGAGCGGGCGCCGGTGTCTCGGACCCTTGACCGTATCGGGCCCGGGTTTCACGTCGTCCTCCTTGGCCCGGGCGCCTGTCTGTGGCTGGCGGCCGCCGGACCGACCATTTCAACCTGGGATCTCCGGGGACCGGACGGCGCGCGGCTGGAGACACTGGTCCTGCCGGACGACGCCCGGTTGCTCCAGGTCACCCGGGACCGGGTGCTGCTGCGCCGGGTCGACGACCTGGGAGTGGTCCGGTTCACGGTGCACCGCCATGCCGTTCCCGAGGAGTGTCAGGCGGCCGGGGCCGGGGCCGGCGACGAAGCTCCAAGCCCGGCGCCCGCCGTCAGCGGAGGCACCGTTCCCGAGCGCTTCATCCCGGACGTGATGATGGCGCAGGAGCGCCATTACGGCGACCATCGCCGCTATGCCGCCGACGCCGCGGCCCTCGATCTGCCCGCCGCCAACTACCAAACCATCGTGCTGGTGGGGGATTCCCAGGGCTACTTCGTCATCGCCGCCATCGACGACTACGTCTGTGGCCTGGCGGTGGGGTACGCCACACCGGCGTTCTGGGGCGAGGCCATTCCGTACTGCAGCTAGGGGCCGGGCCGGGCCGGGCAGGCCGGGTACAGTTCCTGTCGCAAACGGTCCCCCCGGTGACGCAAACGTGGTCTTGCCGGGGTGGGGATCATGTAGAAGCTTGGAGGTCCGGTCCGCTGGCGGTGAGGCATTGAGTTGCCGGCCACGCAGCGAGGGCGTATTAGGCTGCATGGCCAGGCGTGTATGGGCGCCGTATTTGGGGTGGTGGGTCGGTTCCGTGCAACGTGGGCGGATTGGGCCGCGTGTCATGCAGTGGTTGGGAAATGGACCGCCTGGTGAGTGGATGAAGGTGCAGGTCCAATACTAGTTAGGAAGCCGGACGAGCGGATGATTCAGCCCACAGAGCGTGATCCTGAGAGGCCCAGGTGAGCACGAAATCGGCTTTCTACGCAATCGCAATCTTGGCCATAGGTATACATGCCTTCGGCTGGGTGTTCTTGTACCTTGCCCGGCGACATTTGACTAAGCAAGGTGCAAGCAAGGCTCCTCTCGAGCCCATCTTTATCCTCACAAGGGCGAATTTTAGCGGGAAAGGCTTGCGGTATAGGAAGACGGCACTCATTCTTCTCGGCCTCTCTTTCGTGATTGGTTTAGGAGGCCCGGCTTTCTTACAATAAGGATAGCCCGCACTTCCGAATTGGACCTTTGGACTGGCTTCCTAACAGGCCGTTGGAACAGCGGGCCCGGTAGGCCTAGGTTTCGAAGAATCGTCGCTATTGGTAGGCCTAGCCGTTCATTTCGGCATGCTGGAAGCATTGCCCGCAGTTCAACGGCAGGACGTTAGACAGCATAGAGGAGATTCACCGATGCGCCAGCATCTACAGTCTGCGGTGACAGTTCTATTCACCCTAGGAATCGCGTGTTCAGATGAGCCCACTACGACTCCTTCCGGGCCTTCTGGGGGGCACCCATCGGGCACTCGACTTGACTCACTGGCCCTGACAGGCAGGCCCCACGGCATAGCAGTTGGACCTGGTGGAATATTCTACGTGTCTCAGATCGACGGGAATAGCGCCACTCGTGGCAGCTTTGATGACACGGCCCAGGCCTTTATGGCGACAACGCCCGTTGGCCAAACTCCCGCTCACGTTGCGATTAGCCCTACTCGCAGTGAGGCGTACACGACCGATCAGTTCGGAAACACCATAAGCATCGTCGATACGCGCACCGACAGAACCGTTGCCAATGTGCCGCTCTCCGACGGAGGGTTTAACCTCATCGTGTCGCCGTCAGGTGAGCGAGTCTACGCCACGACGGCCTCCGGCACGCTCCATGTCATCGATGCCGCATCTCGAACCGTTGTCAGCACGCGCTCTGTGGGAGCGGCCGCCAACGGCCTGGCAATTCACTCGCCGAGCAACCGATTGTTCGTGAGTTCCCGCGATGCTGCAACGATAACCGCCATCGACATGGCGACCAACGACGTCCTCAGAACATATAGC
>JBDHIK010000041.1:0-22011 GCA_039587475.1 Gemmatimonadota bacterium | reverse complement strand
GGGGTCACCGTGACCGGCAGCGTGGATCCAGAGTGCCAGTTCGTCCTCGATTTCGCCGTGCTCAAAGACATCCTGCGTCCCATGGTGGATGCAATTGACCACAAGGTGTTGCTGCCGACGGCAAGCCCCAAGTTGACTCTGGAAACCTCCGACGATGGACTCACCGTCGTCTACCTCGGTGCGCCGCGTTACCGCTTCCCCACGCGCGATTGTGCCCTGCTTCCCGTCACCAACACGACGGCCGAGATGCTGGCAGAGTACTTTGCCGAAGCCGTTCGGATGGAACTGCAGCGCCGCGGCTTCGATCACCTGGCCTCGCTGGAGATCGAAGTCGAGGAAAGCCCGGGCCAGTCGGCCTCCTATCGTGCGCTCCTGACCGCCGCGCCGGGAGACGACGACTCGGCTGTCTCCCAGCAACGAGCTTCCGTTTCGGGCGCCGGCGCCTGACACCTCCTTCGAGGAGCAGCAATGGCCTCTGACGTGTACACGGCCGAGTCGATCGCACCAAAGCTGGCCGACCTTCCCGGTTGGTCGTTTGGCGACGGCCTGATCTATAGGGAGTATCTGACCGACGGCTGGGCAACGACCCTCATGCTCGTCAACGCCATCGGGTTTCTGTGTGAGTCCGCCGACCATCACCCCGATCTCATGGTCACCTGGGCCAAGGTGGTCGTCAGCCTCAGCAGTCACAGTGCTGGTGGGGTCACCGACCACGATCTGGCCATGGCCAGCCGAATCGACGAGATCGTCCTGTGGAAGCCGGGCCCGGGCTCACCGCTCCGGGGGGTCTCGCGACCGTTCGTCAGGGGTGCCTGAGATTTCGGCCATGCCGCTGGTGAAGGAACTCCCCGGCCCACCGGATCCGGGGGACTGCGCAGCCAAGCTGCTGCATCTGCCGTTCCCTCTGTGGTTGGACAGCGCGTCCGCTGGCGGCCAGAGGGCTCGATACTCCTACCTGGCGGCGGACCCGCGCGCCGTCATCAAGGCCTATGGCGGGGAAACCTGGGTCAAGCGAGCCACCGCCCCGGGTGAGGGATGGGTGTCCGTGGACCACGACCCCCTCGCCGCAGCGCGCCGCCTCATGGCGCCATCGCGCGTCAGCCCCATCCCCGGCCTGCCTCCGTTCCAGGGTGGCATGGCCGGCTATCTGGGGTACGAGTCCTTGGCGGCCTGGGATCCTGCTCCTCCGGCGGCCCAGCGCGACCGCGGCCTTCCCGACGTCGTGCTCGGTTTGTATGACTGGGTCATCGCGTGGGACCACTCGGCGTCGCGTGCCTGGATCATCTCCACGGGAGCCCCCTCGACAGGCCCCGCCGCCGAGTGGGATGCGCAAGCCCGATTGCAGGAGGTCATGGACCTGCTCGGGGCACGTCGACCCACGCGCGGAACGGCCCAGGGTCGAGGTCGTGGAGCCGACCCTGATCTACAGTCGACGTTCACGCCCGAGGAGTACCGTACCGCGGTCTCACGCGTACGGGAGCATATCCTCGCCGGGGACATCTTTCAGGCCAACATCTCCCAGCAATTCTCGGCATCCTTACCCAGCAATCCGTTCGAGCTCTACCTGACGCTTCGAATGAGGAATCCGGCGCCCTTCGCCGCCTACATGCAGGTTGGCGAGTCCTCGATCCTCAGCATCTCGCCCGAGCGTTTTCTCCGCGCCGACCCCGACGGCTGGGTCGAGACGTGCCCCATCAAGGGGACCAGGCCACGGGGACGGAACGAGACGGAGGATCGGCAACTCGCCGAAGGGCTGGTGGCGAGTGAGAAGGACAGGGCAGAGAACGTCATGATCGTGGACCTGCTCCGCAATGATCTCTCGCGTGTCTGCCGCCCGGGGTCGGTCCGGGTGCCTGCGCTGTGCGAATTGGAGCAACATCCCACCGTCCACCATCTGGTGTCCACCGTGGTCGGTCGTTTGGCCAGCGGTCAGGACGCGGTGACTCTGTTCCGGGCGGCCTTTCCAGGCGGGTCCATCACGGGCGCCCCGAAGATCCGTGCGATGGAGGTCATTTCTGGCATCGAACCGACCGCGCGTAGCGTGTACTGCGGAGCCATCGGTTTCTTCAGCCTGACGGGTGCGATGGACACCAACGTCGCCATCCGGACCGCCATCGCCGAAGGGGGCAGGCTCTATTTCAATGCCGGTGGTGGCATTACGGCAGATTCGGACCCCGCGGCGGAGTACCAGGAGACTCTCGACAAGGCACAGGCCTTCATCCGTGCTTGCACGGTGCCGGCACGGCGCGAGGCAGCCGCCCGATGATTCTGCTCCTCGACAACAACGACTCCTTCGTCCACAACCTGGCCCGGTACATCCAGGATCTGGGTGAGGAGGTCCGGGTGATCCGCAGCGACACCCTGTCGACAGGCGACATCGCCCGGCTGGCGCCGAGCCGGATCGTCATCTCGCCCGGACCCGGCACCCCGGCAGATGCCGGGGTGTCGGTGGAAGCGGTGCGGCGCTTCGGCGCCACCATCCCCATTCTGGGTATCTGTCTGGGGCATCAATGTGTCGCGGCCGCCTACGGACTCCGCATCGTCCGCGCTGGAGCCCCCCGGCATGGCAAGGCGTCCTCCATCCGGCATCGGAGCACCGGGCTGTTCGCCGGACTCCCCAATCCGTTCGAAGCAGGGCGCTACCACTCTCTGGTGGTGGACCCGGGATCGGTCTATGGCGACATCGAAATCGTTGCCACGTCGGAGGACCAGGAGATCATGGCGCTACGTCATCGTCGCCAGCCGACCTGGGGTCTGCAGTTTCACCCCGAGTCCATCCTCACCAGCCATGGTTACCACCTGTTGCACCGGTTCCTGTGGCCGGGCACAGCGGTTCCAGCCGACGTTCCGGCAGCGGCCGACAGGGTGACTGCTGTGGTCTGAAGGGTGTTCGTCCGTCAGTCGCCGAGGCAGACGTCCATTTCCCGAGCGGTGAGGATGGTATCGCTGTCCAGGGGCACCGTGCGCGGCTTGCCAACGACGTGTTCGAGCGAGACCAGCCCGATGTCCGGCGGATCGTAGCAGACCATCGACCCCAGCGCTCCTTCGGCAATCCCCCTTACGGCCGCGGTCCCAAACCGGAGTCCCAGCAAGCGGTCGAAGCTCGACGGTGCGCCACCGCGCTGCAGGTGGCCCAGCACCAGACACCGCGTCTCCTTTCCGGTCTGCGCCGCGATGGCGTCGGCCACGCGATTACCGATGCCCCCCAGGCGATCGGCGGCACCGGCTCGATCGCTCTCCAGCACGCTCTGGGTTCCGTTCACCGGTCGAGCCCCTTCGGCGACCACGACGATACTGTAGGGCAGGCCCTGGCTCTCCCTGGCCAGGATCTTCCGGCAGACCTTCTCGATGTCGAAGGGAATCTCCGGGATGAGAATCACGTCAGCGGTGGCTGCCACACCGGCAAAGAGAGAGATCCAACCGGTATTCCGGCCCATGAGCTCGACCACCATGACCCGGTCGTGGGCCTCGGCCGTCGGGTGCAACTTGTCGATGGCGTCTGTCGCGGTGGCCAGGGCGGTATCGAATCCAAAGGTGCGTTGGGTGCCGGCGACATCATTGTCGATGGTCTTGGGGACCCCGATCACGGGAAGTCCCATCTGGCTCAGGCGATAAGCGATCTGGAGGCTACCGTCCCCGCCGATGGCAACCAGGGCGTCGAAACCGTGTTGGTCGAACTTGGCGATCAGCTCCTCAGACCGGTCCTCCTCCACCTGCTGCCCGCCGTCGTCCTTGCCAACCCAGCGGAACGGGTTGCCGCGGTTGGTCGTACCCAGGATGGTGCCGCCCTGGTGGGTGATGCCACGCACCTCCGCCAGGCCAAGCGGGATGATGCCCTCCCCGGTCATCAGGCCCCGATACCCACGTCGAATCCCGTAGACCTCCCAGCCACGTTGATGGGCTGAAAGGACCACGGCGCGGATGACGGCGTTGAGCCCGGGTGCGTCACCTCCACCGGTCGAGATGGCTATCCTCACGCGCTCAACCCCCTGGGCGTCGAATCAGTCACGGCTGTCCTGAATCAATGAGAGAATCTCGCCTGATTCGGCGTGACGCCCCAGAGACCGCTTGGAGAACAACAAGGCGCCGTCGACCTCGACCTCGAAGGCGCCACCGGAAGACTCGAGGAGCTGAACGTCGCACTCCGGGAAGGCCTGCTTCAACTCGGCCGCCAAACTGGCGGCGCGTGGTTCGTAATTTCAAACGACGCAGTATTCGATCGTGACTCGCATCGAGATCCTCGTGACGTGGCGGGAACGTAGGCACTCCTATCGTAGTCCAGGCCTGGTGGGAAACCAAGGTCACGGTCTTGCAGTCCGCAGACGATGTGGGCATGCTGAAAGGGTGAAATCGGCTTGTCGAACCCCAGTGTCCCGGTCCCAGACGCGACCGGCCGTACAGCCGCCCGGCACGGGGTTTGCCAATTTCGGTGGCATGAGCTCACCCTCCCACTCCTGGTTGCTGCCGGCGATCCTGATGCTTCTGCTCCCTGCGCCAGGCAGGGCCCAGGAGGCCGCCGGGCTGGGCACCGAGTTGCCACCCCCAGCCGCCAACCTGGCCACCGCCGACAGCCTGGAGCCGGGGGGCCCGGCCTGGCCGGCCCCACCCGTGCGCCAGGCCCCTGACGCCATTCGTGCCGTCTATCTGAACGCCTGGGTCTTCGGGGGCCGTCGCTTCTGGAGCCTCGTTGCGCTGGCCGATACGACGGAGGTGAACGCCTTCGTCATCGACGTCAAGGATGACACCGGCTACCTGACCTACCGCTCGGCGGTCCCTACCGCGATCGAGATCGGCGCCAACAACGAACGGCGGGCGCGGGACACCGAGGAGCGGATCCGGCTACTACACGCCAAGGGGATCTACCCCATTGCCCGGATCGTGGTGGCCAAGGACCCCCTGCTGGCTCAGGAGAAGATGGACTGGGCGGTGCGTCACCTCGATGGCGGGCTCTGGCGCGACCGACTCGATTTCGCCTGGGTCGACGCCTACAACGATTCGGTATGGGTCTACGCTGCGGATCTCGCTGCTGAGGCCGTCGCCATGGGATTCAGCGAGATCCAGTTCGATTACGTACGGTTTCCCGATGAACCGCGCGAGCGGATGAAGACGGCGCTATTCCATGCCAGGCGAGAGGGTGAGACGACCCGGGACGGGGTCGCGCGCAATCTCCGCCTGCTCAAGGAACGGATGCGTCAGCTGGGAGTGCCCTTTACGATCGATGTCTTCGGCATGACGGCATCCACCGACGTCGACCTTGGCATCGGACAGGTGTGGGAGGATCTGGTCACGACCGCCGATGTCGTGCTGCCGATGGTGTATCCCAGCCACTACTACCACAGCTTCTACGGCATCCGGCACCCCAACAGCGAACCCTACAAGGTCGTCCGGCACGCGCTGGAAGACGCACTCGAGAAGAACGCCGCCCTCGGTGTCGACACGGAGATTCGGCCCTTCCTCCAAGCCTTCACCCTCGGCAAACCGCGGTACACACCCTGGTACATCCGGGAGCAGATCCGGGCCGCAGGCGACCTGGGTATTCAGTCGTGGGTCCTGTGGAATCCCCGGGGAGTCTACGACCCGCGCATCTTCGACCCGGCGCCCGGTCAGGCCGCCGGCTCGGAGGCCGCACCGCAAGAACCGTCAGGCGAGTAGTTCAGCCGACCGGCACGCCCTTCGGTTCCCAGGCGGTGATGTACCCGGCGAGGGCGCTGGCCGCGGTGGTGTAGGGGCTGGCAAGGTACAACTGACCGGGTCCGGACCGCCCCGGAAAGTTCCGATTGATGGCGCTGATGGTGACGGTGGCCGTGTCGTAGGACACTCCGGGACCGGCGTTGATACAGGCTCCGCAGGACGGTTCGATGATCTCGGCCCCGACCGCGCGGAAGATGTCGAGGTACCCCTCCTGCTCGGCATACCGCTTCACATCCTGACTGCCGAATTGAATGTAGAACCGGACATCGGGGTGGACCGCCTCCCCGGCTTCGGCTGCTTCCCGCAAGACGGCGGCGTACATGTCCATGTCTTCCTTCTTGCCTGCGGTACAGCTGCCGGCGTAGGCGATATCGACTGCGACTCGCTCGCCCAACTCGCCAATGAACAGGCCGTTCCCCGGATCGCCGGGGAGGGCGACCATCGGCGAAAGAGAGCCGGCATCGATGTCGATCACCTCTTCGTACTCCGCGTCCGGATCCGAGAACAGACCGTCGAGGAGCGCGTTGGCTTCGGCGCGATCCATCCCGCGCTCGTCGACCAGGTACGCCACCGTCTTGGCATCCGGCTTGATGATCCCGGTGAACGCGCCGACCTCGGCAGCCATGTTCGTCATGGTCGCCCGCTCGTCGACCGACAGCCCCTCGACCGCCTCACCGGCGTACTCGACCACCTTCCCGATGGCATGTCCGTTCTTCACGTAGGGCTGCCGGAGAATCTGGAGCATGAAGTCCTTGGCCGTGACGTTCTCGGGCTTGGACCCGCTCACGCGGACCAGCACCTGCCTGGGCACTTTGATGCGGACGTCCTTGGTCAGCCAGGAATTGAAGATGGCGGTCGTGCCGACCCCGAAGGCAAATGCGCCCACGGCCCCTGAATGCGGTGTGTGACTGTCGCTGCCGATGATGACGTGCCCCGGTAGGGCGTGCCGCTCGAGCATCTTGGAGTGACAAATCGCTTCCGATCCCTGCACGACCATGTTGCGGCCGAGGCGGGGCAATTCACCGTACAGGGTGATGCCCTGCTCGGCGGCGAAGTCTTCCTGTTTGGCCTTGAGTTCCAGGGCGACATCCAGCAGCCCTTCCGCCTTGCGCTCGTCGGTCATGGCCAATTCGAGGAACGTCAAGTGGTCCCTGAAGAAGAAGATGGAGTCGGGGTCCACGACTTTCTCATGTTCTCCCACGTAGTCGCGCCAGAAGATGGCGGCCATCGGTGTCACGTACTCGTGACTGAAACGGATGTCGGTCCGGATGAAGCCCTCGTCACCCGGCCGGACCGCCGCGACACCAACCTGGTCGTTGGCGAGATCGCCGACCCAGTGCCGGGCAATGATCTTCTCCGCCACCGTCATGGGCCGGGCCGGGGTCTCCGGGACCGGGACCAGCACCTTGCCCTGGAGCCGGGCCACGTTGTACTGGAACAGCCCTCCGTATTCGATGATCCCGCGGGTGATGTCACCCTCTCCCGCGGTGAACTCGGCCAGCGGAATGGACTCGCCGCGCCGGACCCGGTCGATGAGGGAAAAATCGGTGCTGGTGAGGATGCCGAGGTTTTGGCAGTTCTCTCGATAGATGCGCTCGATGTTCTCCGCCACGACCAACTGAATGCCGGCACACATTTCGGCGTACGGGGACTGCTCCCTGCTGGACCCCTTGCCACGACGCTTGCCGCTCACAGAGACGACGAATCCGCCGGCCCTCACCGAACCGCGCGTGATGGGGAACTCGTCACCGCACTTCAATCCGAGGTACGGGAAGTCACCCAGCGTGTCGTCGTAGTAATAGCAGATGTAGGCGGGCGTGATCTCGTCCGTGGAGATGTTGTCCCGGAGCGCGCTGTCGGCACTCCAATCGAGGTCATCGCCAGCGAGTTGACGCCGCACCAGATCGGCGTCTTCCGTCAGAAACAGTACCCGTCCCGACAGGGACACCTGGTCCGACCGCTTGGGAAGATCACGTGATTTCAGGCTTTCGATCATCGATATCCATCTCCTCAGGGACCCGAAAGATGTCCCACCCCCATGGGGGGAGCAAGGAGTTGGAGGACGCCGCGTTCCCCGGCTACCATTCCGTCATGCGAAGAATGGCATTACTGGCCAGCGCCCTGGCGGGCGCGAGTTGCGCCCTGGCCCAGACGAGCCCGGGTGGAGAGAAACCCCTGCGCATCGGGCCGGTCACGCCGTTCGAGGATCGGGCGCTGTCCGAAAGCTCCGGTGTGGTGGCCAGCAGGCAGTTCGAGGGCATCCTCTGGACCCACAACGACGGCGGCAACGAAGCGGCCGTGTACGCCACCGACACCCTGGCCCGGCGCCGAGGCGCCTATCTGCTCGACGGCATGGAGAACCGGGATTGGGAGGACATCGCGCTGGGGCCGTGTCCTGCAGGGCCGATCTGTCTGTACATCGGAAACGTCGGCGACAACCTGAGGCGCTACCAGACCGGTACGCTCTACCGGTTCCCCGAACCGGACCCCGGCTCACTTCCCCCGGATGCTACCGGGCGGATTTCCGCCATCGACTCCCTGGTGATTCGCTACCCCAACGGACCTGAAGACATCGAAGCCATCTACCTGGACCGGGCCGGGACCGTCTTTCTCATCACCAAAAACGGCACCGATGGAGTCCAGCGCTATCGGGTGACGGCCGACCAATGGGAGACGGGGGATATCGTGACTGCGGAATCGGTCGGGCCATTCCCCATCGAACCCGGGACGACGCGCCTTGCGGGCGTCACGGGCGCGGACTTGTCACCGGATGGACACCGCCTCGTGGTCCGGACCTACCGGGAGCTGTTCTTTTACGAGGTCGACAGCAACGGCGACGTCGGTGGCGCGCCAGTTGCCACCTGCCCGGTCCTTGGTCTCGAGTCGCAGGGGGAGGGCGTGGCGTGGCTGGATACCGAGCGCGTGGCGCTGACCAGTGAACGCGGCGTGTTCGGGCGCGGGACCGTCGCGGTCGTTCGCTGCAAGTTGCCTTGGAACTAGCGTTGGCATCGCCCTGGAGCCGCAATGCAAACGGGCGGCCCGGTAGGGCCGCCCGTGACGCCACGTCTGCTGCGCCCGATCAACGCAACCGCAACCGGGGCCCGGACCCGATCTGATACAGGGGTCCACGCCAGACGTCCTCGACCATCGGAATCGTGACCACCGAATCGGTCCGAAGACCGTTGGGATTCCCTAGACTGTACGGGTCAGCCTGGCCAGCATCCACCTGATACCCGAGATCCTGGAACTGGGCGGCGGTAACGACGCTCAGAGGGTTGTTCCCCGAGGATACGAACCCGGTCATCAACTCCGACACGAACGTGGACTCCCGCCAGTGACCGTCGCGTGAGCCGGGACCGCCCTGGGAGTTCTCGACCGGGACGCGGGAATCGGCCGTGTCCGGAGGATTCCACGGCGGCGTGAGCCCGTTGAAGGCAGCCACGGCCGCACTGCCGGTGAAATGGGTGTCCGCGCCACGGTTGTCAGGCACGCAGACTCCACCGGCCCCTCCGGGGCAGGAGGGATTCCTCAGCATGTTCCAGGGAGAAAGCGGCCACAGGGTGCCCACTCCGAGCACATGTGCCATCTCGTGCAAGATGACGGCTTCCAGGGTCCCGCTGGACTGCAGATTGGCCAGGTCGGCCGCGTCGAATTGCATGATGCCGGCGATGGGGAGCGGAGGGGAGGCCGTGCGGAGAAAGCAGGGACCGGCCTGGCCCAGAATGCCACCCGGGCCATCCAGGTTGGTGACCTCGACCCAGATGAGAAGGTCGTCGATGTAGCCAGTGAAGGCGGGGTGATTGATCCCGCAGGCTCCGGGCGGAATGTCGCCGGGATTGGCAATGGCCGGTTGGAGGTTCCCGGTGATGATCTCCTGCCACCGGGCCGCCGCCCGATCGAACGCCAAGCGTTGAGACGAGGAGATCGCCGTGACGTATTCGAGGGAGATCCGGTACCGGACCGGTACGGCGTTGGCGCTGAAGGTCACCGCGGACAATCCCGCCGCGGTGGCGGTCAGCGTGTTGGACCCGACCGCCGGCCCCATGGTCCACAGCCCCGGGCTGGCAACGCCGTTGGCGTTCGAAAGCGGCGTCCCCCTGGACACCGCGCCGCCACCGCCGGTGACGGCGAAGGTCACCGGAACCCCGGCCACCGGGTTGCCGTCGGCGTCACGAACGGTCACCGACGGCGCCAGCGGAACCGGAAACCCCACCTCACCGGTCTGATTGTCGGTCGCAGCCACCACAGCCATGGCGGTGGGCTCCGGCGGCGGGCTGGCAGCT
Organism: Gemmatimonadota bacterium; assembly: GCA_039587475.1. Classification (GTDB taxonomy): domain Bacteria; phylum Gemmatimonadota; class Gemmatimonadetes; order Gemmatimonadales; family GWC2-71-9; genus N074bin45. The sequence goes on along the minus strand of JBDHIK010000041.1, from coordinate 12,037 downwards.
TCCGAACAGGCCAATGTGGCCAGGCCCAGAACCAGAGCACCGAATATGTGAGACCCGGACCGGCCCGGGCGCATGAACACTGTCATGGGTTTCCTTTCAGCGGGGCTGCGGTCTGAGCCGCTCGGCCTCGCGCTGTGTTATCGGGCCCCTTCAGCCTTGAATCAAGATAGGGCCATCAGGCGATTCGTGGAGTCACGAAAAACGGCGCAATAGACCGCTTGGTACCGCAATATCACGGCGCCAGCCTGGCGGCGGGGTGAGGTGGCTCACAGCGGCGCCCGCCGGCTGGCAGCGAGATTCCCAGGGCCCGTCGATCCCTTTCGAAGCTCGATTGTGGCACATTACCAGCTATGCGAATTCGCTGGCTGTGGGCCGCCCCCTTGCTGGTGGGTCTGGTGGTTCTGGTGGACCGCAGTTCGGGGCGTCCACCACCCCATCACGCCGAACGCCTTCGGGCTGGAGACGTCGATGTAAGGACGGTACGGGCCGGTGAAGGTGACACAACGGTGCTGCTGCTGCATGGCTACGCCGAGTCTCTGATGGCCTTCCGACCGAGCTTCGATATCCTGGCAGCCAAGACCCGGGCCGTGGCCATCGATCTCCCCGGCTTCGGCCTGAGCGACAAACCGACCGGCTCATATGATCTGGCAAGCTACGTCCAGCGGGTATCGGCCTTCATCGACCAACACCTTTCGGGGCCGGTTGTCCTGGTGGGGCACTCGATGGGTGGAGCCGTCGCCGCGGGGGTCGCGCTGGAACGACCCGACCGGGTCGTAGGCCTGGTCCTCATTGCGGCCGCGGGAAACGGCCTGAGCCCGGCGGTGGAGAGCATCACCCGCCAGGGCGCCGACGTGATGGGATGGATCAACGCCGCGGTGGGAGAGCTGGTCGTTCCGCTCCACGATCCCGATTGGCTGGCCGAGCCGGACGAATGGCGACACTATGATCCGCTTCTCGATCCCGCGTTCCGATCGGCTTCCGCGGAGGTGCTCCGGCAGTTTGATTTCGCCGGTCTTCGGACCAGCTTTGGCAACATCGAGCAACCGACACTATTGATCTGGGGCCAGCGTGATCCCACCATCCCTCTCGAGTTCGGCGAAGCCATGAACGATTCGATTCCATGTAGCCGGTTGCTGGTCATTCGACGGGCACTGCACCGGCCTCATCAGACCGAGCCGGATCTGGTCGCCGCCCAGATTGCCGGATTCATCAAGGCACCGGATGACGTCTGCCTGGGGAGTCCCGACTCGGTTTCCGTCTTGGAGCAACCATGAGACGTCATGCGTGGATACTGACCTTGCTGCTGGCGGCGTGCGGTGAGAACGCCGTGGTCACGCTCGTCGAGTCGGCGGAAGACCGATTGGCCGGCGCAGCCAGCCACAGCACACTCTGGGCCTCACTGCATTTCCTGGCGGACGACGCCTTGGAAGGCCGGGCGCCTGGCACACGCGGCGGGGACCTGGCCGCCAAGTACGTTGCTTCGGAGTTCCGCCGAATCGGCCTGGAGCCTGCCGGAGACAACGGCACGTTCTTCCACCGAGTCCCCATCGTATCACTGACCCCAGAACCGTCGCTGACCATCCGGGCCGACGGTGTTCCCGGACGCCTGTCGTATCCGGACGATTTCGTCCTGTGGTCCATGCGGGACGAGGCTGATGTTGGCGTCCAAAGCGACCTGGTCTTCGTCGGCTTCGGCATCGTTGCACCTGAATGGCAATGGAATGACTACGAAGGCCTGGATGTGGCCGGCAAGATCGTCGTCGCCTTCGTCAATGACCCGGGGTTGGTGGACACGACGTTGTTCCGGGGAACGGAATTGACCTACTACGGCCGCTGGACCTACAAGATCGAGGAAGCGGCCCGCCAGGGCGCCGACGGCATCCTGCTGGTTCACACGGAGACCAGCGCCACCTACCCCTGGGGAACGGTGTCGGGCTCTTGGACCGGTCCCCAGGTTCGGGTCGAAACACCCGCCACGTCTCTCCAGGTAGCCGGCTGGCTGTCACGCTCGGTCGGCGAAGCGCTGCTCCAGCCGGTCGGCGAAACGCTCGAGCGAGCCATGGACCAGGCGGTCTCTCGCGACTGGAGACCGGTGACGCTGGCCGCCTCGGCAACCGCGCGAGTCCGAAGCACGATCAGCCGGTTGGAGACGATGAATGTGGTGGGACGCTTGACCGGCTGGGGGAGCCACCCCAACGAGACAGTCGTCATCGGTGGACATTACGATCACCTCGGGATCGGCGAGGCCGTCGATGGGGACTCCATCTACAACGGGGCCGTCGACAATGCCTCGGGAACGGCTGCCGTCATCACGGCGGCAGAGGCGTTCGTGACCAGCGGCGTGCGCCCCGACCGTTCGATACTCTTCATGGCGTTTGGAGCAGAGGAGTCCGGCCTGATCGGGTCACGGGCCTTTGCGGCGCGGCCGACCCTACCGTTGAGGGACCTCGTCGCCGTTTTCAACATGGACGGGCTGAATCTCTACGGACAAACGGTGGACGTGGCGGCTCTCGGGCTCGACCACTCGTCCATCGGCACCGCTTTCAGCGCCGCGGCCAATGCCGAGGGGCTCGACGTCTCGACCAGTGAGGAGGCAATTCTCAATGGATACTTCTTCCGGTCGGACCATTTCCCATTCGTCCAGGCAGGGGTACCCGCCCTGTCCATCCAGGACGGCAAGGACTTCATGGGCCGGGAGGCCGGCTGGGGCGACCAGATGTCCGCCGAGTACCTGACCCAGCGCTATCACCGGCCGGGCGACGAGCTGCTCACCTGGTATCGGCCGGATGGAGCCATGCAACAACTGCGGGTGATACTCCGGTCGGCGCTCCGCGTTGCCGAGGCCTCGGACCGGCCCACCTGGAACGATGGCTCGGAGTTCAAGGCCGCAGGAGAGGCCCGACTGGCAAACTAGGACGACCCCCCGACACCGGTCTCGTCCCAGCGGTCCTCTAATTCGACCCCCAGCCCATCCGCAATACGGTTGACGAAGGCAAAATAGGCCGTCACCGTGGCCAGGTCGTGAATGGCCACGTCATCGAATCCCTGGTGACGCAGCCGTTCCACGTCCGACTCGTCCATGCCCCCGGGATCGACGGTGAGCTTCAAGGCGTAGTCGAGGAGGGCGAGGTCGGCCGGGTCGAGGGGGACGGCTCGGTGGTCTTCGGCCAACTGTGCCACGAATCCGTCGTGGTTGCCCTCTGGTTCCTCACGCTGCAATAGAGCACGGAGACCCGCTCCGTGGTGCACGATTCAGTAGTGGCACTGGTTGGCGCCGGACACGACCACCGCCACCATCTCCCGTTGGATCCTGGAGAGGGGACTGCGCCGCCGCATGACCTCGAGGTAGAGGTCGTAGTGATGGCGCATGACCTTGGAATGGACCCCGTGGATCCGGAGAATGTTGTCCTGGTCCGGCACGCGGTCCCCAGAAGGGAGTTCCGCCTCCGGAACGAAACGAATGAACGCCATTTGGCCTCGCAGGCTGGAACCGGAGCGGCCCCGGGGCCGCTTCCATCAGAATAACTACCTGTTGCACAACAATTTACGAGGTCGGGCTGGTCGGAAGCGGACGGTGTTACTATTATTGCGGCCGTCGCCTCCCCCGGTCCCTCCCAGGCAAGGAGCCGATCCTGGAACTCCCCAAGCAACATATCGTGCCTCTAAGCTGGCTGCTGGAAAGCTGTGGGCCAGCCATCAAGTATCGGACCCTGAGGGACTTAGCTCCCGAAGGCTTCGCGACATCCGAGGCCCTCGAGCTGGCAGCCGAGGAGACCCGGTCGTCCAAGATCTCGGCCGCAATCGTCAGGAAACAGCGTCCCACCGGGATTTGGTCCAGCAACATGCTCGGCCTGGCCCCCTCAGCCAGCAAGGGAATCAAGGACGTGGGGACCATCTCCCAGTATCGGCGATTGATCCAGCTGGGCTGGAGCAAGGACGACAGGCCACTCAAGCTGACAAGCCGAACGTTGTTTCGCCTCCTGGCGCGAGACCCCGATCCGGCGTTGCTGTTCGAGTATCGAAGCACTGTCAAGCAGCATCCCATATCCGAGAACTGGATTCGGCACCAGCTACGGGAGGCGGCCTCCGCCGCTCTGGCCGAGGCCGGGTTTAATGCCGACCCCAGGTTGCGCGGATCGGCCCACCGGACTTCCTCGGCCATCAGCCAGTTTCTCCGCAGCCCTCAGTCGGAGAAGCCATTCGTCAAGGCGGGCAGCCAGCAGGTCCTGTATCCGGATGCCCATCCCCCGACCTGGTACTCGCTGGCCATGGTCGCCGCCATGCCGAACCTGCGACGAGAGCGTGCCGGGTTCATCGAGCGGCTTGGTTCCTATCTGGCGCACAAGGCGCCAACAAAACCGGTCATTCTGAAGTGGGGCAAGAAGATCTACCGGCCGGCGCACGTGTTGCTCGGCAACCCGCTCAAGATCGACGCCAAGGGCGGTACACCTGACGTCCCGCTGACGATCTACCACATCGAGCTCTTGGCGAAGGTGGGCGCCATGGAACTGGTACCGAGCGCCATAAGGGCCCTGGCCAGGCTACTCCGCGACTGTGACGTCACCGGCGTGTGGCATCCCAAGAACCTGCGGTCTCAGCCAAAGGCGACGAACAAAGCGACGGTCCACTACTACCCCCTGTATCCAGTGGACAAGGAGGCGGCCAGTCGCCAGGCGGACGTCACTTTCAGGTTGGCATTGATCGCCAAGGAACTCGGCTTGGAGCTGAGCTATACCTGACCCCGGCAGTCATGCCGGGGCGAGCATTGCGCACCTGACATTAGTAGCACATACTACCACTATGAGTCAGGTGGACCTCACGCCGTTCGGCTTCACACCGACCGAGGGCCTTGTGTACGGGACGCTCCTGTCCCATGGCCCCGGAACCGGCTACGCGGTGGCCCGGGCAGCAGGCCTGGCCCGGGCAAACGCCTACAGCGCCCTGTCTGGCCTGGTGGCCAAGGGGGCTGCCCAGTTCGAGCCGGGACGCCCCAAACGTTACCGAGCCGAGCCACCACAAGTATTGGTGGCTCGGTTGTCATCGAAGCAGAACAAGGCCATCGACGGCCTGGCGGCTTCGTTGGAAGCCCTCGACGGTCCCGAATCCCCTAGCCTGGTTCAAATCGATTCGCCTCGAGCTGCCATCCGGCAGATCAGCCACGATGTGGCCAGGGCAAAAGAGGCCGTGGAGTTGGTCGCCCCGGCCGACGCCTACCCTCTCCTTGGCCCGGTGTTGCGTCGGGCCTCGCACGCAGGCCTGACCATGAACCTGCGGTCGGTGGGAGCAGCGGAGGCCCTGCCCTTTGCCGAGTTGCGGCCCATCCCCAAGGGACACCGCTGGCCAGGTATGCCACTGATCGCCGTGGTCGACGATCACACGGCCCTCATCGCCGCCCGCCAGGGAAGCGCCGTTCAGGGCTACTGGGGCCAGGCCCCGTCCTTCGTGGCCTCCGCCAGGCTCAGTATCGAACGGTTGAGCGCCGACAGATGATGTCGTCTCAGAACCCTGAACTCGAAGCGGCCCTCGCCAAACTGCGCCAGGAGTACATCTCCGAGTTGCCGGGACGATTCGCCGAACTGCGCAAGGATCTTGCGGCTCTGAGGGTCGGGGAAGACGATGCGGCGATCTCTTTGAAGCACCGGTTGCACCAGCTTGCGGGCTCGGGCGGGTCCCATGGCCTCCCGACCCTGAGCGTCCTGGCCCGTGGGTTGGAACTATGGCTGGCCGAAGAGCCCGAGTGGGATGACGCGGCGTTGGCCCACCTCGAAACTGAATTGGATCGCCTGATCGCCGAGTTCGATTCCGTCTCGGAATCAATCGACCTGGAGCCCCGCCGGCCTGAGTTCGGTTGGCAGGCGCGGGTCGTCGGAACCCCGGGTGAGATCGCCGATGCAGTGGCGCGAACGCTCACCACCTCCGGGTTCCTGGTTTCCATGGGAGAGGATCCGGAGGACATCGGAGCGATCCCCTTTTCGGCCCGGCCCGACCTCCTTGCCATCGTCGGGGGCGCCACGGATTTCGACACCCACGCGACCGCAGCCGCGTGGTCGAGCAACCGGGCCATGCGTCCGCGCGGGGTGGTGTTGATCGACACTGGATCGGAGACCAACCACCTCGGAGCAGTGGCGGCGGGCGTCGACGCCATCTTCGACCCGGAGCAGATTCACACCGACCTGCCACGTTACGCCAAGACGCTGGGGAGAATCGGTGTCCCGCCGTCGTCGGTGCTGCTGGTCGAAGACGATCTCCCCCAGGCCCAGGTCGTCGCTTCCGCGTTGGAAGCCTCGAACATCCGAGTGACCCATGCCGAAGACGCCGCCTCGGCGGAACGGCTCCTGGCGCAGGAGACCCCGGACCTGGTGCTCATGGACGTCCATCTCCCGGATGTGGACGGGTTCACTCTGGCGCGCCTGATCAGGCAGGATCCCCGCTACAGCCTCCTCCCCATCGTGTTCCTGACTGCGCGGGGCTCGACGGCAGCCCAGATTGAGGCCCTCCGGGCGGGCGGAGACGATTTCCTCTCGAAACCGATCGACCAGGGACTGGGACTCCTTCTTCAGGTCGTCATTACCAGAGCCGAACGGGGCCGCCGCATCCGGGAGATGGTCCACAAGGACGGATTGACCGGACTGCTCAATCACGCCACGCTGATGGCCGAACTGCACAACGCCACCGAGTATGCCCATCGGAACCAGGAACAGTTTGCGTTCCTGATGGTCGACATCGACCATTTCAAACGAGTCAACGATCGGCACGGGCACTTGGTGGGTGACCAGGTACTGCTGCACGTGGCCAACGTGTTCCAGAATGCCTCGCGGGCCAGCGACCTGATCGGCCGCTACGGCGGCGAGGAGTTCGGGATCATCCTGCGCGGCAATGAACGCGAGGCGGCGGGGAAGGTCGCGGAGAAACTGCGACAGGCCCTGCGGGACCGTCCGGCGGTCACCCGGGACGGCGAACAGGTGCCGATCCAGGTCAGCATCGGGGTCGCCATCTATCCGAAGGACGGCGCGACGGCGTCCGACCTGACCCATGCGGCCGACCTGGCGCTCTATCGCGCCAAGTCCACCGGGCGAAATCGCGTGAATTTCGCCGACGAGGTCGAGGGTTAGCCGGCGAGTCTCGGCGATCGAGGCTCCGGGCTCGCTGGCGGCTCTTCCCCGAACAGCAGCTTCCCCTCACGCAGTGTGGCCCCACGCAGTGTCAGCGCCAACGCCTCCCCCAGATCCTCCACCAGGTGCACCGTGAGGGCATCGCGCACTTCAGGGGTGAGGTCATCAAGGTGGGCCTCATTATCCCTCGGCAACACGACGGTCGAGATTCCTGCCCGCACGGCCCCCAGCACCTTTTCCTTGACCCCTCCGATGGGAAGAACCCGGCCCCGCAGGGTGATCTCTCCGGTCATGGCGACATCGTGCCGGGCCGGCTTGCCGGACAGCGCCGAGACGAGTGCGGTGGCCATGGCAATCCCCGCCGACGGCCCTTCCTTGGGGACGGCCCCGGCGGGAACGTGAATGTGCACATCGCGTTCGAACATCTCCTCGTCGATCTGCAGGGCGGCCGCGTGGGTGCGGGCGTAGGTCCAGGCGGCCTGCGCCGACTCCTTCATGACGTCACCCAGCTGGCCGGTCAGGACGAGGTCGCCCTTGCCCCGCATGGTGGAGGCCTCGACGAACATGATGTCGCCCCCGATCGGCGTGTAGTACATGCCGGTGGCGACCCCGACGTGATCGTGGTCGGCCGCGCGCTCGGGGTGCACTCTGGGGCGACCCAGAAGGTCCTCGATCCGATCCGGCCCAACGGATAACTGCTCCACTTCGCCGGTGGCGATACGGCGTGCCACCTTTCGGGCCAGCTTGCCGAGTTCACGCTCGAGCTGCCGCACCCCCGCTTCCCGAGTGTAGGAACCGATGGTCTCGGTGATGGCTTCATCCGTCACCTGGAGCCGCCGCTCGTCGAGTCCATTCTCTTCGATCTGTCTCGGCAACAGATACCGGCGGGCAATGTGAAGCTTCTCCCCGTCGGTGTACCCGGAGAACTCCACGACTTCCATGCGGTCGAGCAGCGGGCCGGGGATGTTCTCGATGAAATTCGCCGTGGCGATGAACAGCACCTCGCTCAGGTCGAACGGGACGCCCAGATAGTGGTCGGTGAAGCTGTCATTCTGCGCCGGATCGAGCACTTCCAGTAGGGCGCTGGCTGGGTCGCCCTGGAAGGAGACCCCCAGCTTGTCGACTTCGTCCAGGAGGAAGACCGGGTTCTTGGTACCGGCCTGCTTCATCCCCTGTACGATGCGCCCCGGCATGGCCCCTACATAGGTGCGCCGGTGACCGCGGATGTCGGCCTCGTCGCGAGCCCCGCCGAGCGAGATACGGACGTACTCACGGCCCATGGCCCGGGCGATCGACTTGGCGACGGAGGTCTTGCCGACTCCCGGCGGCCCCACGAACAGCAGGATGGGCCCCTTGGGGGCCTTGTCGTCCTCGTTGCCCGGAGCGGGGCGCGGCGTCTCGGCACTGGAGGTCGGGGCTGTCTCAGGCGTCTCCAGCTCTTCCTCGTTGTCGGGTGTGGGGCGCGGCGCCTCGGCACTCGAGGTCTTGGCGGTCTCAGGCGCCTCCAACTCTTCGGTTGCCGCGGCGGCCTCCACCGATTCTGCAGCGGCGTCACGCAGCTGGCGCACGGCCAGGAACTCCAGCACGCGGTCCTTTACGTCACCAAGGGCGTAATGGTCCTCGTCCAGGATAGCGGCCGCTTCCGACAAATCGAGATGGTCGTCGCTTCGGTTCCCCCACGGCAGCTCCGCGATGTTCTCCAGGAACGTCCGGATGACCTGGGACTCCATCGATTCGCGCGCGATGCGGGACAATCGGCTCAGTTCGCGATCGACTTCCTTGCGGGCAGCCTCCGGGAGGGGCAGCCCATCCAGGGTTCGGCGCAATTCATCGAACTCGTCGCCGTCCTCATCTTCGCCCAGTTCCTGCCTGATGGTCTTGAGCTGTTCCCGAAGGATCATTTCGCGCTGGCGCTCACCCAGTTCCTCCTGGACTTGCGACTTGATGTCCTCCTGAGCGTCGAGCACCGCGACATGCCGCTGGACGTGCACCAGCACCCGTCGCAACCGCTCTTCGACCGACAAGGTTTCCAGCAGCACCTGCCGCTGTGCCGGCTCGATGTCGATATACCCCGAGATCAGATCGGCGAACTGCCCGGGGTCCTTCACCCCTGCCAGTACCTGCTGGACCACCTCGTCCGGGAGACCCGATTTGTGACCCAGTTCGGCGGCCCGCTCGCGAGCCTCCCGGTACAGGGCAACGAAGGCGGCATCCTCGGAGTCGACCGGGCCCATCTCCTCGGCTTCCCGCACCGTTGCTTCGAGGTAACCTTCATGCTCGCGGTACTGCATGGCGATGCCGCGGTACTCGCCGTTCAGCAGCAATTGCATGCCCGCCAAACCACGCTGCACCTGGCCTACCCGGGCCACCGTGCCGATGGTGTACAGCAACTCGGGACTGACGTCCTCGACGTTCTGTCGTTGGGACACCGCGAAGATCAGCTTCTCTTCGGTGGCCAGGGCGGCCTCGATGGCCCGGAGCGTCCCCGGTCGACCAGCCCCAATGGGGGCGGAAACCGAGGGAAAGAGGACGACCTCCCGCAGCGGCAATACTGGTATCGTCAAACGTTCCGACATGTTGCTCATATCTCCTTAAGTAACGCCGAAGGGCGCTATCTCGTTTCGGGCGCAGTTCCACCATCATGGATGCACCCGATATGCCAGCCGGCCTGGAGGGCCACGGGATCCGCGGCAAACGCCCGTATACCATGCCGACAGGGCCCTGGCATGCCATCCAGGTCGGCCCTAACCGGTCCACTTACTGCCAATATGGCAAGTCATCGTGTCAGTGCCAGGGGCGTTCCCTGCCGAAATGCCGGTATTCTCGGGCTCCTCTGGGGCCTAATCGTTGCTCACAAGACCATCTCGACGCAGATTACGGGGTTCTCCTTCCGGTTCCACTTGGACGAGGCATGACTGACCCTAGCGAAACGACCCTCCCGGGTCGCTTGACCAAGGCCCTCCACGGCTCATTCACCATCGAGGGTGAAATCGGCCGTGGTGGGATGGGGGTCGTGTACCGGGCCCGGGACAATCGTCTGCACCGTCGGGTGGCCATCAAGGTGCTGCCTCCGGAGTTGGCGTTCCAACAGGAGATCCGTGAACGGTTTACCCGTGAGGCCCAGACGGCCGCCCGCCTCACGCATCCTCACATCGTACCGATCCACAACGTCGGTGAGGGTGAGGGGCTGGTGTATTTCATCATGGGGTTGGTCGAAGGCGAGCCGCTGTCCCATCGCCTCAAGCGCCGACGTCAACTTCCGGTCGAGGAAGTGCGCCGCATCATGAAGGAGACGGCCGACGCGTTGAGCGCGGCGCACGCGGTCGAAATCGTCCATCGCGACATCAAGCCCGACAACATCCTTCTCGAAGGCACTCGAGGCCGGGTGATGGTGACCGACTTCGGAATCGCCAAGGCGCTGTCGGGGGCTTCGGGAGCCACCCTGACGGGTGCCGGCGTCGCCATCGGCACACCCTCCTACATGAGCCCCGAGCAGGCGGCGGGTGAGAAGGTGATCGACGGTCGGTCGGACATCTACAGCCTGGGGATTTGCGCTTACCAGATGGCGACGGGGCGCTTGCCGTTCAAGGCGCCCAACGTCGCCGGCATCCTCATGAAGCAGATCACGGAGCCGGCCCCCCTGGTGTCGGGCCTGCGTCAGGACGTTCCGGAAGACCTGGGTCTGGCGATCAGCCGGTGTCTGGAGAAGGATCCTCAGAACCGGTGGCCCACCGCTGAAGCATTGCACCGTGCGTTGGAGAGCCGGACGGTCACGGGGTACCAGCCGACCGGACTGGGTTGGAACGCGGAGCAACCGGGTGGTCGGTCGTCCGATCGGTTGGCGCGGCGTACGTCACGACCGGGGGTGGCGCGGCGGCCATCCCAGGAACGTTCGCGTCCCGGGGAACGACCCCGCCACCGGTCATCGGCCGACCGTTCCCTGGCCAAGAGTCGCAACCCACCACGAACGCCGCGGCGACGGCGCTCGTGGGACGAAGAGCAGGACAAGCGGAACAAGCTCGTCCGGAATACGGGCGAGCCGGCGATCCTGCAACGCACCAGGCAACAGTTTGCCACCTGGGCCTCGGTGAACGGCGGACTGTTCCTGCTGAATGTCGCGACGACGCAGCTCGATCCACCATGGTTCATGTTCCCGGCTGCGATCTGGGGCATCGGCCTGCTCTCGAACTATGCCAAGGTGTGGCAGGCCGGGTACAGCTGGCGCGACGTCCTGCGCCGGCCCCCGGCCCCGGACTCAGTCGAACACCAGTTGGCTTCTCGGAAGGGGGGCAAGGGACTGCCGCGGTCGGGGCGCCCCACCGTGGAGGACTTCGGGTCCCACACCCAGACGTTGCTGCAGATGGAGCGTGACCGGGGAGCGATCGCCAAGCAGTTGGAGGGCATGCCCGAATCAGAGCGGACCCTGCTGCCGGACGTATCGAAGACGATCGATGGCCTGTACCAGAAGGCTCAGTACCTGGCGCTCACATTGGTCGAACTCGAGAATCAGGTGGACCGCCGGGAACTGGTGCGGATCGAAGAGCGCCTGGTGTCGCTCGAGGTCGAGCCCGACGATGAGGACCGGCAGCGGCGCACCAGCTTGCTGGAACGCCAACGGGATTCCATCAAGGCCCTGGACAAACGGCGGCGCCGGACGGCCCGCAAGCTCGAATCCTGTGTGTTGGCCATGCAGAACGTCCGGTTCGACTTGCTGCGCCTCAAGTCCGCCAACATGCAGGAGGTCCTCGGCGATCTCACCCAGGCCACCCAGCAGGCCCGGGCGCTGTCCAGGGACGTGGACAACGCCATCGATGCGGTTGGGGAGGTCGGGGACGTGCTCCGGGGCTGATACCTACCGCCCCGACGGATACGACGGGAACGACCCTCGGGCGCCATGTCCGAGGGTCGTTTTGTGTTCCGGCGGT